>JBNACB010000015.1:0-40423 GCA_049632765.1 Akkermansiaceae bacterium | reverse complement strand
ACGACCATGCACTGTGCATGAACACGGAAGATCCCAAATTCGCTTTTTTCAAGGAAGCCTATGGCGATCGCATCATTGGCTTTGAAGGTGAAGATCCGACCACGGAGGTCATGGCGCGAACCATTTACCTACACACAAAGGCATCCCTCGCCCGGTTTGTTGAGCAGCCCGACAGCGAGTACCCCGTACGGGCAGATGTCAAAATCGCCAAAATCCGTGTATGGGAAACGACATCCTCCTGGGCTGAGTATTACGAATAAAAGTGCTTCAGCCCGTCAATACGACCCTTTGACACAGACAGAGGCTAGAGACCGGAGGCTTTCCACTCTTCCCAACCACCCTTGTAGACAGATACAGAATATCCTTCCGCGGATATGCCTTTCGCAAAGAGGTAAGCGTCGGGACAGTTCAAATTCTGGCAATAAATCACGATCACCTTGCCTTCCTTCAGGGCGCGATCAAACAAGCCTTTGGTGGTATTGAGTGATCTCGCGTATTTCTTCAAGGGTAGATGAATGGCATCCTGAATGTGTCCCAAATGGTAATAAATACCTGGCCTACAATCCACGAGCATAACCTGCTGGTTCTGCATCAATGAGAATAGCTGTTCAATGCCGACACCTGTGATTTGACCCGGCTTGACCTTTTGGGTTTTCACCACTCTGCTTGCTTCAATCTTGCCTGCACCACTCAATAATGGCCCTGAATCGCCGGCAGCGACAGCTCCATGTCCAGAATCCTGCGAGGACCCGGAACGATAGCCCCCAACCCCGGAACAACCCGACATCAGAAGGCATATAGCGGGCCATAACAGACATGAATACAAATGTTGCACGCTATTTTAGTATCACAGGCGTACACATAAAAAAAGGCCGGAGAATAGTCTCCGACCCTGTAGGCTTTCTGTAAAAATCACCACGGATGCGAGATCATGCGCTCACACGCATGGGCATAATCACGTAAAGGAATGAACCATCGATACGAATCACTCCTGGGCTCATTCCATCAATCAGGTCCAGATAAACGGACTCTTCGCTCAGGTTTTTAAGTGGCGCCATGAGAAATTCAGGATTGAACGCAATGGCAAAATCATCACCGTCATAATCTGCCACCACTGGCTCCTTGGCTTCTCCAATATCCTTCGAATTGGCCTGAACATCGATACTCCCCTTGGTGAATGATAGCTTTACCGAGTTAGAGCTCTCAGAAGTAAGCAATGATACGCGGCGAACGGTGTTGAGAAATTCCTCCCGGTTGATGGTAACACGCTCCTTGCGCTCACCGGGAATGACTTGTTTGTAGTTGGGGTAGTTTCCTTCGATGAGCTTACTGACAATGATACTGTCACCGATTTCAAAACTAATCTGGTTGCCACTCAGCTTGACAATAGCTTCACCCTCTCCACCAAGCATACGCTGCAGCTCTCCCACTGCCTTGGATGGGACGATAATATCTGTCTCGTTACTGGCTGGATACTCCAAATCATTTTCCACCATGGCGAGACGACGGCCGTCTGTTGCCACAAAGATCATCTTACCCTCGCGGAAAGAAACATAAATGCCGTTGAGAACATAGCGGGTTTCATCCGTTGAAATGGCATAGGATGTTTTCTTGATGGCATCCAGGAGAATACTCTGCCCGATTTTAAATTCCGTGGAATCCTCGAATTTCGGCAGTGGCGGAAACTCTTCTTCACCGAGACCGATGATCTTGAAAAAGCTCGGACCTGATTTGATACTGGCGTGGTTTTTACCATCTACTGAAACCTCCACTTCACTGGCCGGAAGCTCACGAATAATGCTAACCAGACGCTTCACGGGCAGCGTGGTCGAGCCCTCTTTGTCAATGTCGGCATCCACACTACCACTGACACCAACGTCCAAGTCCGTTGTGGTTAGCTTGAGTTTACCATTCGCAGCTTCAATCAGAACATTAGACAATATGGGAAGTGTTGCCCTGTTACTCACAACATGCTGAACCTGCTGCAGGGCATCAAGAAAGGCTTCCTTGCTGATGGAGAATTTCATTTTTAATTAGGTGGTGATAGATGAATAGCTAGAATGATAAATGATGCCAAAAGGATGGCGGAGATGAGATTGGATCAATTTAACCCCAAAGCAAGCCTTCATTAACAAATCCTGAACAATTTTTCGCCTCAGGCACAATATGCAGTGCAGTTAAGTGTTCCGGCAACTATATGTAGTCGGCCTGTCAATACCATCAGGCGGCAAATGAGTCCGAACCTCGCCCAAAATGTGCGAGCATGGCATGACTTCTGGAGACAACCAAATCAGGCCTGTAGCATCGCCTGAAGCAGCCTGCTAGCGACGCTTGAGAATGGTCATGAGGATTTCCACAGCATCTCGGATATCCGGCTCACACTGCATCCGCTCTTTGACCTTCTGGCAAGCATAGATGACGGTACCGTGGTCCCTACCTCCGAACGCCTCGCCAATTTCCACCAGTGAACAAGGTGTCATCTTGCGGCTCAAATACATGGCAATTTGACGTGGAAAGGCAATATTAGACGGGCGGCGGCGGCTGGTCATATCTGCAAGCCTGATGTCGAAGTAATCGGTGACGGCTTTTTGAATCGAATCTATATTGACTCTGCGCTGCCCCTCCTCCCTGAGGATGTCCTTGAGCAGAAATTCAGAACGTTCCGCAGTCACCTTCTCAGTGCCAAGTGAGGCATATGTCGCAATTCGTACGAGTCCCCCTTCAAGTCTGCGAACATTGCTCTGTATACGCTCCGCCAACATCTCAAGAATTTCGCCGTCCAGATTGACGTCCCAGTCCTCCATTTTAGAGCGCAGAATTGCAAGGCGGGTCTCCATGCCCGGAGGCTGCAACTCAACCGTCAAACCACTCTCAAATCGTGAAACCAGCCTGGGCTCAATGTTTTTGATTTCAGAGGCTGGCCGGTCAGAGGTCAACACCACCTGACTCTGTAAATCCAGCAGCTCGTTGAATGTGTGGAAAAACTCCTCCTGCGAGCGCTCTTTGCCGGCCAAAAATTGAATGTCGTCAATGAGCAAGATGTCCGCACGGCGATACTTGCGCCTGAACCTCTCCAATGAGCCCTTGCGAACTGTGTCGATGAATTCGTTAATGAATTTTTCACATGTGAGATATACAACCCGGGCCGTCGGGTTTTCCTGCATCACCTGTTGGCCAATGGCCTGCATGAGGTGCGTTTTACCAAGGCCAGAGCCACCGTGAATAAAGAGCGGGTTGTAGATAGGATTCTTGGTAGACGCCACAGCCATGCAGGCGGCGTGAGCAAATTCATTGTTCTGACCAACTACAAAACGATCAAAGCTAAATTGCGGGTTCAGACCGGTGGATTTGAGCTTTTTGCGAATGGATTCGGCTGCACGGTCTCCGGTATGATCATCTTCAGAAGAACCAAAGTGCTCACTGAAACAAGATTGGGAAACTTCTTCACCTGCAGGGGCCGCATCAGCAGCAATATCGGCTTCATGCTCGGGTGATTTTGACGCATTGCGGCACTTGTCCTGGATGTCCTCACAAACCACCACCCTCACTTTGCGCGGTAGTGATGAGACATTGGCCAGAGCCGATTGAACTTCCGGAAGATAATTGGCCTCTATCCAGACCTGATGCATGTCACTGACCACCCCGAGAACCGCCTCGGTCTCATTGACATCTTTGAGGTATGCAGAGCTGAACCACCGGCTGTAGGCATCACCACTGACTAGCTCCTTGAGTGCCCCTGAGACATCCTCCCACAATTTCTCGTTGTCCTGCTGTAAACATGTATTGCTCTCTCCGGCCTGGTCGCCCTCGGGCGCTTGGAAATTACGAAAAACGGCGTTGGTTTGCTTCATTGAAATGGTATGAGTAGATATGGTTTATGAAATAGATATGGGGGGTGTGGATTCAGGTAAGGGAACGTTTCCTGAGATAGAACTCAGAGGAAACCTCAGGATCAAAACTTTTTAATATAGCCACCCCGTAGAAAAAAAAATCCGCCTATTCCACAATGGTTCCACGGCTAAATTT
This sequence comes from Akkermansiaceae bacterium, assembly GCA_049632765.1. Classification (GTDB taxonomy): domain Bacteria; phylum Verrucomicrobiota; class Verrucomicrobiia; order Verrucomicrobiales; family Akkermansiaceae; genus Oceaniferula. Next base: position 36,397 of record JBNACB010000015.1, on the reverse strand, counting down.
TAAAAATACTTGACCCTGGAATTGATAAAGCGTGGTTAAGGATTACTACCCCAAGGCAACGTATTTATTCACCTGAGGGCCGCCACAAAGCCACTAGATATCCACATGCGAAGGTGATGCTGGCATTCACTGGGAAAAACCATTCAGAAGCTAATTGAGGGCGGGACGCAACAACTTGCTCACTCCAGCCCGAGAAGCCCATTGCATCCAGTATGAGGGGCAATTCCGGCCTGAACCAAGAGACTAACAGAACAGAAAATAAGGTGCCGATCAAGAGTCCTCTGGTGTCAATTCTTACAGGCAGTATGGCTGCCAACAACACGCCTAACAAAGGCCCATATGTGTATGCGACCATGCCAAAGGCGAGCCCAATAAGATCACTGTCAGGATTCCTCTCATAAACCAGCCACAAGCCCAGACCGGCCGCGGTCAAAATCACCCCCCAGATGCAGACCACGATCCTTGACAAGCGAACCATTTCCGCCCCCTTGCCCTCGGCTTCAAGGCGCTCCCTTCCATAGATGACCGATAAGCTCGTCTGGCTGAGGGCGGCCAGAATGGAGTCAAGGCTTGATATAGCGGCAGCAAAGGCCCCAGCCAGTATCAATCCGCTTAGCCCCGGGTGAACCTCCATGGTGATCCAGGTGGGAAAAACCTGGTTTCCCTTCTCAAAACTTTCTGCAATCAGACCAGTCGGCACGTGGACTTGATACCAGGCAAACAAACCGGCACCGACTGCCAACATCAGGATGGTAACGAAAATTGAAACACTGCTCCAACACATTGCCTTTCTGGCATCACTGACACTCCCGCAGCAAAACATTCTCTGGGTGTTGAGCTGGTCCACTCCGAAAGCCGTGAAGTTTTGGAACGGCATGGCAATCAGGGCGACCCACATGGTATAGCGTAAGGCCGGATCTTGAAACGGGGTTGTGAAATCAAGCCACCTGAGCTTGTCCCTCGTGCTGCCGTCCACATTAATCTGGTTGAGTTCCACAATTTGCTCCCACCCCACCTCAGCGACAAGTAGAGAAAGGGCCAGGATACCGCCGAAGATGAAAATGCAGAATTGTATAACGTCTGTCCAAATGACCGTCTGCATACCTCCCATGAATGTCCAGAGCACCGCCACCGCCCCAATCACGACAATGCAAAGGCGTGCATCCATCCCTGTAACCACCTGAAGAATAATCGCCGTCACCAGGACACGCACGCTCTGGCCGAGAATGGATCCCAGCGCAAACAAGCCGGTAACAAGACGTCTGGCCCCCTCTCCCAGGCGATTACCCATGAAATCGTATGGGCTGTATATTTCGCGTTCATAATAGAGTGGTACAAGCCAGTAGGCTACCGCCATGCGGGCGATGATCGAACCCAAGCCCCACTGAAGGTATGTCCAGTCGCCAGACATCGCATACACCATGCCTGGCACGCCGATAAAGGTCAGCGCACTGATTTCTGTGGCAATCATCGATCCACTGACCGACCACCATGGAAGCCTCTTTCCTCCGAGAAAGAAGTCCTTGATATTGGATTGCTTGCCCGAAAGACGATGCCCGAGCACCGTGGTGAAGATCATATAGCCTGCGACCACCAACCAGTCCCAGTGGGTGAAATATTCATGCACCGGCTTCATTGGCGCGGAGATTAGCAGCATCAACCCACTCTTCAAACTGCAAACCGACGCTCACTGGAAAAAACTTCGGTCATATCACAAAAGATACTTGTCGTTTGAGAACGACCATTCATAACTCAATCCCAGATTAACGCTTGTGGCCTCGTCTGGAAATCATCTCACCCTTGGAATTATCCCAGCTCGCTGGGGCTCCACTCGCTTCCCCGGCAAACCGCTGCACCAGATCGCGGGCAAGCCACTCATTCGTCATGTGTGGGAGCGCACGCAGAGCTGCAAGCTGCTTGATGAAGTCGTCGTTGCCACCGATGACCAACGCATCCACGATGCGGCATGCGCCTTTGGAGCCAAAGCGGTGATGACCTCTGCAGACCACCCGACAGGTACCGACCGCATCGCCGAGGCAGTCGCCTGCAATACAGATGCCGCCTATGTCATCAACATACAGGGCGATGAGCCACTCATAGAGCCCGGGCTTATCGACCAACTGGCATCGGCACTCCATGAGGATCCGGATATATCCATGGCTACTGCAGCCAATCCCATCCTGGATGATGAAGCAATGAATGACCCCAACGTAGTCAAATGTGTGATGACCCGGAATGGAGAAGCTCTTTACTTTTCGCGCAGCCCCATACCATACAGGCGAGGAGAAAGCCACGATCTGGTACTCTACCGTCACAAGGGTATATATGCCTACCGCAGGGACTTTCTGGAGCAATTCGTCCAGTGGCCGCCATCTCCGCTTGAGCTCGCAGAATCACTAGAACAACTCCGCGCCCTAGAAAACAACGCTCGCATCAAGGTTCTGATCACAGATGACGAATCCCCCGGTGTGGACACCATCGAACAGGCACAACAAATCGAACATCTTCTCCAATAAAGCACTCACTCTCATGCCTCAACCTACCAAGTATATATTTGTGACCGGCGGCGTCGTCTCCTCGCTGGGCAAGGGTCTAGCCGCAGCGTCTCTGGGAACTTTGCTCGAGCACCGTGGACTCTCGGTCATTTTACAGAAATTTGATCCCTACCTCAATGTCGACCCAGGCACGATGTCTCCCTACCAACATGGAGAAGTTTATGTGCTCAATGATGGTGCTGAAACAGACCTCGATCTGGGTCACTATGAACGATTTACCAACTGCACTCTTACCAGCTTCAACAACCTGACTTCCGGCCAGGTTTTTGAGAATGTCATTCGGAAAGAGCGCAGGGGTGACTACCTTGGAAAAACCGTTCAATTCATCCCCCACTGCACGGATGAAATCAAGGCGCGCATCAATGATGTGACATTAAGGACTGATGCTGACGTCATCATCACCGAAATAGGCGGCACCGTTGGAGACATTGAGGGTCATCTCTTTCTGGAAGCCCTGCGTCAGTTCTCTCTCGATGTTGGTCGCGAGAATGTCTGCTTCATCCATGTCACATTACTTCCCCTGATCAAAGCCGCAGGAGAAATCAAAACCAAGCCGACCCAGCAGTCTGTTGCCAAGCTTCGCGAGATCGGTATTCAGCCAGATATTATCGTCTGCCGTACCGAGCACGATCTCGATGAAGACAACCGGCGCAAAATTGCCATGTTCTGCAACGTGGAACAGAAAAATGTGGTCGCATTTCGTGATGTTGCTCACACCATCTACGAATGCCCGATCGACTTGCGCCAGGACAAACTGGACCGCCTGGTCGCGGACCGGCTCGGGCTCGAATCCACAACGCCTGACCTCAGCGATTGGCAAGATTTCGTCAATCACATCATCAACCCCACGCACGAGGTTCGAATTGCCGTGGTTGGAAAGTATATTGAGCTCCAGGATGCCTACAAATCGATTTATGAGTCCCTGACCCATGCCGGTGCAGCCCATGATACCCGGGTGATTGTTGAACGGGTCGATGCCGAAACCATCGAAGCCGACGGAGCCGAGGCCCATCTCGGCGGCATGGATGGCATCCTCATTCCCGGTGGTTTTGGTGATCGAGGAACGGAGGGCAAGATTCTCACAGCTAAATACGCCCGCGAAAACAAAGTGCCCTATTTTGGCATCTGCCTGGGCATGCAAATCGCCACCATCGAATTTGCCCGCAACGCCTGCAACCTCGAGAACGCGAACTCCACTGAATTCGACAAGCAAACACCCCATCCTGTCATTTCCTTGCAAGAGGAGCAACAGGGCGTTGAGGACATGGGGGCTACCATGCGTCTGGGAGCTAGTGACTCCAAAATTCTGGAAAACACCGTCGCACACAAACTCTACGGCAAGGACACTATCAGCGAGCGCCATCGCCATCGTTATGAATTCAACCCCGAATACCGCGACCAGATCGAATCTGCGGGGCTCAAAATCAGTGCTGTTTCGGAGCCCGAGGGACTGGTCGAAATTGTGGAAATTCCCGATCATCCATTTTTCATAGGAGCCCAATTTCACCCTGAATTTCAATCCAGACCCAATCAGCCCCACCCCATCTTCTCCGGATTCGTAGCGGCCGCGCTGCAGAAACACGGATAACAACCACGGCCACCAAACCCTTCAGTGCTATAAAGCCGTCATCATCAACCTGAGCTTCTTCCAAATACCATGTCTCTCATTGAAAAAAGAATCCACGAGCTTGGCTACAGCCTGCCAGAGCCACCTCCGCCCGCAGGGTCCTATGCCAACTGCGTAAGATCTGGAAACCTCCTCTATTTGGCCGGAGGCATCCCCCCAGTGCAGGATGACACCTTTCTAGGCAAGGTTCCAACCGACACATCACTGGAAACAGCACAAGAGGCAGCGCGACTCATCACCCTCAACCGCCTTGCTGTTGTCAAAGCTGAAGTCGGAGATCTCGATAAGGTCGCCCGGGTGGTAAACGTAGGTGGTTTTGTCAATTCAGAGCCTGATTTTTATCAACACCCTGCTGTCATCAATGCCTGTTCCGATCTGCTGGTCGAGATTTTTGCTGACAAAGGTGTGCACTCTCGCACAGCACTTGGCGCAGCAGCGCTACCACTCAATGTATCTGTTGAAATCAACATGATTGTTGAGGTGGAATAGAACTATCATCAACCCTCACGCGACGGGCCACTAGTCCTCCTTCGAGAAAAATCACATCTTCTCTTGCAAGAGCTCACAACGGTAGTAGTCTACGTGAGATTATTTTTGATCAACCCACAAACCATGAAAACCAGCATATTATCCACAACGACATTTGGACTTGCCGCCATGGGTCTAGCCCTATCTCCGGTGCTTGCCATTGAGGCTTCTCCAGCTGCCGCCTCGGAGGAGGTGGCCGCTTCCAACACTGCCACCGTATACATCGTCAAGGTCAGCGGCAAAGGATGAGGCGTCTCCAATCGAGCCAGTTTGGCTCTCAAAACACAAGACGGCGTTAAGAAAATACTCCTCTCCGGTCTACGTGCCACAGTTGTCATGAATGATGGCACTGAGCTCGACAAAGACAAAACAACGAAAGCACTTAAACAGAAAGGCCTCGGTCTGAACTCTTTTTCCAAAGAGGAGCTGGTGATTCCAGAGGCTGCCTATGTGCTCGCAGTCACCGGCACCGGATGAGCGGACACCAATGAAAAAGCCCGTGTGGCTTTGGAAAAAATCGACAACGTTTCTGCAGCATACGTCAATCGCGGCATCACTCTCCATCTCGCTAAAGCTGGAGACCTTGACCAGGAGGTCATTGCCAAGACGATTGCTCCATACAAAATGACGATTCAGGCAATCAAACCTCTGGAAGGAAAACCTTTCTAGGGGGCGGACTTCGTCTCAACCATACTTCTGCGGCTAGCATCACCGATGGTGCTAGCCGCTTTTTTTGTCACTACCAATAAAAAGGGAGCCGAGTCTGATGTACCTCTACGGCGATAGCTTCGAAGCTCCCCACACTCTGGGTTGATTCGTGCTAACCAATCTGTAACCAGAGCAGCCTCCTCCTTGCCACCATCGTGGCCCGGATAACACATGACCGTTAACACGCCCCCGGCAGCCATGAGATCCACGGCAGCTGACAAGGCCTGGAGAGTAGTCTCGGCAAGCGTAATGACACTTTTGTCACTCCCCGGCAAATATCCGAGATTGAACATCACGACCTGGACTTGCTTGTTAACATGCCGGGCCATGTTGGCGTGACTGTCGCACACCAAAGAGTAAGCGCTTGGGTCAATTTCTGCATCATCAAGCCGCTGGCGGGTTGCATCAATGGCATCACTTTGGATATCAAACCCATATACCTGACCGCTGTGACCAACACAGCGGGTCAAAAACAACGTGTCATGACCATTGCCTGTGGTGGCGTCCACAGCCACGTCACCCGTTTTCGCGCAGTTACGTATTAGCTTATGGGCATATTCAAGCAAGCTGCCATCTATTTCCTGCGGCTGTTCCATTTACCCATTAATATTTCCTTTAAGAGAAAGCCAATTAATTAGGCAGCCTGAGCTCTTCATCCAATTCCGACTCACCGCACAAATGCGCAGCGAAATGCTCTGCCACAGCAGGTGCCATCAGGGTGCCCTTTGAGCCGAGACCATTAAAGAAACCGACCATTGGCATTTTAGGATGAAACCCCACCACGGGCATGCTGTTGCGAATGATGGGCCTGATACCCGCCTGGTGATCAATCACCTCCATGGGCACTTCGCCACTATCTCCGAGTTTGATCCAGGTGCGAAGTTTTTCGAGCACCTCGGATTTGCCCTCCTCGCTGGGTGTGGCATCCATGTGCTTCCAATCATAATTAGCTCCGGCTTTCCACATGCCACCCTCCCTGGGAGCCAGCCAGCCTCTACAGTGGTAACGTTTGGTTTCGTCGAGCCCATCGATCCAAACGTTGAGGATCTCTCCTTTGGCGCTACGGTGATGAATGTGGGAAAACCAGCCTTGATAGCCGTCCACCCCGCTTAAACCATAGGCTCCCTGACAGAGGATGATCTTGTCCGCCGTGACATCCTGCCAGAGCACCTTGCCCTCAACAAAGGAAACATCCGCCTCAGCAAAGACGGCCTCACGCCAGGCACCCGCGTCCATGAGCTTATCCTGGACGACGTGAAGAAATGCCAGGGTATCAAGCCATGCCCCCTCCGGCATCTCAATAGCACCATGATTTTGCCGGAATGGGCCATCAAGGTGGTCTAACTCATATGCCCAAGGGTGTTCTGGAGCCTCTTTGGCTTGCCATTTTTCGTGCTCTTTCTCAGAGGCAAAAACACGCACTACGGGGGTGCTGTGATAAAATTTGCGGCCGCTTTCCTTTTCCAATTGGTGGTAGAAAGCTACAGCCTTGGGAAGATAGTAGACCTGCCTCCAGGCAGGGTTCATGCCCTTGCCGGTGAGGGGTGTCACCAGGCCTGCCGCAATCCTCGTCGACCCCGTGCCGTCCTGGCGATCGACTACGAGAACGGATCGCCCTCGCTTGAGTAATTCCATGGCCAGCGTGCTGCCGGCCAGTCCCTGACCAATGATGAGAAAATCCACCCTCATGCTAATTACCCATTCTTGAGCATCGTCTGGATAGAGCTGTTGGGATCTTGCCAGGAGGGGTCATAACCTTTGGCGTAATTGAATAAGTCCCTGTGCATATACTCGTAATAAGCCTCTTTTTGCTCGTCGTTGAGCTTATACCAGATGGCTACATTGAATGCCCTTGTCACCTTCTGCATCATTTTAAGGCTCAAACGACGACCTTTTCTGGCCTTCTGGACTTGCTTGTGCGTCAGTTGTTCTGTTGAAACCTCAACAAGATCGTGGTTTTCAAGCCCCCATTGAACCAACATATCATCCAGTGGCTGTATACCAAGCTCACGGCTATCAACATCTTGCATGGAGTAATACTTACCGCGAAAAATTAAATTTGGAAACTGAATTTGGCATTTGGAATTTAGCGATTGTCCATTACCCTTTTCCTATGCCCAGCAAACAAGATATTCTCGATCTGTATTTCATGGATGCTCGCTGTAAGCTCATTGACATTGCAGCTTTCATGGATCGCATGGACCGCCACGAGGGTGACGCCGACTTCCGCCTGGATGGCTTTCACAAAGCTCTGGATGCCATGTTGAAACCAGCTGGTGAGTCACGTGCCCACGCCGTTCTCAGCGCACTATCCGATCAAAGCACGGCGCCCATTGCCCGGGCAACGATTCAAGGGGCGTTTGGAGCGCCGAGAAATCAAGAGGACAACTAGCAACTTACACAATCTGATGCCTTACATCGAACCACATGCTCACATGGTGAGCCGCACTACCGACGACTACCAGGCCATGGCCATTGCAGGTTGCGAGGTCATCTGTGAACCCGCTTTCTGGGCAGGTTATGACCGCAGCTCTGCCCAGGGTTTTTACGATTACTACCGACAACTCACCGACTACGAGCCCAAACGCGCGGCTAAATTCGGCATCAAGCATTTCTGCTGGCTATGTATCAATCCCAAGGAAGCTGAAGATGCCGGCTTCGCCCGGGAAGTCATGAGCATCATTCCTGAATTTCTCGATGCGCCCACCGTTCTCGGCATAGGTGAGATTGGACTCAACAAGAACACGGTTAGTGAACTTGCCATTTTCGAAGAACACGTGGATCTGGCTAAAAAATACGACCTTCCTATTCTGGTTCACACACCTCACCTTGAGGACAAGCTCAAGGGAACACGTCTTATCATCGATGCCCTGAAAAACGCAGGCGTCGATCCCTCTCGAGTGATTATCGACCATGTTGAAGAGCACACGGCAGGCTTGGTCCTCGACGCGGGCTTCTGGGCCGGCATGACCCTCTATCCCGAATCCAAATGCACCCTACCCCGTGCCATCGACATTCTCGAAAACTTCGGTATGGAGAACATCTGGATGAACTCGGCCTGTGACTGGGGTATTTCCGACCCGCTGGCCGTGGCCAAGTGCATGCAGGAAATGAAAAAGCGCGATTACTCCGCGGATGCTATTCGCAAGGTAGCCTACGACAACCCTGCCAAGTTCCTCAGCCAGTCCGCCAATTTCTCCATCTGATCCAAGCCCATGGACGCCGACCATTTAGACGAGCTCAAACAAAGCCTTGGCCGGCTCTCACCCGGTGAGCAGGACCAACTCGCCGGCTTTCTCTTGGTTGAACGCTTGAAACGCAACAGCCTGGTCATGCCCGCGCTGCACAAGCGCATCGATGACTCTGATCCAGACAACTGGCAGACCTGGCATAAACCGGAAGAATCCAAGCGTGATGAATGATACCCTGGTCTATGTTCACGATCACGTTGCCGATCACCTGCAAAACATCGGTAACAAATCCCATATCATCGAGTTCATCGAGGGCCTGCGAAGCAACCCTGAAACCGTGGGAGACCACCGGGAGCCCGATCCACGCGGCCGGATGATTGAGATCAAGATCCTCAAGCGCCACGCACTGCTTTTTTTTAAAGACCCCTTTGCCGGTATCGTTAAGATCCTCGACCTCCAGAACGTAGAATCCCCGTGAAATTCTCCAACCACCAGGGCGCACATCTGGCCTACTGCACCAATATCCATCCCGCCGAGAGCTGGGAAGAAACCTGGCAGGTGCTCAAAAACCACACGCTCAAGGTCAGGGACCGTGTAGCCAAGCCGGCTGAGCCTTATGCCATCGGCCTCAGGCTATCCGCCCTTGCCGCAACCGAACTTCTCGCAAACGACAACCTGCAGATCTTCCGTGATTGGCTTGAGCAGGAGAACTGCTATGTGTTCACCATCAACGGCTTCCCCTACGGCTCGTTCCATGGCACCCGGGTCAAGGAAAAGGTCTACCAACCGGATTGGACAACCCAGGAGCGGCTTGATTACACCAAGGACCTTTTCACCATCATCGCCCAGCTTGTTCCGGAAGGTGTCGAGGGCTCGGTTTCCACCTTGCCCGGTTCATTCAAGGAGTTTCACGCGGACGAAGCTGCCATCTTCAAAAACCTGGAAGCCTGTGCCAAGCACATCGAAACACTCTGCAGGGAATACAACCGGGATCTGCATCTCGGCCTTGAGCCGGAACCTCTCGGGCATTTTGAGAACACGGCCGAAACCCTCGCCTTCTTCGAGCGCTTCCTTGGCTCCGTGTCTGACACCGGTTTAATCAAACGCCGTATTGGCATTAACTACGACACTTGTCACTTCGCCCTGGAATTCGACGACTGCCACGCCTCCCTCGATTCCTTGCGTAACGCAGGGCTGCGCATTTCCAAGGTTCACCTCTCCTCCGCACTGGAATTCAACCCATCGTCCGAAGCGGATCTCGATGCCATCCGGGCATTTGATGAGCCTACCTACCTGCACCAAGTCATTGTTTCGGATGCAAACGGGAATCTCAATCGATTCAAAGATCTACCCGACTTCCTTCAATCTGCAATCTGCAATCTGCAATCTGCAGCCAAAGGCCGCATTCACTTTCACATCCCCCTTTACTCAGATCCCCAGGCACCCTTGGAATCCACTCGCAGCCACGCCACTGAGGCCATTCAATACCTGCGTGCAAACCCCGGCTTCTGTAGCCACTTCGAGATTGAGACCTACACCTGGGGGGTACTTCCCGGCGAGCTGCAAATCCCGGTTGAAGACCAGATCGCCCGTGAATACGAGTGGGTGATCAGTCAATGAACGAGCAAATATACTGGCAAATGCCCCCTGACACCTCGATACTGAAACCCGATTTGGCGGGAACGTCGAAGTGTTCTCCTGCAGTGAATCTGTCCCAGCCATCGATTTCATCGAGCTGGACCGCACACGATCCATCGATGATTTCCATCCGCTCTGCGCTATCAGTACTGAAGTAATATGTTCCGGGATAGATGATACCCAAGGTCTTCTTCGATCCGTCTTGCAGGACAATACTGTGTGAGACAACCTGACCCTCGAAGTAAATATTCGCCTTGGCATCCGCCGTTACATTGCTGAATTTCATAACTGCAGGAGAATCCAGCCACTCCTCACAATCAAGTGCATATTCTGTCAACTGTGGACTATGCTTTGAACCGGGTCTTGTCTCTCCTGGAAGACCTGATTGTTTTACCCCCACATTATACGGGAGACCACATCCTGACGACTGGTAGCCACAACCGCATTGCCGGGCTAGCCGGGTAACCGTAAATGATCATTTTCCCAGCAAATTTCCGGCTTTAGTGTTGCTACCAAGCCAATCTCCCACTAATTTCCCGACCCCATATAGACAGAGCTCTACAGCAACCTCATCCACATTTTCTGTAATGATCGAAAACATGCGCAAATACACCGGCCTGATGGCCGTCGTCTTTATCCTGCTTGCTGCAGGTTTCTTGTTCACCATGAATGACATCTCGAGCACTGGTGGTGGCGGCATGGGTTCCGGCCCCACTCTACTCGAAGCCAATGGCCGCATCCTCGACCAGCAGGAATACCGCCGGATGGGAGAGAGCACTCTCCGGCTTGCATCAGAGGCAGGCCTTCATGCTTATGTGAACTTTCTCATGGTGCCTGACAGTGCCCAACTTCAGCAAGCCATGCAGCTCCTGCAATTCGGCTACCCCAACTATTACGTAACCATGGGGCGCAACCTGAAAGCTGATGACTACAACCGTTTTATCAGCAACAGGATCATCATCCAACAAGCTATTCGAGAGATGGGCGTCAATGCCAGTGAGGAGGAGGTCAGCAATGCTATCAAGTCATCAAGCGGCTTCAATAATCAGGGCAGGTTTGACCAGGTCAAGTATGCCAATTTTATCGAAAAACGGCTTGGCAGGCTGGGCATGACTGAAAAAGACCTGCGCGATGTTGTGCGTGAAAACCTCTGCTTGAATAAAATCATACAAATCGTCGGCGGAGGACTCGTGCCACCGCGCAAGGCTGCTCAAAATTTGCTTGAGGCTCAAATGCAGTCAGTACGCATCTCACGTGTGGTATTGAAGCGCAACGATTTCGCAGCAAAAGCAAACCCCAGCGAGGAAGAAATCAAATCATACTGGGAAACCCATCAGGATCTCTACAAAACCGACGAACAGCGGCGCATCAACTATATTCTTCTCGATCTACCACCTGCAACCCAGATCAAATCTGAACCCCTCGCACTCGCCCCCGATGCTACAGATGAGGAGAAGAAGTCTCACGCTGAGGCAGAGAAGGCCCGCCTGGAGGCAGAGGCCACCCTCAAGGCTCAAATGGCAGAAAAACGGGCCCAGGAGGCGCGATCGCTCCAAAAGGAAATAGACCAGATTTCACAAGAAATCTATGACAGCGAGGAAGAGAAGAAACCTCTGGATTTTGAAGCTATCCTCACCAAGCGTAACCACCCGGTTCAAAAGACCGGCTTATTTTCACGCTCAGGCCTTCCAAAGCAGCTCGCCTCACTCACGTTGAGAGGAAACTCCAACCAGCGGAAATCACTGGCTGATTTCATCTTCGGGCACAGCACCTCATCTGAAGACCCCTATGACCTGGTATCCGATGCCCTGCCTGTGGGAGAACACGGATGGATTATTTTCACCCTGGAAGAAGTGGTCGAGCCAAGCCTGCTGGATTACGAATCAGCCAAAAGCATGGCCCGTGCAGAACTCATAGCCGAGACAAGCTCGCAAGAAGTCAAGGATGCTGCGATTAAAGCACGTGAGGCCATCGTGGAAGCTGTGGCGTCAGGTCAAACTTTCAAGCAGGCTGCTGAACAACAGGGTCTCACACCTGAAAAAATCGGTCCTTTCTCAATCTCTGACAGAGACACCCAGCAAAAGGAGCCCAGCTATCGCTTGCTGCACCAGAAAGCCAGCGGCCTCAACCCTGGGGATGTCTCAGAAACCATTGATGAGAAAGACCGTTCTCTCTTCTTCTATCTCGAGAGCCGGGACATTGAGGATACCGAGGAAGGAAAGCGCAGAATTGAGGCGGCCATCAATCAAGGTTCCAATCAGATCATGATGATAGCGTTCCTCAGTTGGCTTCAACAACAGTACGATGAAGCTGACGTCAAAGGACTTGCCGTCGAGAATCAATAGGTTCCCTGAGCACATTCTGTTTTAAAGAAAGTTCCTGTCGTGTTCTACCTGACAACTGCCATTGATTACACGAATGGAGCGCCGCACATTGGCCACGCCTATGAAAAGGTGCTCGCTGATGTGATTGCACGTTACCAGCGTCTGCGTGGAGAGGAGGTTTATTTCCTGACAGGTGTGGATCAGCACGGCCAGAAAGTGCAGCAAACAGCTGAAAAAGACGGCGTTAATCCAGCCACCTACGTCAAGCGCATCACCAAGGGCTTTGTCCATGCATGGGAAAAGCTTGGCCTTGACTATGACGGCTGGGCCGAGACCACCAATCCGGAGCACAAAGCCTGTGTTCAGGGTATCTTACAAGAACTTTACGATCAGGGCCAAATCTACAAGAAGCGCTATACGGGCTTTTACTCTATTCGCCAGGAGCAATTTCTTACCGACAAAGAGCGCAACGAGCATGGGCAGTTTGGTGAAGAATGGGGAGAAGTCGAGGAGCGCGACGAGGAAAACTACTACTTCAAACTCAGCGAGCATGTGCCCTGGCTCAAGGCCCTGGTAGAATCCAGCGATGAATTCGTTATTCCTGGATTTCGCGAGGCCGACGTCCTCAATGCTATCGAGCGTTCACTCGATACCGATCTCTGTATCTCAAGACCAAAACAACGCCTGCGCTGGGGTATCGAGCTACCCTTTGACTCAGATTATGTCACCTTCGTCTGGTTTGACGCCTTGATCAATTACATATCTTTCGCAGGCTACCAGAAAGCCGCCGATAGCTCGCTGCCTGATTTTGATAGACTTTGGCCCGCTAATATCCACATTATTGGTAAAGATATCCTGGTGCCCTCTCACTCCATTTACTGGATGTGCATGCTTCACGCCATGGGCTTTAGTGATGACCAAATGCCTTCCCTGCTCTGCCACGGCTGGTGGAATATCAAAAAGAAATCGGATGACGGCAATGAGGGCTCGGAGAAGATGTCAAAATCATTGGGCAATGTGGTGGATCCTGTAGAGCTGGTGGATACATTTGGCCAGGATGCCGTGCGCTATTATCTGGTGCGCGATATTCACACAGGGCGTGACTCAGACTACGATATCGACCGCCTGGTAATGCTGTTCAACACCGAGCTGGCAAACAACCTCGGGAATCTCTGTAACCGTGCTCTCAATATGAGCAAGCGCTACTGTGGAGGTGTAACCATGACCTCGGATTATGACGATGAGGCAAGCCAGCAGCTACGGGCCTCACTGGATACGACCATTGAGAAATACCGGCAGCACATGGATCGTTACGAAATATCCTTTGCTCTGGATGCAATCATCGAGTTCATATCAGCAACCAATGTCTATGCTGAACAACAAAAGCCATGGGAAATTGCCAAGGATGAGAACAAGGCTGGACAATTACAGACAGTATTGAGCCATATGCTTGAGGCCGTCGCTCATGCCAGCGTCTTGCTCAAACCCATCATCCCAAGCGCATGCGATCGCATACAAACACAGCTCAATGCGCAATTTCTGGCTAATACAAAACTCTCAGAGCTTCATTGGGGCATACTTCCCGCTGGCCAAGAGCTTGCCAAACCAAAGCCCGTCTTTCCTCGAATCCAACTCGAGGACTGAACGATTCAGCTCAAGGAGCCCAGTAGTCAAGCCGGTGCTGACTCATAACGCATCCGGATCGCTCGCTCCAGGCCGTCCATCACCATTTTCACGGTGACTTCATTCTGGCATCGATGATCCAATGGGCACCTCTTCATATAACACGGGCTGCAGGCCACATGCTCGCGGACAACAACGCTCCCCTTACTAACGGGCCTTTTCCACTCCGGGGAGTTGGGTCCAAAAATAACCGTGGCTGGCAGTCCAATATGTGCAGCCATATGAGGGAGCTCACCGTCACAAGCCAGTAGCACACTGCAAGCGGCAAGCTGATCAAAAAAACCTTCTCTCTCCCAGTGTTCAGAGGTCTCGGTGTCTCCATGATCAAGCAAATCCTCGAAGACTTCCAACCCCTCGGCACCACTCCGCCCATCTTGCCTGTCAAAAATGGTCCAACAAACGCCTGCGTAGCGTTCATTGACAGCATTGATGAGCTCCACAAAGCGAGCCACCGGCCATTGGTAAGAGGGCCCATACTCAGAGAGCGGTGCCAGCGCGATTCTGATCTCTTCAGGTGGTGGGGGCAACGGGGGCGTCTCAAAACTCGATCTGACAAAAGCATTTGCACCGAGTAACTTGATGAGCCCTAAATAATATCTTACCCGGTGCTCTACAGGACCCGGTCTCTCAATCATAGGCACTGTATCAGTAAGCCATTTCTCGAGGTGCGGCAGAGAATAACCCACACGCTGGGCAACCCCTATCTTTTTGAGCGCGGCTGCAGCATTGCCGGCTTCCCAGACAATGGCTGACTCAAACTCAACATCACAAGCCTTCAGGATAGATGCAATACTAGCAGCGGATGCCCCCCTACGGTAACCAAGAACGGAGTCAACCTCGGGAAGGCCTCGTTGCCACAGGGCTAACTGGTTCACAGGACACAAAACAACTATCTGTGCCTCGGGGGAGAAATTGTGCAGGGCACGAACCGCCGAAACAGAAAAACATGCCTCCGCAAAATCCAGAGGAGCGGCAACACAAAAATGGCGACCTTGCAATGTAACAGGAGGCACTTGAAAGCCACTCTCGCCATATTCCCTATCTGGCATGAGGCAGGCTAGCCTCATGAGGCAAAATCTGTCAACGAAGCCTTGGCTATGAGTCAAAAATTGTGCTTCAAAAAATCCAGCCAATGACCCTTTACCGCTTTTCATCACATCAAATGCGCCTAGTTTAGTATCATGTTCAGGTCATTGCCCAGATTCCCTCTCCTCATAGCGTGTTTGCTTCCTCTCATGACCGTCCACCACGCGACCGCTGCACCTACCATTGATACCG
Organism: Akkermansiaceae bacterium; assembly: GCA_049632765.1. Classification (GTDB taxonomy): domain Bacteria; phylum Verrucomicrobiota; class Verrucomicrobiia; order Verrucomicrobiales; family Akkermansiaceae; genus Oceaniferula. The sequence continues at coordinate 20,865 of JBNACB010000015.1, read as the reverse complement.
CAAACACCTCGGACCCTTCCCTGCCAGATGCAGCCTATAGCTCAGTGGTGCGAATCGAGGTTGCGACTCAGGTGCCCAATTACCGTGAGCCATGGAAGGCTGGCAGATTCAGCGGCGGAATCGGTAGCGGGTTTCTCATTGGCCCTAACCTTTTCCTGACCAATGCTCATGTCGTATCCAATGCCCGGCGCCTGTTGATCATCATGCACGGATCCGCCCGCAAGCACCCTGCGAGAATTGTACACATCGCACATGATTGCGATCTTGCGCTGTTGGAGGTGGAGGATTTCACCCCCTTTCAAGAACTTCAGCATTTTCAGCTAGGGGGCGTCCCCAAGCTGGAAAGCCAGGTGCGCGTCATCGGCTACCCGGTCGGCGGAAACCGGATATCCGTCACAAGGGGTGTTGTCTCGCGCATCGACTTCAACACCTACAGCCATTCAAGAGCGGACCAGCATTTGGTCGTGCAAATCGATGCAGCCATTAACCCCGGAAATTCCGGTGGCCCCGTTTTACAGGAAGGCAGAGTGGTGGGTGTTGCTTTTCAGGGCCTCCGCTCGGCAGATAACACCGGCTATATGATCCCGACTCCGGTGGTAAAACGCTTTCTTACCGACATTGAAGACGGCAAATACGATAAATACGTCGATTTGGGCATCTCCGACTTCCCCATGTTCAACCCAGCCATGCAAAAAAAGTTTGGACTCAGCCCTACCTCACCCGGTGTCCTCGTTGCAGCGGTGACTCCTGACGGTCCATGCGATGGTGTGCTTGAGAAAAATGATATCCTCACGGCGATTAACGACCAGCCTGTCGACGCAGCAGGCAACACCCTCATCGACGGACAAAAAGTCAATATGAACGAAATTGTAGAGAGGAAGTTTTCAGGTGACGAAGTCAAACTAAGCATTATCCGTAAAGGCAAAGCCAAGGATGTGATATGCACGCTCAAGCCGTTCCCTCCGAGCCAAATGTATGCAATTCAGTATGACGTCAAACCACGCTACTCGACCTTTGCCGGTCTGGTTTTTCAGCCCCTGGACCGCAATCTCTACGGTGCGCACAACCTCAACAACACCCGTGTGAGACGTCTATTCACGCACTACCTGGATGACGCCATTTTCAAAGACCGGCAAGATATCGTCATCCTTACCCGGGTATTGAGCGATCCCGTCAACACTCATTTTGACAGCCATGTCGGCACTGCTGTGGAATCCATTAATGATGTGAAGGTCAAATCTCTCCAGCATGCCCATGAGCTGCTGCATCCGGAAAACCCGCCAGATTTCTACGTTATCAGGTGTGAGGGTATCGAGCGACCGATTGTTATTCCCGGGGACAAGGCAGATGCCGCCAGTAAACGAACACAACAAAACTATGGCATCGCTTTACCCGCCTACCTTGGCGAATAAAACCTGCATTGTCTGTTTATGAAATTTACACCCGTCATCCCCGCCCTGGCCCTATCACTTCCGTTCATCACGGCAAGCTGTTGTCAGGACAAATCCCGCACCGTGACTCAACAGGCGGATACTCACGCAGCCCCGCAGACGTTCTCCCCTGCTGAGGAATCCATTAAAAAATCTCTGGTTCGCATCAACTCTACCATCCAAACTTGGACTGCATCCCAGCCGTGGGATAAATCAGCACCGTCAAGCCGGCGTGCCATGGGAGTTCTCATCTCGGAAAATTGCGTGCTGACCACTGCCGAAATGGCTGCTGACGCCTCATACATCGAGCTGGAAAATGCCGACAGTACCCGCAAACTCCCCGCCAAGGTCATCGCGATTGACTACGAGGCCAATCTCGCACTCCTCGAGCCCAACAATGGTGACTCAGAGAGCTTTTTCTCCGAACTTAAACCCATCTCACTGGGTAGCCCGGCAAATATTGGAGACCGTGCAGACGTCTGGCAGCTCGAGGACAGTGGCATGCCCATCATTACCGGTGCCACTATCCAGAGTGCGGACATCGTTTCCAGCTTTGCCCAAGGTCATTTTTTTCTGACCTACGAAGCCAAGGGTTCCATGCAAAGCGCATCAAACAGCTTTACAGTCCCTGTCATTCATCAGGGTAAACTGCTAGGGTTATTGAGTAGTTACGACGCAAAGGATCAGATCATTGACATTATTCCCCCTGAGATCATTCGGTCATTTGTTGACGATGCCTCAGATGGAATTTACCGAGGCTTCCCCTCACTCGGCATTGCCATTACCAGTACCGTCGACCCCAATTTCAGGGAATGGCTTCGCCTCTCCGATGATGTGGGTGGTCTTTATATTACTAAGGTGCGCAAGGGAAGTGCCGCAGAAATGGCGGGACTTGAGAAAGGTGACGTCATCATCGAGGTCAATGGCAACGCCATCGGCAGACGTGGTTATTACTCTGACTCACGCTACGGACGACTGTATTGGAGCCACCTGATCCGCGGCTCACGGAAAACTGGAGACGAGGTGGATGTGAAAATTTTGCGCCAAGGAGAGGAAATCGACAAAACCGCCATCCTAAGCCGCCCTGGCAAACGTCTGGTGGCTCACTATACTTACGATCAGGCACCTCGTTATCTGGTCAAGGGGGGCCTGATCTTTCAAGAGCTCACTGCGACCTACCTCAAGGCCTTTGGCAATGATTGGGAAACCAAGGCACCACTGAACCTTCTCGACATATTGGCCAATCCAGAGGACTACGAGGAGGGCCGCAATCGCGTTGTTTTTCTCAGTGCGGTTATCCCCACTCCGGCAACGACGGGCTATGAGCAATTACGCCACTTCGTTGTCACCAAGGTTAACGGTCACGAAATCGCTGATATCAACTCCCTCATTAAGGCCTTCCAAACCCCTGAGTCCGACGGGCTGCACAGCATTGAATTTGCCGATGGCCCTCCCAAAACCATTTATCTAGAGTCATCCATTTCAGACCTTGTGGATTCAGAATTACTTAAAAGAGGCATCCCGTCTCTGAGCAGGCAATGAGATCGTAAAAACCTATCCACCTCCCCTAGGATTCATCTATATGTCCCGTCAGCTAACAATCATCGCGATATCAGCAGTCATGGGGACATTATTTCTCTCATCCCATGCCAATGCCAAACAATTCAAGCTCGAGGCGGATATGGATCCCCTCATAAACCTTCCGAACGCGTACCAACTCAAGCCAGAGGATTTGGAACGTATATACCCAAAAGGCAACTTTCAAACCAATCCTTACTTCGAGTGGCTGACCAGTAAAAAGGAACGTGCCATTTTCAAGCGCAGTCCCGCTGAAAATGTCGAAGTTAAGCTCACCATTCTCGAAGGCTCGGTCCCCATTGAAGAAGTGATAGTTGATTTTAATAATGGCGAGTTTCTGGGCGTGACGATATCACTCTTCAACACCGGGGACAGTCAGCAGATAAGCAGCGAGGAATTTGCGCAGCGCTTCAGGGCAACCGGGGAATTCCTTAACACCCAGCTTGATGCCAAACCCCGGAGACGGCAGGGCCATATAAAGAAAGGGGTAATGACCCACGGATATGTCTGGTCATCCCCCCGGGGCAAGGCGGTCTTGCTCTGCAATCCGGACATCGAAGACCCCTTCAAACCGGCCAGAATGGAGTTTATGCGAATGCGGCTTGCCAGAAAAGAGGCCGGTGGAATCTATGCAGCGGCGCTGCAGAGTCGATCTCAAGCGACTGTGCGCAAATCAAGACTCGCTCAAAATCTGAGAAAAAGTGACGGTAATGTTTTCATCAAAGACATTCCCATGGTGGATCAGGGCAACAAAGGTTATTGTGTAGTCGCCTCCATCCAGCGCTTGTTTGAGTATTACGGTATTGCGTGCGATATGCATCAGCTTGCTCAGCTTGCCAAATCCGACCCAGAAAGAGGAACCGACGTTCTGTATATCAACCAGCAATTGGGTAGTATCGATTACCTGTTCAAAACGCGTTACAAATGTCTGGCGGTTTCACATGAGGGAAGGCTCGTCCAACTCAAGGATGACCGTTTTGTTGGCAGGGACATCCCCTTTCGATCCTACTATAAATTAATCACCCAGCATATCGATGATGGCATTCCCCTGCTGTGGGCAATGGAGTTGGGACTCAAACCAGAGGAGCCGGAAATAAACCAGCAGGCAAGAGGTGGTCACATGCGCATCATCATCGGCTACAATGAAAAAGACAAAAAAATCATTTTCACCGATTCCTGGGGAGCTGGCCATGAGTATAAAACCATGGATGCCGAGGATTCGATCGAGGTTACCAGAGGACTTTTTGTTTTATTGCCCACAGTGAATTGAAAGTTATTTACCCTTCGAGCTTTCGCGCCCATAACCAAAGGATATCGGAAAGTCTGTTGAGATAACGACATACTTCAACGGGAACTTCCTCTCCAAGATGCCAGGCTGATAATTCTGCACGTCTACACACTGCACGAGCTACGTCGAGGCACGCAGCGCCTTGATTGCCACTCGCTCCTGGCCTTGCCCACCCCTCTAGCTCGATAGATATGCCCGCAGCAATTTGCTCGAGCCATTCGATATCGTCACCGGTGATACCGGGATAGCCATCATTCAGATATTGGCCCCGTTTCTCTGCAGGCACAGAGAGCAAGCCCATGAGGCCCACCAAACTACCTTGGATATGATCGATCTGGGCTACCATCTCCTCATTCTCAATTGATACACGCACCAAACCTAGTGATGAGGTAAGCTCATCGACAGCTCCACACGCTGCAACAGCAGGCGCCGTCTTCGGCATACGGCCACCATACATGACATCTGTATCACCATCGTCACCCCGTTTCGTTATAATGTTCACGAGATTTGCTTAACATACGCAGCACTCGCTCTACCACAAAATTACTTGTTCACGATGAAAATGAACCTAGCCTTACATGTGTCACCCCTCAGCGGATAAACGGCTACCTTAGATGACAACCTCATTGAAAATGCCCTCAAGCACTCTGAAACTGGCACAATTGAACAATGAGCCCGAGATATTCCATAGTATCCAGGGCGAGGGTGTCAACATAGGCGTTCCCTCCATATTTGTGCGAGCATCACTGTGCAACCTACATTGTCGTTGGTGCGACACGGACTACACCTGGAATTGGCAAAACACACCATGGGAGCACGAAAATGACCAACTGACCGGTTACGAGAAATTCAACAAACAGGACTACATCGTGGAATTGGACACGAATGAGGTGGTCGAGAGGATATCGGCCTACCCCTGTAAGAATGTCATCTTTACTGGTGGTGAGCCTCTTCTCCAAGACAAGGCCTGGCAAGCCGTGACAACAGGTTTGATGAGCAAGGACAGAAGCTACCATATCGAGGTGGAAACCAATGGCACGATTACACCGAGTAGTGCTCTTGATAAGCATATCAGCCAGTATAATGTCTCCCCTAAATTGGAGAATTCAGGCAACCAGAGAGACTTGCGCATCCAGTCGAAGGCCCTGGAATTTTTTGCCCATTCGAGTAAATCCTGGTTTAAATTTGTGGTTTCCCATGTCAACGACCTCAATGAGATAGAGGACATCCTCTCGGCACACGACATCCCCCGTGAACGCACACTCCTCATGCCCGAAGGCAGGGATTCGTCCACGCTTGCAAAGCGACGCCAGTGGTTGGCAGAGATATGCCGTGATCAAGGTTTCCGCCTCAGCGACAGGCTCCACATCCAGCTTTGGGGCAGCAAACGAGGCGTATAATTTTTTGCATAACACACGCAACTTTTCTCCTGCTATACGGTTTAAGACAATGATGAAGCCCCATCCAGACAACAGCTCTGAGAGCCCACACGACCGGGAACAAGCAGATCCAGTATGGCAGCTGCTCGGAAATGCTTCCAAGCGAGAGCCCAGCAACTCATTTGCCCGCAATATTGTGCGCCAGGCACGCTTGTTGCCTACAGCGCCATCCGGGCGCTTCCATCAAATGCGCTCTCTGTTCACAGGACCACGCCTCGTCACAGCCGCCTGCGCTTGCGCCCTGCTTGTTGCTGCTTTTCAGCTTTGGCCCTCAGCTCAATCCCTTGATCCAGTCGCTTCAGACAAGATCTATCCTGTCACAGAAACGAGCTCTGCACTAAGTGAGTTGATTATTGAAGAAAGTTTGAATGCTGCCGCTGAGGACCTCTCTATCTATACGAGAGATGAAATTGTCGCCATGATCGGGCTTTGAAGAGCCAGCGTCGTTCTTACTCGCTTAGCCGGGCGCAGATGACAAAAAAGCCTCCGCCCTGAAGAGCGGAGGCCTAATTGGTAAAGCTTTGAGGCAAAAGCTACTAATTGCCGTAAATGGCTTCCTCACAGAGAGCCTCCTCAATACGCAACAACTGGTTGTATTTTGCGATGCGATCTGACCGGCTCATAGAGCCCGTCTTGATCTGGCCCGCATTCGTGGCAACTGCAATGTGAGCAATCGTGCTATCCTCAGTCTCACCCGAACGGTGGGAAATCACGGAATTGTAGCCATTGACCTTGCCAAGCTCAATAGCATCAAGGGTCTCTGTCAAGGTGCCGATTTGATTCACTTTGATCAAAATGGAGTTCGCTACGCCAAGATCGATTCCCTTTTGCAGGAATTCAACATTGGTGACAAAAAGATCGTCTCCTACGAGCTGAACCTTGTCACCAATGGTATCGGTAAGAATTTTCCAGCCCTCCCAGTCATTTTCATCACAACCATCTTCAATGGAATCAATCGGGTATTTTTCGCAAAGCTCAGCAAGATAGGCTGCCTGCTCTGCTGAGCTACGCTTGGCTCCACCCTCGCCTTCAAACTTGGTGTAGTCATAAACTCCATCCTCAAAAAACTCAGAGGATGCGCAGTCTAGGGCAAAGGTGATGTCTTCGCCCACCTTGTAACCAGCCTTTTCCACTGCCTGACATACGGTGTCGAGCGCATCTTCCGTGCCCTCAAATGTGGGTGCAAATCCACCCTCGTCACCTACCGCCGTACTCAAACCGCGGTCGTGGAGAACTTTTTTGAGATTGTGGAAAACTTCCGCACCCATACGAATAGCCTCCTTGAAGCTGGGGGCGCCCACAGGGCGGATCATGAATTCCTGGAATGCAATCGGAGCATCTGAGTGTGAACCTCCGTTGATGATATTCATCATGGGCACAGGCAAGACCTTGGCATTCGGACCGCCAAGATACTTGTATAGCGGCAGTCCTACAGCAGAAGCGGCAGCTCTTGCCGTAGCCAGGGAGACACCGAGAATAGCGTTGGCTCCAAGGTTCTTTTTGTTGGTGGTGCCGTCCAGCTGGATCATGGTCTTGTCGATGAAAGTCTGATCGGTGGCATCCTGCCCAAGTAGTGCAGGCGCTATCTGCTCATTGACATTTTCAACAGCCTTGAGAACACCCTTGCCAAGATAGCGCTTGGGGTCCTCGTCACGCAGCTCACATGCCTCATGTTCTCCGGTTGAAGCCCCTGAGGGTACTGCTGCCCGTCCAAAACCACCTCCTGCGAGATGAACATCCACCTCGACGGTGGGATTTCCACGAGAGTCAATAACCTCGCGGCCAATAATGTTAGTGATTGTCGTATCTGACATATTCAATATTTATTTAGAGATCGTATGTAAAAATTAACGGTAAGCCTCAATGCTTTTAATTGTGAGATGCCGGTTTTTTTCTGTTTCCATGTCACGCACTTCCATCCGGTCACCTGGCTTTGCTCCAACGAGAGTGATTCCAATGTCGGACAAATATGAAACTACATTCTCCTCCGGTATTGAATCCCAAGCTCCCAGAATCGTGTAGGTAACGGCTTTGCCTGCATCATCCTCCAAATGAACAACTGTTCCAATATTAACCTGAGATGTATCTGGATCAGAAAAGTCGGTTGCCTGCACATGAGCTAGTTCTTTTTCAAGTTGTGCTTTGCGACGCATCAGGACCGCCTGCATTTGCTTGGCAGCCTTATACTCAAAGTTCTCGCGAAGATCGCCATAAGAACGAGCCACAGCTATCTCCTTCGTGTTTTCGGGAATCTTGATCTTGATGACATCTTCAAGGTCCTGTTTGCGTTTCTCGATGCTCTCGTGGGAGGAGACCACGCCTTCGACCGCTTTCTCGAACTCACCGGTAACAAGATCCTGAGTGGCAGGGCATGCCTTGATAACACGCGCCATCAGAGATTTACGATCCAGATCCGTGAATACAGGACTGTTGTAGAGCTTGCGACCGAATTGCCTTGCCTCTGCCTCCTCCGCATCAGTGAGCAGATCAGCAATGAGAGTCTTGTCGTTCATCAACAGCGTGCGCAGCCTCGCACTTCTGCTCGGGCCATCTGCCACGTGATCTCGATCAAGAAGGTTAAGAATGGAGTTGCCGGTCTCGAAGGAAAACACTTCAGCAGCTGATTTTTCTCTCTCACGACAAATCCATATCAACGCATCAGGTCCAAGACTCCTGTTCGCTATCGCCTTTCTGAGGTGTTCTTCAAATTGCTCGTCAGCTCCACTTTCAAGAAGGTATTTGGCAATCTCAGTGACTCCACGTGAGCCAACCTCATCAAAAACAGCTAGCAGCTTGGCAATCCAGACGTCCCCAAAAGCATCGGGAAAGCTCTGAAATACACTACGCTGTGTCGCGGCAGACCGCCCTTTAAGATTTTCAACGAGGCGCTCTTCCTCCGTAGTGAGAACGTCAGCCAGACGCATATCGTTGTCCGCCAAATCGATACTTTCAAATTGAGCAATGATTTCATCGCGAGCCACAAGAAACTCGAGCACGAGACTCAAATGAAGCTTCCGTCCTTTGGAACAGAAAGCATTGATGTCATCAATCAGACTGGCTAACGCTGACTGATCATCGTCGAAAACAGATATGTTCTTGCGAATGTTCTCAAGTGCTTTGACTTTAACCTTAGGATCACGGGTTTCTGTGAAATCCGCAATGAGCATCTCGGCTGGGCTCGCAGAATCACTTCTCAGAACGATAGGATCGGTGCGCTTACTGGGAACGGAGAAAATATGACTCTCACGCATTGCCTTTTTTGCCTTGTCCCACCATTTTTTGTAATCCTTTTCCGGAACCACACTACCACAAAGCTCACGGTCCAGCTGATCGAGCATCATACTGCCACCATGACTCTCCAAAGTGCGCCTTACCAATTCAGCAGGATCTTTGTCGATTAGCTCTCTCAACTCTTCGATATTTTCGAGCTTACGCGCACTGAAGTGCTCCGGATCAAGCGGCTCTGTTTTCTGAATGGCAAATTGCAATGCCATTTCCTGGTCAGGCTGCTTTTCAAAATCAATCACCACCTTGCCTCGTGGGAGATCCCAGCTCTTGACCTTACCGGATCCCCAGTTCTTGTGGGTGCAAAAACTACCGGGGGCGATTTCAGACAGCCGCTCTCCCACGGGTTGAGGAATACGTCCGGCTTCAACAAGCTTCGCTACATCGGGGTGCATGGCGCCAGCATGGAAAACGGCAGCCAAATTTGCAACCCTATTCTGCCACGAGCAGTGTACATGACTCCCTCATGACGGAGATGAGCAACTCCGAACGATAGATTACTTCTCGCTATCCACAAAACCGTGTTTTGACTTGGGAATATAACGCGCACGGTAGCTTTTCCGCAACCTGGATGATTCCTCAAGCGAATCTTGTAAAACTGCTACCCGATCACGCCAAATGGATGGAACCAGATCTAATTGTTCCTCGTTGATGTAATTATTGTAGATCTGAACCCCTTTGACTGATTCAACCCGAAGCCATGGCTGACCTTCGCGATACTCCAGAGTGGCAGTACCACTTTCATCACGAATAGACAGGCACTCGGAGACACGCGCGAACCCTTGCTCCTGCAAGGCAACACTTTCAACAGACTGCCTTTGGCTGATGCTCTGATCGTTCTCAGGCTGCACGGTTGCCGAACTTACCACCGCCTTGATAATCCGTGGTTGGGAAGGCCGAATGTCAAGGGGCTCACTTTTGCCAGCCGATGCTGATACAGCGGGCGAAAAGGAAACTTTTATAATGTTGAACTGTGAAGCCACGACCATGGAGCAGATGCAGAGCAGGGCAAAGACAGCAGCAACCTTCCATTGCCTGACATCTGACCAGGTTACACTACTCTCATTTTGCCTGTCACCATGGACAGAAGCAACCGGCTCTGGCATGTTTTCTGATGACAAGTCATCAATAATAGCGTCCATCTTACCCAAACTACATTCACTGATTGCTGAAGGGATAAGCTCGGAGAGTTTCTCTTCGATAGATTTTGATTGGGACATATTATCCATAGCGTTCATTTTTAATCCTTTCGAGTCGGCGCTCCAGCTGCTCCAGGGCGTAGCGGTATCTGGATGCTGCTGTATTGGGTGAAATGGTCATAGCCTCGGCAATCTGGCTGAAGGTTAAGCCTCCCCATATTTTCAGTGTCACAACCTCGCGCAACTTGTCTCCTAAATTTTGCACAGCCTCCCTCAGCATGCAGGCTTCCTCATCATCTTCCGCGTTAGTGTCAAGCCAGTGGTCATCCTCGTCATGTAGCAGTATCACTGCCTCCTCTTTGCGTTTCTTGCGCCCATGCTTTTTGCTGTGATCCATCGCCACGAAACGGAGAACTGAATAGGCCAATGGAAGATCCGGAGGCTCATTACCACGCTCCTTCTGGTAGCCCCACAAGCGCACAAGGGCGTCCTGGATGATGTCTTCAGCGTCCTCGCGACTCCCACAACGCTGTCGCGCATAGACGTAGAGACGGGCATTGTGCTCTCTGAGCCAAGTTTTCCATGCCGGGGCTTGTTGATCTGTAGGATAAACCACTAACTCGTATAATGACACGCGAGAGATAAGTTGTCTCTAAATATGTGCATTCTTTACCCCTGAACTGCAAACCAGCCCATAAATGGCGTCGCAGACATCCTCTGCACGAGCAATTTTTGCCGTGCTTGAGATGAATACAGGTTGTTCCGACTGCGGAACCTGGTCCCTACCGTGAGAACCTTTTACCAGCGTGGCATCCAGACTGATGACATCGAGTAATGCCCGAAAACCCAGTTTTTTCCTCAACAAAAAGGCGGCCACCTTTGCCTTGGGCAAGGTAATATCTGGATCGATAAATAGCTCGACGGGGTCGTAGCCAGGTTTGCGGTGAATATCAACGCACCTCGCATAATCAGGCGCTTTGCTGTCATCCTCCCAGTAGTAATAGGTGAACCAGGCGTCATTGTCTGCAATCGCGATCAAGTCTCCCGCCCTTTCTGTCGCCACTCCTGGATCCCAGATATCGGCGGGCACACGGACCTCCTCGATTCCGGCAGTTTCATGGAGAAGCTCAATGACTTCGTCACGAATGCTCGCATCATTGATGTAGATGTGGGCCACTTGATGATCAGCTACCGCAAAGACGCGGCAACCACCACAATCGAGTGTTTCCCTGCCTAATTCGTCTTTGACCTGTATCCAGCCTTTCTTTCGGAACTCTCGATTCAGATGGATCGCCCGATTCACCTCGGATATTCCATACTCAGAGAGAATTGCGATCTCGACCCCCCTGCTCTGGAAAAAGCTAATGAGGTCCCCCACAACCTCGTCAATGGCTTCCAACTCGGGCTCCACCTCGCTGGCGTTGGGACCATATTTTTGCAAACAATAATCAAGATGCGGCAAGTAAATGAGATTAAGCGTCGGCTGCTCAGCTCTCTCTATCCACTTGGCTGATTCCGCGATCCACTGGGAAGATGCAATCCCCGCGGCAGGCCCCCAAAACGAGGGAAAGGGAAAATCCCCCAAGTCCGCCTTGAGCTTATCCCGCAACTCCATGGGCTGTGTATGAATATCAAATACTTTTCTGCCATCTGCTGGATACAGGGGGCGAGGAGTTACCGACCAGTCAGCGCCAGAATACATGTTGTACCACCAGAACATCTTCGCACAGGTTGCATCCGGATTTTCCCTTTTGAGCCTGTCCCATATTTTTTCACCATGCACCAGGTGGTTGCTCTGTTTCCAGAAGCGGACTTCTGCCGACTCCCTATCATACCACCCATTACCCACAATACCGTGACTCTCAACTCCACGACCCGTTAAGTAAGCTGACTGGGCCGTGCAAGTCACCGCCGGAAAAGCGGGGGTAAAGGAGCTCAATTCATTGGCATCGGCAAATGCTTTGATCGCAGGTGTTGATTCACCGATCAACCCCTCGGTCAGACCTACCACATTAATGACGGCTACACGTTTCATATCCTCAAGAGCACTCTCATGGAAGCTTCCCTCTCACATGCAAAAGAGATAGTCATCAGGCTATCGAATGCAACCATGGATGCATGGAGGGCAGGCGTTTCTCATTTTCTGGAGGGCAAATCCAGTGACGGCCGCTTTGATGCAGCAGGAATTGTTTCCTTGGCTACACTTGGATCCTTGGCCTGATCCACCTCGCCAGCCTTCTCAGTAGAGGCAGGCTTGGTTGGGAGCATTCCACCGGCAAATTCACGTGTGGCTGGGGCAACGTCGTAGCGACTTTCCATATCTCGCTGAACATTAACCTGGCTAACCTCGCCGCCTACGATCTGCGGCTGAATGAACACAAGCAGCTCACGGCGCTCGACGCTTTTCTTGGTCCTGCCGAACAACCTTCCCACACCAGGAATCCTACTCAGCACAGGAACACCACTTTTAGAATTGCGCTCGACCTCCGTCACAAGACCGCCAATGACTATGGTTGTGTTATTTTTAACCGTAACTGTGGTTGTAACAGTCTCCGTGCCAATGGTGGGCACAGTCAGGTCTCCCACCGTCTGATCCTCGCCCACGGTGTCATTAATCAAGGAAATACGGAGTGTCACCTCATCCTCCGAGTTGATCAGGGGAACCACCTCAAAGCGCAGGAGCACATCCTGGTATTCGATATTTGTGCTCTGGCCGGTTGTGCCGCTGTTGAATTGATTGGTAGGCACTGCAATCCTACTACCTGAGGAAATGACCGCCTTGCGGTTGTTGGCTGTGTAGACGGTGGGTCGAGAGAGAATTTTGAAATCCGAGCGGGTCTCAAGTGCACGCATAACACCGGTAAAATCATTGATTCTTCCGTAAACATTGAGTCCTGTGGCAAAATCTCCGGCCGAAGCTGTATTCAGACCCGCATTAGTCAAGAGATCCGCAAACGTAGGCAGTATTCCACCTCCACCCGTAGAGCCAGCCGCATCCCTGTCCCCTCCTCGCGCAACAGCTCCCAGGCTGACACCAATGTCGGATCCCTGGCCAAGGGTAGCCTCACCAAAAACAGTCGAAATCATAACCTGCTGTGGTCGGCCATCCAGCTTATCAGCTAACTCGGATATAATGCGCACACTCTCAGGTGGTCCCTGGACAAGGATGCTGTTTGCGAGGTTATCTGCGACAATGAATGTTTTTCCTACCACAATCGACTCCGGCACATCACTGACATTAAACTCCTCCACTGACTCTACATTGCCACTGCGTGAATTTCCCCGATCACCAAAACCCGTGGATCTGTTTGCAGGGTTCCTTTGCTGAGATGTGCGCGACGCGCTCTGACGTTGCGAGGAATCAGAAGTGGGCCCATTGTGAGCTTCAAGGGCGTCTGCCGCGACCTGCAAAAAGTCACTCGCTATGACAAAATGTAGTTTGCGCTTAAAAAAGGAACTCCGGTTAGGAGGGGCATCAAACTGACGGACAAGGCCCTCCACAAAAACGATATCCACAGGCCGCCCCATGATAAAAATTTTGTTCAAGCGTGGGTCCGGCACAATTTGCACAGGGATATCCTCTCCCGCAGCGGTAGCTGACGCTGAGGCACCTGGCGTGGGCACCTTTACTCCCGGCGCCGGTGCCTGTCCCCCGCTATTGCCCAACTTCGTTACACCGGCAGTCGTCTTGCTCTGCTGCTCAGCGTTCATGATCTCATTGAGTGTCGTGGCTACCTCCTCGGAATCAGCATACTTGAGCTCCACCCAGGCTGTCGCTACATTGCCGGTGGGCACATCAATGAATTTTTGTTGATTGATGAGTTTGCGCACAAAGGTCGCTTTACCGGTAATCAATACGGCGGATGCATTGGGTATCGGCGCAATTTTCGCTCCTGGACCGAGACCATGAATACTTTGTGTAAAAGTCCTTACTGCCTCCTCAGGTTTGATAAAACTGAGTTTCATGAAGTAGGAAATATAATCGTCCCCCGGAGGAATGAGCGCCACATCATCGATAATGTCCTCCAGTTCCGCGGGCCCATTCGCCCCACTGCCTTGCGCCTTGGGCAACAATTTCACCTCATTGACTCCACTTGGAACAAAGACGTAGCCCTCCATGTCGAGCACCTTGACCAACAAGGCCGCTGCCTGCCGGTTGGTAAGTGGTCCGCGCTGGAAGAACCTGATTTCGAGACCCTGGGTCGCGGAGCTTAACAATACACGCTTGCCCGTGTATTTGGAATACTCGTCTGCCACATCTTGATCATCCCAATTGCTTCCGTCGATGATCTCCCCTTCCCGAGCCGCCATCGCGTTTGGCCCCGTATTGGAAGCCATTCTGGGCACCGGTGCCGGTGTGGCGCCCTGGGGTGGCAAAGGTGGAGTTGCGGGCTTGGCATTACTTGGATTTCCAGGCCCGGATTGCTGCCCACCTTGACCCGCTACCTGAGCATGCAGTGACAGCAGCAGGGCTGAAGATGTCAAAATCGCGAGTAGGAATTTCATGAATACTTTTCAGGGAAAGGTGTTGCGCCTAGCGACTCTGTACTTTGGGAGTGTATCTTGGACGTATGGGGCGAACAACCCCACCGGTGGGCCTCACCACTCCACCACTTGTCTTGGCTTTTGAGCTAGAAACGGGAGTAACCGCTGCCCTGGTTGGCACAGGCTTCACAGGCTTGTTGGAAATTTGCTTCTGGGGGGATTGGGGGCGAACCTTGATCAGGTTCTCATCATACCCAATCCACGCTTCTTGCGTGCCCTTTCTAACCATCACCTTGGATTGCATGGGATCAGCCGTGTCCTGCTTGACATCGAGCAACTCATAACCACTAGCTGAAAATCCGGGCAAAAAACGTATCCTTTGTTTCCGGTTCTTCTTATTAATCAAGGTAACAGACCAGCCCTCACCAGTCACATCGGGGCGTATACTGCCCAGCATCCAGTCTTTCTCCAGTGGAGACATGGGCTGGGAACCATCAGAGGTGGCTTTAATGGTGAATGGGGAGCGCGTAACCAATACGTTGAATTGCGATACATTCGGTTTTCGTGGAGGAGCCGCCGAGAGAACATTGGCAAAAATAATGCCAATAAGTAGAGTAGTACGAAATAGGATGGTGGGCGCCCTGCGCATGAAATTACTGAATAGTTTGTAACCGATAAAATGCCTGATGGGCAGTAAATTGTTTATAAAATTTGATATATTATATTTTAAAATTACCTCGATGGGGAATCTCACTCGGACAGCAGCCCGTCACCCTCCATTTCGGGCAAAAACCACTGCGTAATTTCCAACTCACAATCCACACGTGTCGCGTCGTCCCTCTGGGGCGAGATGCGCAAAAAGGTGATCGATCTGCTTTTTTCAGGGTTCTGTAGGTCCGTCAACCAGTTGTAGAGCTGTTGATCCATGGCATTGGCGAGCACCTTCACCCTCGCACTTTGGTAGACACCTGCCTCATCTGGCTCCGCCTTCTGCGGACTTGGGCGCTTTGGTAGTGTTACACCATGGCGACGAGCCGCCTCCTCAGTGCCCTCAACCAATTCCGCGCCGACCGTTCCATGCACGCCCTGGGCCGGTTGATGCGTCGAGAGCCACTCCACCTCCTCTGCCCTGGTTGCCCACATTGCCAAATCCTTCTCCATCTGCTCGAGCTCTCTGGCTCCCTTTTGAAGCTGAATGCGTTTTTTCTGCATCACCGTCTGGTAAGACGTAAACAAAAAGATGTTGATGATGAGGAAAGCCACACCAAAGAGCACCAAAATCAATGTTTTCTCTCTCGAGTTCATTATTCTGGATCTCCTCTCAAATTACCTTCGTAGTCAAATGTCCAACGCTTGGTTTTGTTGTCGGCTGAGGCCGGAGGCAGCTCCCAGTCATAGTCCTGGAGAGCACGTCGTATTTTTTGTGCATAGGTGCTGGCGACATTAAGATCCGCTGATTCGCCGCGAATGGTAATACGGTCCCGACTCGCCTCAAAAACCTTGAACCGCAAATCCTGAGACGGAGGAATAGCTATCGCGGCACGGTATAATAATTGCAATGGCCAATGATTGCTGTCCACAACTGGCGCTAATTGCTCCCAGTCCGCATTAAACAGGGCAATGTGGCCATGCTCCTGCCTGAGGTCATTGATTTTTTCATCTTGTTTGCCAAGCGCGCTGCTCACCTGAAAATAGTCATAACCAAGATATCCTGCGACTGCGAGATAGAGGAGCAAAACAACCATCAGCACTGTATTGCGCTTCTTTTTCTCACGGTGGATGCGCCTCTCGTTGCGTGCATCGGCGGGCAAAATTCCACTGACCGGATCCGGCAATACCGGTTGCGGCTTGGCCTCGACACTCACCTCCGCGCCTAGCTGATGGCCAAAAGCACTGATTTCCTCATCCGTTGGATCACTCGCGGACCCCGATCTCCAGACGACGGCTTTATGCAGCTCCAGATTGACCCCCTGGAGACCCAGCTGGGTGAGAGCCAGATATACATCACGAATCGTATCACCGCTCAGCTTCTCACCCGACAGGGCCTGAAAGTAAACAAGTGCTCCATGACTATGAATGGCAAAGACCCATCTGCCAAGCTCACGCCATAAAGTGATGGCATCATCAACCATTGGGAAAAACCTTGCTGAGATGTCGAACGCGCCGGGGGCTGGTAATGGCATGGACTCGGTCTTCGGCGCCGACAAAACAACGGAGAGCAATGTCGTCTGGCCATCTTCGTGGCCTGCGGGGAAAACATCAGTAAGCCTGCCTGCATTTTCCTCCAGACGGATGCCGGACTTTTCCAAATGCATGGATGCCAAATCGTCAAACATGGCCTGATCGTCTGTCTGCACCTTAAAGGGAACAGCGAGCGCCTCACGGACCGGAAAGCCCATAACAAGATTACCAGTCGGAATATCCTCAATCTCCGACGCATGTAGAGGTCCATCTGCGAGCGACTTGACAAACGGGCTGTCCACACCACCTGTCCATATTTCCCAGCCTTCCGCACCGGGAATTAACAAGTGACTATCTTTCTTCTTACTCATGTAAAATTCTAACTAGCGACCAAAGATCAGCTCATTGGCCTACGGGATGATTTCCTCCTTGCGTTCCAGTATCACGGGCTGGCCACTACGATTTTTGAGAACCAGGGTGATCCTGCGCTTCACAGAGCCTGCCCTACCTTCACTGACGATGCGTGTGGTCGCGTCTTCCACTGTAAACCTTGGCCCAATCATCTGCTGCTGCAACTCACCCAGTCCTATCAAACCGAACGCTTCAGTCAAATTCTGAAAACGCTGATCGTCCTCCGTGTCTCTTTGCTGATCCGGACCCAGCACATAATCAACAATCGTGCGGGCATCCTCGGGTGATATCTCAGCTGCCGCCGCAATCAGTGCAGCATCAGCCTCATTAATATCCAGCTGACCCGTGCTCCATATCGTAAACCATTTTTTCCACTGCGGATTAACCTCTTCAAGAAGATCCATATCCTTCACCAGGCGCATTTCCTCAAGATTGTAGAAGGGCCTGTTAAAAGGGTGATTAGGTCGCCCTTGCTCCTCATACCAATCGATTTCAGCCCCGTTTAGTTCAGTTAAATCACCAGCATCCACCCAGTCTACGAGGTTATCTACCAACATCTGGGCATCCAGCAGCTCCAAACCCCAGTCAGTAAAGATGTCTGTAAGCAGCTGCTTGTCTTTACGCATGAGAATGACATTGATGTTGAATCGTGAGGCCTCTGACTCAATCCGCGCACGGTATGAAACACCCCGCTCGCCATCACTCCACAGCAGGAGCGGGTCATCTTCTTTAGTAGCGGGATTTACTGCAACAGCGATCCCCCGCTCGGCAGCAAGCAGGGCGTCAAAGCCGTGGATCTGCGAGGTCGACACATCCGAGTCGTGATACACGACCCTCACCGCTGCAAAGACCGCCAGCGATAGTACTGCCATGATCCAAAAAACAGCAACCAGCGCACTGCCCCGAGCCATGGCACATGAATATCTCATCACCGCTAGTCGGTGATAGTCATCACATGCCGTATCTTTAAGTGAATATTTCATTCAGTTATCAGCGGTTGTCTGAGTCTGGGGCTGGGTTGTCCGCGCCCCCGGTTGAGGGCAAACCATTGTTTTGCTGATTATTCGTGCTGTTGGCTCCCCCATCAAAACCATCCTGCCCAGAGTTGCCCTGAGGTGGCGTGTTATTCTGCTGCATGAGCTGACGAAAAAACACATCGGGATTCTGTTTGGGCACAAGCCAGAAGGTTTGTTGAACAATGTCGGAGGTGGGATTAAACCGGCAGTAGAACTTCACCTGTATCGGTAATCTGCCGTTGTTATCCCACTCGGTAAGCTGCTCCATGGTGTTGCCATCGACCACTTCGCAGTCACACATCCACAGGTCTTCAATGAGAGTAATCTCAGCGACTGGTTCGATGTCATCATTACCCCAGTTGAGGGAATCACTGAGAATTTGCTCGTCATAAAACCTCAGTATAACATCAACAAAACCATCTCGTTGCTCGATGGTCATGAGCTCTATCGCCTCCGCAGTCATGGGAGTGTCACCCCAGCCAAAAGACAGCGGCACGTTTTGCAGAGTAAGCGTAAAAAGCAGGCGGGAAACATTCGCATTGCGGGAATCAACTGTTTCCAACCTTAGCACAGCGTTGCCTGGCACCTTTTCAAATTGATTCTTCAGCAGGTTGAAAAATGCATTCCTTTCCATCGTCGCATTTTGGCTCTCCACGACGATGTGGCTCAACTCTACGGAGGTTCTGGCAACCTTAAAGATCATGCCCACCAGCATTCCCATCAGGCCAAGCGCGATGACAATCTCCAGCAGAGTAAATCCCCTGCGGCTGTGTGTTGCACGATATCGATGAGCTATGTCCATCACTCCCAATGATTATTCAAGGCCTATAGAGACTGCCATATCGCCAGGTTTCGGCGCGTTGCTCATTCCACTCACCATCAGCGCCCCGCCAGTAAAAAACCACCTCGATTCTATACATATTCTGGAGCACCTGTCCGTCTTCATTCTCCAGCTCCATGGGCTCAACGATTGTCTCTATCTCACCCGGCAGAAAAGACTCATCATCTCCGGTGATATCGGTGATTTTAACCTTCTGGGTCCCCTCCTCCAAATAAGGATTACTCAGTGCCTCGGTCATCGCACTGCGTAACACCCTGTCAATGCGCATTCCGTCCCGAATGACTGAAGCTGTGTTACTGGTCATGTGTAAAGCTTTGACCAACGACACAGCGACGGTGGCAAACAACCCAATCGCGATGATAATTTCAAGCAGCACGTAGCCCCTGCAATTTTTCTGCCTTGCCAGAGGTGCCCGGCGACTGATCTGGGAAGATACCGTCTTCATTCCTTCACAATATACAATTCCTCATCCCTCGCTCCGGCAGTCAGTGGATGCAGTTCGTGTTTAAGCCAACTACGCCCCAAGCTGTATCGGATGGATATCGGTTCCATAAGACCAACAGGACTCAAGATGAGCTCCACTTGCTTGTCTTTCTCAAGCAACTGCCAATCATTTGAACGCCATCTCTTGATCTCGTAGGAGACATCGGCATCGGTTGCCTCACTTGCAACTACATCTTCAAAACCATTTTGGAGTTCCTGCCCGGCAAAATCTTCAAAACCTGAGTCATCTTGCCCAAGTGCGTAGCGAGGGGCAATCGAGACGGAATGAGCGTCTATGGTAAGTCGGTAAGGGCGCTGCTGCATCACAGCCACGTTCAGGCCGCGTTTCGCCATGAGTTCGATAGGCCCCACAGCATCACGCAACTTCTGCTCCGTTTCCACGGTGGATAGGCTTACTGTCAACCAAGTGACCAGAACAGCAATCATCGCCAATACGAAGACAATCTCCAACAAGGTGAAACCACCTTCCAGCCCCTTGCGTTCGTGTCTTGAATTGACCTGCATGCCTAGCGTGGGTCCTGGCTGGACATGTCATCCTCCGTCCCCTCCAAGCCGTCTTTTCCATAGCAAATCACCTCCGGACGGGATCTGTCCAAAGAGCCAGGAAACTTGTAATCATACTCATTGCCCCAGGGATCCCTGGGAACCTGATCCATAATTTGAGTCCATCTTCGAGGCCGTGGCGCAGATGCAGGCTTTTCGACCAGAGCCATCAGTCCCTGTTGGGTGGTTGGGAAATTTCCTGCGTTGTTTCGATAAGCCTGTAATCCATTCTCGATAGAGGCAAAGTCACCATCCACTACAGTCAAGGCACCACTGTCAGAGATGTTTTTCATTACAAAGATCGCTCCACCCATAATCATGGCGATAATACCGAGCACGATCACCATTTCCAGCAGGGTGAAACCAGCCCCAAGCATAGATGGTCTCGAGGATGCGGAATAAGGCGAAAAGTGCGATTGGGTCGTTTTCATGGAGTGTCTTTTTTCAGTAGATGTTTTGATTGCGAAATGGGTCCACAATGTGCCGCGCTTGTATGGTTGCGAGAGCGTTTTGCGGCAAGCGTTAGCAACGCCTGATAAGCTCTCTTTTTATAGCCCATTCTACAATTAATTAAATGCCTTTTTACAACATAGTTGTCTGAAGTATTTTTAAAAAAATACGCGAGCCTGCCAGAAAGTCTCGTGCTCTCAAGTATTCCATAAACCCAGGTACGAAAAAGCCCGGCCTTAGCGTTAACTAAGACCGGGCATAGACCTGGCAACGAC
>JBNACB010000014.1:0-42710 GCA_049632765.1 Akkermansiaceae bacterium | reverse complement strand
CACAGTGGTAGCGTCGCTCAAGCCTCCGCCATCTATCGTGTCGACGGCGTTTCTGCCTAGGTTACTAGAGCTCGCTTTTGCTCCGGTCGGCTGGACAATGTAGGTGACGGTTGCCGCATGAAGCGCTTGCATGCCGAGGACAGGGAGCAGAAGAGCCGCGATTGTAAGGGCTGAGCCCAGGCAATGGATTGTTGTTTTTGTTTATATAATGTTTGTCTCCTTGTGGTTTTTAAGATGGGGGATGGTTAGTGGGTTATAACTAATTTGGTTTTCGGCTTTCCAGCCGGCCAATGAGTTAAAATAAATCATCTTTAACTAATCTTAATTATAATTTTACACTGATCTCAGCCCATACGTCTATTTGTTTACTATAGCGTATTCACGTGATGCGTCCGCCCTTGGCGGACAATGCAACTTACAGGATAACATGAGCTGTGGATGGGCAGGGATAAACCAGAAACGAAGCACAACCACTCCACGGAACAATCCTGTCTTTTATCTGTAACATCGACAAAGCCTCCCGCTCGGAGCACCATGATATTCACAACATTCATGCCACACCGCCAACATACCACAGGTCATCTTCTCCCCAGGATATGGTCTCTCGGTGCTGTGATGTTGCTGGCAGCGTGCCAAGCGGACAAATCATCCTCGATTTCCACGCTCGAGCAGCGCAAGGCGGAGATCAACGCGGAGCTACCCACCCTTGCCTACATCAGCCTCAACAGCGGGGTGAGCTCCATTGGCTACCGCTCCAATAACCATCTTGACCCGCCTGCGCACAACGAGTGGGTGGAAATCGATCTCGGCGAACCTGTTACGCTGGATGAGATCATCCTCGTGCCCACGATCTGGAGGGGTGCCAACGGGAACTTCCAGGCGGATGCTTTCCCTGCAGCATTTACCATCACGGCCAGGGAGAGTGCGAGCTCCCCTGTTACCATCATAGCGGACTACCCAGACACCAGTAAGCTGCTGCCAAGGATCGCGCCCTTGGTCATCCCCATTGATTCAGAGGCTAAATTCAGCAGCATTAGGATCGAGGCCAGCAGGCTCAATCAACGGGCATTCAACAACGAATACATTCTTCAGTTTGCTGAGGTGCTCGTCTTCAGTAAGGGTCGCAACGTAGCCCTGAGGCAAGGTGTGCGAAGCTCTCCCCGGCCTCGTAAGGATAGGGCCAGCGCATGGCAAAATAGTAACTTAGTGGATGGCATGACCCCTTACATCATGGATGCTGCCTCGGGGCAACAAAGCCTGGCTCACGTCAGTGCTCCCCTTGGCACCGAGATACCCCGAATCACCATCGATCTCGGAGAGCCGACAGCTATCAGT
The DNA here is from genome assembly GCA_049632765.1 of Akkermansiaceae bacterium. GTDB lineage: Bacteria > Verrucomicrobiota > Verrucomicrobiia > Verrucomicrobiales > Akkermansiaceae > Oceaniferula. The sequence goes on along the minus strand of JBNACB010000014.1, from coordinate 41,375 downwards.
AGCATCAGGCTACACACCGTTGAACAGGGAGACACCATGCCCCAGTCCTTCCCCGGGGACTTCGGTGTGCCCTCCCACTTTGTGCTCGAGGGCTCCATGGATGCGGCTTTTTCTGAACCCGATATCCTGCTGGAAGTCAGCCTGCCCACCATTTATCAGATCGGGCCAATCCTCGAGTGGCCTATCTCTAGCAGCCCACAAACAAAGCACCGCTACCTGCGCCTCAGCGCCCCGAGCCCCTATATCGAGAAAAAAGCCAGCAGCGATATCCTCCGCATCGGCTTTGCCGAAATTGAAATTTTCTCCAAGCTCTCCGGAAATACCAATGTCGCCCGCGGCAAGGAGGTGCAGACGAATTTTAGACCCTCTGTAACTGAGCTTTCCCCTTCCGATCTAACCGACGGTCGCAATTTCTACGGTGATATTCTACCGACCCAACAATGGATGAGGGAACTCGCCCGCCGCCACGATCTGGAGATTGAACTTGCTGCCCTGAACCTGAGCCTCGACAGCAAATACCAGAAGCAAAAAGCCAACATTCGCATGCTGCTCTGGACCTTGGCGGCACTCATTGTGGTCATAGGTTTCGTCCTGCTCTATGGGCGGCTGCGGCGCGTCCGCCAGGAAACCCTGATCCGTGAGCGCATCGCCGCCAACCTGCATGATGAGCTCGGCGCCAACCTGCACGCCATTGGCAAGCTCGGCGAACTCGCTCAGGACTCGATGGACGATCCCGAGCATTTGAATGACGCCGTGCAGCGCATCCGGGATCTTACCCGACGCACGGGAACGGCTGCCAAGGACTGCTCACACATGCTTCTCAAACAAGAGCTTTGCGATGACTTAACTGCCGAGATGGAGCGGGAGTCATCCCGGCTACTCGCAGATCTTGAGTATCAGCTCAATATTACCGGTGAGGACAAGCTACCTCTCCTGCCTCGTCGCAACCGCATCGACCTGTTGCTCTTTTACAAGGAATGCCTGATCAATATCCTACGTCATTCGGGGGCGACTACCGTTCAGACTCAGCTTGATGCCCGTACCAGCAAGTCCATGCTGGGTACCCGCATCCAGCTTGCCCTGGAAGTCACCGACAACGGCACCGGCCTGCACGGCCACACCCCCTCGGCACTCAAACGCCGCGCCAAGCTGCTCAAGGGCAAGCTCGAGATCACAACACCGGAGGATGGCGGCAGCTGTATCCGGCTTACCCTGCAGACCTTCAAATCTCCCTTCAGTTAAGCCTTTTACCCATCAACCACCAGATTATGCCCAAAAACTACCTAGTCACCGTCATCGAAGACAACCAGGCCTACCGTGAAGTGCTGCAGCTCGCATTTGATCGTGATACCTCGGTGAAGCTGCACTCGGAGTTTGGCACTGCGGAGATCGCCCTGCGCGAGCTCGAAAAAACGGAGGCCAAACCGGACATCATTCTACTCGATCTTGACCTGCCCGGTATGAGTGGTCTCGATGCGTTGTCCGCTTTGCTTGAGCTTTGCCCGCAGACAAAAATCCTGATCCTCAGCCAGTCCGATGTGCAACGCGATATCCTCATTGCCATCTCCCGCGGTGCCCACGGCTATCTGCTTAAGTCTGCCAGCATCGAACAAATCAAGAAACACATCACCGACACCCTTGCGGGTGGCGCGTCCCTAGATCCCAGTGTGGCCAAGCACCTCTTCGATGCCTTGAGAAATGTCGAAACTTTACGTGAGGAACAGACAAAAGAAAAAGAGCACGACCTTTCCGAGCGCGAAGTTGAAGTGCTCAGACTCTTGGCCGAGGGCATGGTCAAAAAGGAAATCTCTGATCAGCTCAGCATCAGCTACGCCACCGTGGATACCCACGTCCGCCATATCTATCAAAAACTAGACGTCCGCAACGCTTCGGCTGCCGTCTCCATCGCTCATCGCCTCGGCTTGGTGGAGTGAGATGGTGCATTTGAGCGTCGATTGCCAGCCACACTCACCTAAGGGTGGGTGAAGCTCAGCTTCTGGCTATTCTGGAAGCGAACGTAACCGATCTCGACCTTGTCACCTTCCTTCAGCCCTGCGATCGCTTTCTGCAGGCTGGCCTTGTCCTTGACCGGTTTGCCGTTGATGGTCTGGATCACATCCTCCGCCTGGAGCTTGGCACCTGCGAGGGGGGAGCTCAGTGACAGACGATTGATCAGCAAGCCGCCCTCTTCCTTGTTCACGCCAAAGGCGGAAAACTCCTCCCCGGCAAGAGAGGTGAACATGCCGCCAAGCCAGCGGACGACCTGACGCCTGACAGCACCCTTGGCATTGCCCTGGTGCTTGTAGTGGGGTAGTTGGGGAGTGCGGGCGATGGCTTTGAGAGAGGGTTTTTTAACACCGAACTGGTCCATGGGGAAATTCTTGAAGCCTGCCTTGAGTGCAGGGGAGGTTTCCGCAACGCGGTAGTCGCCATTGGCGGGATCGATGAACTGGGGGTCACCGGATGTGGACTCGGTGTCCCAGCCATTCTCGGCGAAGGCTTTTTGGTCCACCTCACTGGAGAAGAAATTGTGATTCACTTCACTGTCCCATGTTTTGATGCGAGCGGGACGGTAGCGGCCCATCCAGATGTTGTGGTGCACACGGTCGCCGCAGTATTTATACCAAACATGCGGGTGGAGGGTGTTGTTGACCGTGATGTTGTTGTAAACATGGCGGTTGAATCCCTCGCGCAACTTAATACCGCCTCTGAGGCAGAGGTTGTTGTAAATTTCGTAATGGGAGGAGCCATCATCGAGGTCGATGTCCCAGCCGTGGTCACAACGCCAGCGGCTGTTACGGATGATGCATTTCTCGGTATCGAGCTTGGAGATCTCGGGCAGCTTTTCAGGCGGGCAGTCCTTGAGGTGCCAGAAGCGGTCACGACCCCAGGAGTTGAAGCTGCCGTGGTCACCGGTTTCACGCACGGTGTCAAAGACATCACAGAACTCAATCAGGTGGCCGCCGAAGGTTCCCTCACTGAAGTTAATGCCGGCGCGACCAATGTCATAGATCGAGCAGTGGCGAATGGTGATGCCTTTCGCCATCGAGACCTGGACACCGGTGGCCTGTTTCTCGACCGTGCTTAGGTTGTGAATCAGGCAGTCATCCACAATACTGTCCGCCGGATAGTCGTCTGATATTGGCCCCGGGGTGAGGTCGATGTCCTTGAGGGACTGGGTTTCATTGTATTCAAATAGCGGGTTGCGCACTGTGTCCGGGCTGCCGACAAAGCAGACGCCACTGGCTCCCACTCCGTGGATATGGCTGCCGGTGATACTGAGGCGGCGGTTGTAGTGGCTGGCAAAGACGGCGTTGCCACCGATCTGGGTGAATTCAGAGTCAGCGATGGAGCAGTCCTCGGCTCCCTTGAAGAACACGGCACCACCGCGGTAGATCGTCCAATCACTGCGCAGTAGGGGCTCCTTGGTTTCCATGAAGGTGCGGGCCGTCTGGCGGAAGGAGATGTCCTTGAAGTGAATGTGCTTGGCGGGGCTCTCCTGCGTCCCCACAACCTCGATGAGATGGGGCAGCAGCGCGATTTCAAAGCTAGCTGTTTTCAAATCCGTACCCTCGGGTGGGTAGTAATACAGCGTGTTGGTCTTGGCATCATGGAACCACTCCCTGGGTGCATCGAGCTCCTCGAAGATGTTTTCCACAAAGCGGTGTGATTTGTGCATGCCCATCTGGCGGTTGTTCTGCCAGCCGCCCTCATACTGCACTTCGTTTTTCTTGTTCTTGCCGGTGATGCGGTAGTGGTAGCCGCCCCAGTGGTGGGCGTGAATGGCGTGGATGTAGCCGCCGGCGGGGTTCTTCCAATTGGCGGCGCGCTCCGGGCTAAAGGCATCAGCCGCGTAGCCGTTGTAGACCGCGATCTTGGGATCATAGTTCGGGTAGCGCGCCATGTGCTCGAGCTTACCGTTAACAAAGAGCTGGTCGATACTGAGTCCTGCCGGGGTTTCAGCCTGATAGATACCGTCCTTGTATTCCGTCCAGCTCAGCTGAAGTGGACGGGCGCCACTGAGGATGACCTTGCCACCTGATTCTCCCTGCCAGGTGACAGGGGCGTCCACGGTGCCCGAGTCAGCTGCGGTGAGGCGAAGAGCCTCGGGAAGGTAGTAAGTGCCGGCGGCCAGGTGTACGGTAACGGGCTCCTTGCCAAGGGCAGGGGACTTGCGGATGTGATCGCGTGCGTGGGCAAGGGTCAGGAAGGGTGCGTCTTTGCTGCCAGCGGCACTGTCTTTGCCAGTAGGAGAAACATGGATATCGAGGGCATACAGTGGGGACAATGTGGCAGCGACTGAGAGACTCAATGCAAGCAAGGCATGGAAAATGGGGCGGGCAGGGCGTTGTGGCGTGTTCATCATCGTCTGTAATTTCGAGCTATCCGTATACGTGCAAATAATCGTCTTTCTTTAATTTAATGTGGAAAGAGGCAGCACGGATGGAGCATTACTTACTGTTACAGATACCCAAAATGAATGTCTACCCTCATTCTTGAGGGTGTAGGGCTATCATTTATCTGGTTCGGCCGAGGATGACCCACAGGGCCATAAGGGCCAGAGTGCCGGCAAGTAGTCCGGGCCAGAGTAGACCGGTCCAGCCAGCCATGATGAAACCCGGAAACAAGGCCAGCCCTGCGGCAATCATGGCAAAAGGCATTTGGGTGACGACATGCTGCATGGGTTCGACACCCGAGGCCATTGAGGAAACAATGGTGGTGTCACTCATCGGCGAGCAGTGATCCCCGAACACGGCGCCACTGAAGGCCGCTGCCAGCACGGACACGCTGAAAGTGTATGGAGAGGCATCGACGGCAATGTTTTCCGGGAGCTTTGCCATGGAGGTGGCAAGTGGGATCACCAAGGGGATGATGATGCCCATCGTGCCCCAGCTCGTCCCCGTTAAAAAAGAAATGAGGGCTCCGGTAAGGAACACGAGGGCGGGGAGGAGCCAGAGGGGTATCTCACCGGAGAGCAGATTGCCAATCCACCCAGCCGCTCCCAGCTCTTTGAGGCTGCAGCTCAATGCCCAGGCCGCAATCAGGATCATTGCCGGGCCAAGCATGCGCTTGACGCCTGCTGTGAAGGCATGTGCAGGTCTTAATACCGCATTGCGAGGGTAGACGGTGAATGCCACCAAGCTCGCCGCGAGTCCGCTCAAAACCAGCATGAGTGAGGTATCTGCTGCAGCGAAGGTGTCCACCCACTGGGCGTCAGCTTGTCCCCGGAGGGCTCTGGAGCCACTCCACCACAAGCTGGCAGGAAGAATGATGACGAGAAACAGCAGGGGAACCAAGATACTGCGAATGCCTGGCATTTCCCCATCAGACTGCTCCGGGATTGCCGGTGCTGCATCCTCTGGAATGGAGGAGCCGGCAAGCGGGCTCCAACGCCGGTGAATAACTATTGCCACCAGCATCAAGGTAAACCAGCAGTAGTAATTTCCGGGCAGGGCCGCAAGGAACATGGAATAGGGGTTGGCTTCCAACTGAGAGGCAGCCAGGCCCTCCTTGATCATGGACAACTGGTAAGCGATCCACGTTGAGAGCAGTGCCAAACAGGCTATCGGGCTGCTGGTGGAGTCCACAATGTAGGCGAGACGTGTTCTGCTGCTGCAGGCGCGATCATAAATGGGCCGCATCGTGCTTCCCACCAGCATGCTGTTGGCAAGGCCATCAAAAAAACAACCAAAGCCAAGACCGTAGGTGATCCATTCCATGCGGCGCGAGCCTTGCCTGGCTCCCGAGGTTAGCTTGCGCACCAGCGCGGAAATAGCTCCACCCCCGGCAAGCAAACCGACAAATCCACCCATAATCAGGGTAAAAAAGAGCACGCAGAGATTCCAGCGGCTTTGAAGTGCAGGAAGCAGCAAGTCGCTTATAAGGTGAGCAGGTGCCAGCCACACTGCAGGAGCCAGAAGTATGGCCCCTGCGAGGGCGCCTCCGGTCAGGCCAATCAATGCAGATCTTGATATGAGCACCATGCTCAGGGCGCAGAGGCTCGGTAAAATGGGAGTGAAGGAATACTCATAAAGCTTGGCGCTAGATGTGAAGATGAGCCAGAAAGCAAGGTGTCCTATCTGAAAATACCGCACGTGGAGGACCATGATGCGCCTTGACCCAGATGGCGAGCTTCAATGCGGATACTGTGAGCTCATTTCCGGTGTCGAGACGTCTCAAGTCCGGATTGATGTATCCGGGTTTGGCCGGGAGCATGACTGAGAACCTTGCAAGGGAGCTATTTTAGTGGGGAAATTGTCAATTCTGGCTTGCCAGATGCTTATTCTCTGATATCACCCCCCTCCCGCGCGGCATGCAGGACTGTCCAGACGGACTATCATACCTTCCCCAGATAGAGGGACTTGCAACGGTATGAGCATGCCTACCAAAAGAAACAAACACACCACCTCAACTAGGATATGGCACGTATTTTCGGTATCGAAATTCCGAATGAGAAGCGCATCGAAGCTTCTCTTCCCTACATCTATGGCGTTGGCCCATCCACGGCCAAGCGCATCCTCGAGCAGGCAGCAGTGGATCCTGACATCCGCACTGGCCAGCTCACTGAAGAGCAACTTGTTAAAATTGCTCAAGTCATCACATCCGAAGGCATTCTCATCGAGGGTGACCTCCGCCGTGAAAAGCAAGCAGCTATGAAGCGCTTGCAGGCTATCAATTGCTACCGCGGAATCCGCCACAAGTCCGGACTTCCCGTGCGTGGCCAGCGCACCAGCACGAATGCACGAACCCGCAAAGGTAAGAAGCGCACCGTCGGTGTCACCAAGTAACCTATTCACCCAGAAAATTTACGATTATGTCTGAAGAAGAAATCAAAGACGATGCCGCTGAGGCTGCTGCAGAAAATGCGCCAGCTCCTGAGGCTGCTGCACCTGAAGCCGCTGAAGAAGCGCCTGCGCAGGAACAACAGGCCGAGGAAGTGGCTGCTGAAGAAGCACCCAAGGCTCCTGAGAAGAAACGCGATATCTTTGCTGAAATCGCCGGTGGTGAAGAGGAGCAGATCCGCATTCACAAGGCCAAGAAGAGCAAGAACGTGCAGACGGGCGTGGTTCACATTACCGCGACCTTCAACAACACTCTCGTTAGCGTTACGGATGTCAACGGCAATGCCATTGGCTGGTCCAGTGCAGGCAAGATGGGTTTCAAAGGTTCCCGCAAGAGCACTGCTTATGCAGCTCAGGTGGTATCACAAGATGCTTGCCGCCAGGCAATGAGCCACGGGCTCAAGGAAGCTGAAGTGCGTGTCAAGGGACCTGGCTCCGGCCGTGAGTCCGCTGTGCGTGCCGTTCAAGGACTGGGAATCAACATCACCTCCATCAAGGATGTGACTCCTATCCCTCACAATGGCTGTCGTCCGAAGAAAGCACGTCGCGTGTAATCCAATATTCATCAACTTTATAACCTATTTCATATCATGGCTCGTTACACTGGCCCCAAAGATAAAATCAGCCGCCGTTTTGGCGTCGCCCTTTTCGGACCTTCCAAAGCCCTCGAGCGCCGTGCCTTCCCCCCTGGTCAGCATGGTGTGCGCGCAGGACGTCGCAAGAAGTCTGACTATGCAGTCGCACTTGGAGAAAAGCAAAAGCTTCGCTTCCAGTTCGGTGTGCTTGAGAAACAATTCCGTCTCTACTATGCCGAGGCAAGCCGTCGCCGTGGAGTGACCGGTGAAGTGCTTTGCCAACTGCTGGAGCTCCGTCTCGACAATGTCTGCTATCGCCTTGGATTCGGTAATACCCGCTCCGCTGCTCGCCAGATGGTCAACCACGGACACATTCAGGTAAACGGCAAGCGCGTCGACATTTCCAGCTACCAATGCAAGCCGGGTGACGTCATCACTGTGCAGGACAAGCCCAGCTCACAGCAGCTCGGATTGCGCTACATGGACCTGACCCAGGCAGTGCCGCTGAAGGACTGGCTCACACTGGACCGTGCTGAGATGAAGGGTAGTATTACCCGTGTTCCCGAGAACGACGACTTCGACCATCAGGTCAACGTTCAGCTCGTGGTGGAACTCTACTCACGTTAATCGCGAGGACTCTACAAGAAATCAAATTTCATCAACCGGCGATGTGCTCATGCATGTCGCCGGTTTTTTTGCAAGGGACTCGCTGTGAGAGTTAGAGCTGCTCGGCAGGCGCTTGTTTTTTGAGCCATATCTCGACCCAAATGGGTGCAAAAGGCACGAGGGAAGCCATGAAAATCCAAAAGGGCGGTATCAGGTTCCATTTCTGGGTCAGCTTGGCGTTGAGCAGAGCGGCGCAGAAGATGCAAAACAGAATACCATGAAGCATACCGACAATTTTGACTGCCTCGGGCTCACCCCAGATGTATTTCATGGGCATGGCAATGCCGAGAAGAACGAGATAGGAGAGAGCCTCCACGATACTGATGATGCGAAGACGGCCAATGGAGCAGCGAAGCATGCGCGTTTGATAGTGGGAGAGGACCTAAATGACAAGAATTTGGTCTTTGGATTTTCGCGGGCGGAATCTATTCTCCCGTCATGCAGCGCGGCATGTTGGAATGTTTCTGGGTAGCCTTGAAATTGGGCCTGAGCTCGTTTGGCGGGCCCGTTGCGCATCTTGGATATTTCCGTGAGACCTATGTGGAGCGCATCAAGTGGCTCAGCGAGAAGCGCTATGCCGAACTTTTGGCCCTGACGCAGTTCTTGCCCGGGCCGGCGAGTAGTCAGTTAGGTGCAGCCATTGGCTATGAACGTGCCGGCTGGGCAGGTGGTTTTGCAGCCTGGCTGGGTTTCACGTTGCCATCGGCATTGGTGATGATTGCCTTTGCCGCGGGTATGGGAAGCATCCAGGACTGGTTCGGTGCCGGCTGGCTGCATGGGCTCAAGCTGGCAGCCATTGCGGTGGTGACGGTGGCTCTCATTGGAATGCGCAGGGGCCTTTGCCCACGATGGCCCGAGATGATGCTCGCCATTGCGGCGCTGGTTGTTTTGAGCCTGGTAGCAGTGGTGTGGATGCAGCCACTGGTAATCCTGGCTGGGGGCCTGGCCGGAGTGGTGGTTTTTGGTAGAGACGAGGCAAAATCCAATGAGGATGAGCCTGATGGTGAGAGAGTGAGTGCTTCGGGCAGGGTGATGCGTGGGCTGGCATGGGCATGCTTGCTGGTGGTGGCCATGGTTGTAATACCGCTGTTGAGTCGATCAGGCAGGGATGCAGAAGCCATGGGCGGGTTACTGCAAGCAGGTGCCCTGGTGTTTGGCGGTGGCCATGTGGTATTGCCACTTCTTGAGTCCAGTATGGTGGAGACGGGCATGCTCGCCAAAGACATCTTTCTAGCAGGGTACGGAGCCGCGCAGGCAGTGCCGGGTCCCTTGTTTACCTTTGGCGGGTTTCTAGGAGCTGCGATGAACTTGTTCGGCAATGCGTGGTGGGGAGGCGTGGCAGGCACTGTTGCCATTTTCCTGCCGGGGATGGTGCTGCTGGCGGGGGCACTTCCGGTATGGAACCGGCTGAAGCACTTTCCCCACGCGCGCGCCGCGGTCAGGGGTGCCAACGCCACGGTGGTGGGTCTGTTGGCTGCTGCCTTGTTGAGCATGCTGAGCAGCGGCAGTGTGGGTGGCTGGCTGGATGCTGCCGGTATCCTGCTACTGGCCCTCGCGCTTTATTTCAAGTGGTTGCCAGTGTGGTCACTGGTGGTCATTGCCGCTGTGGTGAGTGGTCTGCTGGCCTGACCCACTCATAGTTTCAGGCACTACAAAGTGCAACGGCTCTGGGGAGGAAAGTGAACGGATCCTCGGTGCTGGGCACATATTCCTGCCCGATGTAACCGTTGAATCCGGTTGCTGCGATGGCCCGCGCGATGGCAGGGTAGTTGAGTTCCTGAGAGTCATCGAACTCATGCCTGCCGGGAACGCCGGCTGTGTGGTAGTGGCTGATATGCCGGTGGTTTTCCTGAATCGTGCGGATCACATCACCTTCCATGATCTGCATGTGGTAAATATCGTAGAGTAGCTTGAAATGATCCGAACCAATGTGCTCACAGAGGGCCACGCCCCAAGCCGTGTGATCACATTGATAATCCGGGTGATCGACCTTTGAGTTGAGCAGCTCCATAACCAGGGTGATGCCGTGTTCTTGTGCCAGGGGAATGAGGGGGGCGAGGCCCGTGGCACAATGTGCGAGGCCGTCCTCATCATTCATCCCGTCCCTGTTGCCGGAGAAACAGATGACCTGCTTGACACCGAGAGCTGCCGCTGCCGGTATGAGTTTTTGGTAGATGGCGTGGAGCTGTGGGTGAAATGCTGGGTTGTTGAAGCCCTTCTCAATTTCGCCAATGCCATTTTCATCCGGATGGGCAGCGGTGATGGAGCATGCGATGCCATGCTTCTGGACTGCAGGAATTTCCTCGAGCTTGAGAAGATCGAGCGCCGATATGCCAATCTCGTGGCATTTGTCACAGAGTTGGTCGAGTGGAGTGGAGCCAAAGCACCAGCGGGACACGGAGTGTTTGATCATAGTTGCAAGATGACAAAGTCATAATATAGTGCATTCTGAATGAAAAGTGGATTCAATACGTATTCACATCTGACTCTATGAAAGGAAGCATTATTGGACTCATGGGTGCCCTCGTTGTAGGCGGGGCAGGTGGATTCATGGTTGGAAAACAATCACTGGCACCCATGGATAACGAGGTCATCGAGGAAGCACGTTCTGCCCGCCGGGCCAACACACCGGTATACGCCAGATCCTCTTCTACATCATCATCAGCAAATGATTTAATGGCGGCCTTGCGAGTGGATAGTGCGCAGGAGGCGATGTCTCTCCCCGGTCAGAACACCCGGTTGCGGGCACTGATGAACTACTATGCCGGGCTCTCACCCTCTGAATTCAAGGAGGAGGCCGATAAGCTCGAAGAGCTGCCATGGAGCGAGCGCATTATGGTTGGTTATCTTTTGTTTGCCCAGTGGGGAGAAAAGGATCCAACAGCAGCCATGGACTATACGAAGACAATGGGGTTTGCCGGTATGTTCGTCAAAAAAACAGTGATTCAAAGCTGGGCATCGAAGTTTCCCCAGGAGGCGGCCACATACTACACCAATAACGCCAGCGAGTTCCGCATGAGTGGGATGATGGGCCGAGGACGTGGTGGAGGTTCTGCTGCATCGGTCATTGCGATGGAGTGGGCACGTCAGGACAGCGAGGCGGCCATGGCATGGGCCAAAACTCTGGAGGGAAGTGATCAGGTTGACGCAATGAAAGGAATATTCAGACAGGCAGCGACTGATGATCCTGCACGTGCTGCTGGCATGTTGAGTACAATTTCCGACGATCAGGCTCGTGAGAGTGCACAAAATACCATTGCCCGCGAGTGGGGTGCCAAGGACTGGTCTGCCACCAAGGCATGGATCTCGGGCTTGCCTGCAGACCAGCAAGAGGCTGCATCCGCAAGGGCTCTGCGCGGCTTGGCGGACACCGACCCGGCTGCTGCTGCTGCGGAGATTGGTGTTTTGTCCGGGGGAAAAGATCTCAATGACACGATGGAGAGTATTGCCCGCAAGTGGGGCAGGGATGACCCGGAGGCAGCTGCCCAATGGGTGATGGAAAATGGTGACGAGGATGCCCAGAAAGAGAGCATTGGAGATGTAGTGGCATCCTGGGTGGGCAGGGATGCAGCCGCGGCACTGGATTTTGTTGATTCCCAGCCAGAGGGAGGCGTGCGTGACCACGCGGCTTCCTCCTATGTCATTGCTAATCAGGGAGGCGATATCGGGCAAAACCTGAGACTTGCCGAAACCATAGCCAATGAAGGCATGCGCCGGCGTGCCATTGGTGTCACAGTGACCTCATGGATGCGCCAGGATAGCGAGGCGGCTGGGGAGTATATTGATACGACTCCGGCGCTGAATGATGACTCCAGAGCGCGGATCAAGCGCTTTGCCGAGGCAGGCGGGCACTAGAGCCTGTTTCAGGCCCGGTTTGCGGCAGCCTCACTTTCGATGTCCTCGATGAGGTCGAGCTCAGGCCGGAAATCAGCGGCGTGGTAGGAGCTTCTCACCAGAGGACCACTTGCAACGTGGCGGAAGCCTTTAGCCAGGGCGATTTCCTTATACTCATCAAACTTTTCGGGTTTGATGTAGTCGACCACCGGCAAGTGGCGTGGTGTTGGGCGCAAGTACTGGCCAAGTGTGAGGACGGTCACATCATGAGCGCGCAGGTCATCCATGGCTTGGATGATTTCATCCTCCCTCTCGCCAAGTCCAAGCATGATGCCACTTTTGGTGACCACTTTTCCACCAGCAATCGCCTTGGCTTTTTTGAGCACGCTGAGTGAGCGCTGGTATTTGGCACGGCTCCTGACCAGGGCTGTGAGCCGCTCCACGGTCTCAATATTGTGGTTGAAGATATGCGGACGGGCGCTCATGCAGAGCTCGAGGGCGAAGTCCTTGTCATTGAAATCGGGAGTCAGGACTTCAATGATGATGCCGGGGTTGTGTTGACGCACGGCCTCGATGACATTCTTGAAGTGCAGTGCACCCCCATCGCGGAGATCATCACGCGCGACGGCAGTGATCACAACATGTTTTAATTCCATGCGTTTGCAGGCCTCTGCGACGCGCTGGGGCTCGTCCTCCTCGAGGGCATCGGGACGGGCCGTTTTCACCGCGCAGAATCCACACGCCCTGGTGCACTTTTCACCCGCAATCATGAAGGTTGCCGTGCCGTGACTCCAGCACTCCCAGCGGTTGGGGCATTGTGCCTCCTCGCAGACGGTGACCAGATTCAGGTCTGTGACCAGTGATTTGGTCGACCAGAATTTGGGGTCATTGGGAAGACGCACTTTGATCCAGTCCGGCTTGCGCTCGGTATGGAGTGCGGGATCCATTTTCATCCGCGGCCCGTGGCAGTTCATAAGGGGCTTGTAGCCCCGGCACTTCAAGTTTCAAGTTTGAAGTTTGTCAGATCATGCGATGTGCAGCTCAAAAGAGCTGGCTGAGGCATGCTTTCCGTTGACCAGTATTTCAATCCGGTGGATGCCCTGATAGTGGCGACGGGTGGTGATTTTCTTAAACGGGTGGGATTTTGTCAGGGTGATGCTCTGGCCGGCCTTGATGCGCAGGTTTTTCCATTTGAAAACCTTGGCGGAGCTTTGCCCGTTTGCTTTCACGTAATGCACGGCATAGTCGATAACGACGTACTGGCTCTCGGTGGATGTTGAGGTGATTTGCGCTTCGATACCCAAGGATTCGCCCAACAGCAGGTGGCCGGTGGACAAAGTGGGTGGCTGGACCTCGATTTTTGGTCTCGCAGTGAAGCCAAGCAGGGGGAAGACCCCGGGATGGCCCTCTTTAACCAGGGTGCGTGTGGCGTGGCGAATGATCCATTCTCGCGCAGCCACTTTTTCTGACTGCCACGCTTTGCAGGTTTCAATGACCAGCTCCGGGTGATCCTTGGAAATGTCGTTCAGGTTGTTGGCGACGGATCGCCGCACATAGTCTGACGGGTCGTCTTTGAGGTTTTCCAGCAGTGAGATGACGGGGGCAGGGTTTTGAATATACCGTGGAAGTTGCTTGCCCCATGGAAGGCGAGGCCTGATGCCTTCCGAAGCAAGTCTGCGCACATCCTCGTCGCTATCCAGACACCACATGAGCATCTGGCTGTAGGTTTCCTCAGGATGGACTTCGAGAAAAGAGCGTATGGCGAATTCAGCCGTGAAGAGGGGGGTGAGATAGCGCAGAAGCGGCAGGGCAATCCGTGGATGGTTGAGTCCATATTTTGCCACGTAGTCGACCAGTGGCCAGGCGGCAAAATAATACCGGTTATCATCATCATCTTTGCCGGGCCAGTGGTCCTTGATTTCTCCAAGAATGTAGGCTGTCTCAGGAAAAGAGGAGGGTAGGTGCAGACTCATCACCGTAATCAGGTGGCGCACCCGGTCCTTGAGCTCGAGTTGCTCGAGTGAGGACAGGGCATCCCTGCGAAAGCTTTCAGTGCAGAAACGCGCACCGGAGGACTGGAGAGCATCGATGATGCGCTCTACTGCGGCCTCCCCGAGGCCCTCCTTTGTCAATACGTGTTCTGCCATGGCTGGACCAGGTCCTTGCGATCAGCTCCATGGCAATGCATTTTGCCAGTGAGCGCAAGGTGATTTGAGGAGGTTTTCAGAGCTGATCACCATGATCTCCTCACGGGCGCTGAGATACAGCATGCGGGATTCCCCCTCCCAGATCCGGGCAGTTTCCAACAACTTAGCGCTCGTAACGGTAGACAGTTTGCTCCCCCGAGCGCAGGTAGGGCAGGGGAATGTTTGTCGTGGTAACCCTGTAGATGCCATTCCAGTGCTGGTGGGCGACCTTCACCGCATGTTTGTTGACTACCTTCAGAATGATGGCTGTGTGATTTTCATCCGTGTAGGAATAGGGGTAGCGGGCATTTCTGAACTGGATGACGTCACCCGGGCGCACTCCCTCGGTTTGCCAGTTCACCCGCCTGCCCCAGACGTAGCCGCCCCGGTGCCTAATGCCGGCATGTAGATAGGCCAGATTAACCAGCCCCCAGCATTCTCCGTCACCGACTTTTTTGCCTTCGTTGAGAAGGGCAAACTCGACGATTTTTTTTGCCGTCGGGCTTGGCTCTCCACCTTGTCGCACGGTGGGCCGCCCCTGTGCTTTCCTGCTGCCACTGCCTGTATGGTCAGAAGAGGAGGAAGTCACGCAGCCTGATGTGAAAATTGCTGCCGTAGACAATGTCAGAATAATCGCCGAGCGTATAAGCATTTGGGTAATAATTAGCATAGGGCGGGTGTAATTGCAATCTCCAGAGTGACTGCCTCAAGGCCATGCCCATAGCTGCGCTCTTTTTTTGTGAATAAAACCAACGCGGCGGGCGTCTACCGGGCATGAAACTTCATCATTCATCGATCAGGATAGCAGTGGTGGCTTTGGTTACTGGGCTCCTGTTATCAAGCTGTGTCACCTCCTATGATAGTGCCGGGAGGCCGATCCAGACCGTGGATCCAGCGGCAGTAGCTGTGGGAGCTGTCGTGCTGGGTGCAGTCGCTTACTCTGCTGGGAAGGATCACCGTCACCACAGCAGGCATCATTACCACAGACCGCGTCGATACCATCCCTGCCATTGATGGATCCCGGGGATGTTCCCGGCTTTACCTGATGGAGGCCCGGATAGGGGTGAGAATTTTCTCGCATGGTGTGGTCCTATGCCGTATCGAGTGGGGCACGTGGAAACTGCCGATTACAAAGTCAGACTCGACATTTTTGAAGGTCCGCTGGACCTCTTGCTCTACCTGATCAAGAAGGATGAGGTGGATATTCAGGCGATTTCCATCGAGCGTATCACCAAGCAGTATCTCGACTACATCGACACCTTCAAGATGCTTAACATCGATTTGGCGTCCGAGTTCATCGTGATGGCAGCCAATCTGATGTATATCAAAAGCAGGACCTTGCTGCCCAAGTCTGTTCAGCCTCCGGAGGAGGACATGGAGGAAGATGATCCCCGCTGGGAGCTCATCCGCCAGCTCATTGAATACAAGAAGTTCAAGGATGCAGCTGGATTTTTGTCACGCAAGGAGACCGAGCAGGAGGATCTTTTTGCCCACGTGCCTGAAAAAGTAGCACCTCCCACCGATGAGGAGGAACCGCTTCCGGATGTGAATATTTTTGATCTCATCCGTGCTTTCCAAAACGTGCTCAAGCGATTTGAGGAGTCCACGGATCTGGGCGACATCATCGATGACCGCTTCACCGTGGCAGATAAAATTGAGTACATGCTGGGTAGCATGCAGCCCGGGGGTAAGGTGCAATTTTCATCCCTTTTTGAGGAGGCCTCATCCAAGGCTGAGGTAATTGTCACTTTCCTGGCCATCCTCGAGCTGATGAAGATGAATCAGTTCAGAATACGTCAGGACACGATTCTCGGTGAGATCGAAGTGCAGCGCAAAGAGGTGGTCTAGCGCGCCATGACTTCATGACAGGGCCTAATGCGCCTGGAGCCAGTTGGAGCCTGTGCCCGTGTCCACTTTGCATGGAATGTCGTGGGGCAGGGGCATGGCAGTCTCCATGGCGTTGATAATTTTAGGTGTCAATGACGACTCCTCACTGAGGTGCAGGTCAAAAAGAAGCTCATCGTGAACCTGAAGAATGAGCTTGGTTTGTGACTTCTCGCTACTGAGCAGATTGCTGACCTTGAGCATGGCCATTTTGATCATATCGGCGGCCGAGCCCTGCACCGGTGCGTTGATGGCCGCGCGTTCGGCACCACTGCGTATGGTTCCGTTTTTTGAGTCAATGTTGCGGATCCAGCATTTGCGGCCGCTTAATGTGGTGACGTATCCATTCTCCCTGGCTGACTCAATGGTGTTCTCCATGTATTGCTTGATACCTGGATACTGCTTGAGATAGGTGTCGATGATTTCGCTGGCTTCCGCACGGCCAATGCCAAGTCTCTGGGACAAGCCGAAAGCAGAGATGCCGTAAATGATACCAAAGTTCACCATCTTTGCACTGCGGCGCATTTCCTGGGTGACCTCGTCAATGTCCGTATTGAAGACCCGGGCTGCAGTTGCGGCGTGGATGTCGAGCTCGTCCATGATGGCTTGAATCATGGACTCGTCTCCGGAGAGTGCCGCCATGACACGCAGCTCCACCTGGGAGTAGTCAGCCGCCAGTAGTGTGTGATGTGAGTCGCGAGGGACAAAGGCTTTGCGGATTTCACGACCGGCTTCTGAGCGGATGGGAATGTTTTGGAGGTTGGGGTCACTTGATGCAAGGCGACCGGTGGAGGTCATGAGCTGATGGAAGTGGGTGTGAACACGCCCGGTGCGGGCTGAAACATGACCAGGAAGCGCATCCACATAAGTGGACTTGAGCTTACTTGCCTCGCGGTAGTCGAGAATGTTGGCAATAATCGGGTGTTTGGGTGCCAGGGCAGCAAGGGTTTGTTCATCGGTCTTAAACTGACCGGTTTTTGTTTTCTTGGGTTTTTCCACCAGCTGCATTTCGCCAAAGAGGATTTCGCCGAGCTGTTTGGGTGAGTTCAGATTGAAATCACGTCCAGCTGCCGCGATGATTTCCTGGGACAAATTGGATATACGCTTCGCCAGACTGTTACCGATTTCCTTGAGAGCCGTGACATCCATGGCAATGCCCTCATTTTCCATGGCTGTGAGCACGGGCAGCAAGGGGGCCTCGATTTCGCGGTAGATGGATGCTTGTCCGCAATCTTCAAGGGCTGGAAGAAGCTGGTCTGCGATTTGCAAGGTGATGTCTGCGTCTTCAGCTGCATACTCCGCGAGCTCGCTCACGGGAATGAGCGACATGTTGAGTTGTTTTTTTCCGCCTCGCTTTTTGCTGGGTTTTTCCTGCTGCTCGCTGGAATCACTCTCTAGTCCGAAGAGCTCGCCTTCCTGTTGTTTTTCCCTCTGGGTAAGATCTTCCAGTTTGACAGGGGTGTAGCCGAGAAGGGCTTCCGAGATGTGATTCATGCTGTGTCTCTGATCCGGCGAGACAATGGTGTGCACCAGCATGGTGTCAAAGAAGGGACCGCTGACTTCACAGTCATGGGCGAGCAGGACTGAGAGGTCAAACTTGAGGTTGTGGCCTGACTTCTCCTGCTTGGACTGGAAGATGACGCAGAGCTTGTCGAGAGCCATCTTCGGTGTGATTTGACTCTCCGCCCCGGTATCGACGAAGTAGGCGTTATGTGGCGTAGTGGCAAAGGCAATGCCGAGAATCTCGCAGCTCCTGGGATCCAGCGACGTGGTCTCGAGGTCAAAGCAATAGCGCGTTGCAATGGAGAGTTTTTTGACCAGCGAGTGAAGATCGTTGACCGTTTGCACCAGCTGGTAGTCATGGTCCGTGTCTGCAAGGCTCTTGAGAACCGCCGTGTTCGTGGTGGTGTCATCCCCGGTGCTGTTTTTCGCGGCACTGTCTGCGCTCTCAGTGCTGCCGTGCCCACGACCAGCGTTGAAGTCCTCGCCCAGAATACGCTTGCCGATGCTATTGAACTCGAGCTCTGTGAGCAGACTCTTGATCTTGGATTCATCACGACCGCCAAGGACAAGATCATCCCAGCCCACGGTGATGGGCACGTCGAGAATGATGGTGGCCAGTTTTTTGGAGAGGCGCGCCTGATCGGCAAACTGCTCAAGGTTTTCCTTCTGCTTGCCCTTGAGTTGATCGGTGGATTCGAGCAGCTTCTCGATGGAGCCATATTGGGCAATGAGTTTTTTGGCTGTTTTCTCACCAATGCCGGGAACACCCGGGATGTTGTCCGAGGCGTCACCCCAGAGGCCAAGGATGTCGATGACTTGTTGAGGTTGCTCAACGCTCCATTGGCTCTGCACAGCGGCAGTGTCGATAAGTTCGTGATTGCCTCCCTGTCTGCCGGGCTTCCACATGGTGGTTGTCTCGCTTACAAGCTGGGCAAAGTCTTTGTCGGGGGTGACCATGTAGGTGTGAATGTCCCCGCGCTGATCCGCCTGGTGGGCAATGGTGCCGATAATGTCATCCGCCTCGTATCCATCCATCTCGAGAACAGGTATGCCGAGGGCCGCGCAGAGCTGCTTCACATAGGGTATGGCGGTCGCCAGTTCCTCGGGCATGGCCTCACGCTGTGCTTTGTATTCAGGGTAGAGTGTGTGCCGCTCGGTGGGTTCCTTGGTGTCAAACGCCACCCCGATGTGGCTGGCATCATGATTCTCCATGATGTCGAGCAGTGTGTTGGCAAAGCCGTAGACTGCTGATGTATTGAGCCCTTTGCTGGTGATGATTGGATTGCGAAAGAAGGCAAAGTGGGCACGGTATACCAGTGCCATTCCATCGAGCAGAAAAAGCTTATGCATTACGGGGCAAGACTGAATGCTTATGGATCAGGTGGGAAGGATAAAGGTGATGCCATGTCCCTCAAGTGGAGCTGATACCGGTGGTCCTGGCCTCAACGGCAAGTTGGAACGCCTCGCGATCGCCATAGCGCCTGATCGAGAACTTCACACATCTCCGCTGACCCGGGGATGGGGACCACGTGGCTTGCCAGAATTCGTAGGAGTTGCCATTGCTTGCGACAACGGTGATTCTGGACACGCCGACC
This sequence comes from Akkermansiaceae bacterium, assembly GCA_049632765.1. GTDB lineage: Bacteria > Verrucomicrobiota > Verrucomicrobiia > Verrucomicrobiales > Akkermansiaceae > Oceaniferula. The sequence goes on along the minus strand of JBNACB010000014.1, from coordinate 22,290 downwards.
ACTCCGGAGCTGTTGCGTGGGGAACGTTCACAAACCCTCGCCCGGTCCGCGACTTGCGTGAGCAGTTCATCTCGCCACAGCCTTGCAGCTTTCAGGGCCGTCGCCTTTTCACCATGGACGCGATCGGCAAAAAACTTGCCATACTTAATGCCCCTGCGCTGCAACCTGACCTGGTAACCGTGGGTGCCTGCGCCCGGCAGGTCAATGCGGGTGATCGCATAGTTGGGGTCTTGTTTACTGGGGTCAGGCATGGGAATGATACAGCAAACCCTGCCACCATACAGGGGTGTGCGCAAGCTGGAAGCTTGCTTCCAGTGTGATTCCCTGCTTGAAAGGTCCCCGCCATGCCAGGAATTGTTGTCAAACCGCGCGCCCGTATTTTTCACGGCCATGACTGGGTCTATGCTTCTGACATTCGTAAGTTGTTTGGTGACCCAAAGGCAGGGGATGTCATTTCTCTCAAGGACTACCGCGACAGGCCGCTGGGGACCGCCATCTACAATCCCCACTCCCAGATTGTTGCGCGTAGGATTTCCCGCAGGAAGCAGGCGCTCGATAGGGAGTTTTTTCAGCGACGCATTCAGCACGCCATTGAGCTGCGTAGTAGCTCTGGCATCGATCTTGACCTAGCAAGGCTGGTGTGGAGCGAGTCCGATGGGCTTCCGGGTGTCATTGTGGATCGATATGGCCAGCATCTCGTGCTCCAAACACTGACCCTCGCCATGTATCATCAGCGTGAGCTGATTGCTGATACCTTGCGTGAACTCGTTACGCCTGCATCCATCATTTTGCGTAATGATTCACCCATGCTGGCAGCTGAGGGCCTGGAGGAGGAAATTGCAATGCTGCATGGTGAGCGCCCGGAACCATTCATCGTCGAGGCTCCATCGGTTGAGGGTGGGGTGAAATTTGAAATTGATCTGCTGGATGGTCAGAAGACGGGGCTTTACCTCGATCAGCTGGATGCCCACCGGGAGGTTGCGAAGCTAGCCAAGGGCAAGCGGGTTTTGGACTGCTTTTGCAATCAGGGAGGCTTTGCGCTGGCATGCGCCAAGGCGGGCGCTGCGAGTGTGACGGCAGTTGATTCCTCCGGGCCGGCTATCGAGGCTGCCCTGCGCAATGCGGAGCTCAATGGGGTTGAGATCAATGCCGTGCAGCACAATGCGTTTGATTTTTTAAAGCACTGCGAGGAGCAGTATGACTTGGTGATTCTTGATCCTCCTTCATTCACCAAAAACAAAAAGAGCCTCAATAATGCCATGCGTGGTTACAAGGAGATCCACCTGCGTGGCATCAAGCTCCTGGATCGTGATGGCATACTTGCCACCTATTGTTGCTCTCACCATGCCACAAGGGAGATGTTTCTCGAAAACATTGTAGCTGCCTCGGTGGATGCCAAGAGGACGTTGCGGTTGCTGGCAAGTCATGGGCAGAGGCTCGATCACCCGGTGATACCTGCGATTCCCGAGACCGAATATTTAAAAGGCTTTGTCTTGCAGCTGATGCCTTCGAGGTGAGATTGAGTGTCGGCTTTCTTAGGTCTGGGGACGTTGAGGGCAATGCCCAAGTTTGCAGTTGAATGCTTTGGCAACCAAGTCTTAAGCTGCCCGCCATATGATGACGCTGTTCATAGCATTGGGCTCCCTGGTTCTCTATCTGCTGGCTTACAATACCTATGGGAAATGGCTGGGGCGCAAGGTTTTCAGGCTTAGTGCTCAGAGTGTTGCGCCCTCCATCGAGTTTGAAGACGGCAATGACTATGTGCCCAGCTCCAAGGGGGTTGTCTTCGGGCATCACTTCACCTCGATAGCGGGTACCGGACCTATCGTGGGGCCAGCACTGGCTGTCATCTGGGGATGGTTGCCTGCTTTGCTCTGGGTCTTGCTGGGTTCCGTCTTCATTGGTGCGGTCCACGATTTCGGTGCCCTTGTGGTCTCCATGCGCAATCGTGGACAGACGGTGGGAGATATCGCAGGCCGGGTCATTTCACCCCGGGTGAGAATCCTTTTTCTGCTCATCCTGTTCATGGCCCTGACGATTGTTTTGGCGATTTTTGGCCTGGTGATTGCCTCTGTGTTCAAGACCTATCCACAGTCCATCGCTCCCTGCCTCATACAGATTCCACTCGCGGTTTTGATAGGTCTGTTCATTCATCGCAGAGGAGGGAACCTTTTTCTGGCTTCCCTGGCGGCATTGTCAGTGATGTATCTCTCGGTGATTTTCGGTGATGTTGGCTGGTTGCAGCAGATGAATGCCTATCTCAAAGGGTGGTCATTGATGCAGTGGGTGAGTGCCTTGCTCATCTATTCCTACATCGCTTCAGTGCTTCCCGTGTGGACGCTCTTGCAGCCCCGTGACTACATCAACTCTCTGCAGCTGTTGAGCGCACTGTGCCTGATAGTCGCTGGTCTCGTCTTTGCCGGTCTTTTCAACGGTGCGCCTGTCGACGGAGTGCGCCCAGCACTTGAGATTGCCGCCCCCATGGTGGAGTCGAGCGTAAAACTGAAGGATTTGCCTCTGATTTTTCCCTTCCTGTTTATCACCATTGCATGTGGAGCGGTATCGGGCTTCCACTGTCTGGTTTCATCGGGCACCTCGTCCAAGCAATTGCGCTGTGAGACCGATGCGCGTTTCGTTGGTTATGGGTCGATGCTCACAGAGGGCTTCCTGGCAGTACTGGTGATCCTCGCCTGTGTTGCCGGTCTGGGTCTGGGTGTCACTGATGGTGCGGGAGGAACTTTGCTGGGTGTTGAGGCGTGGAACACGCGTTACGAGGGCTGGGCAACGATGAGCGGTCTCGGAGCAAAGGTGGGTGCCTTTGTTGATGGTGCTGCCAACTTTCTCAAGGCGATGGGCATTCCTGCGGTATTTTCCACCGCCCTGATGGGGGTGTTTGTGGCCTCATTTGCCGCCACTACCCTGGACTCTGCCTGCAGGTTGCAGCGCTACGTTATTCAGGAGCTGGCAGCAAGCCTCCTGAGCCTCAAGGGTAAAGGGGATGTCGAAGACGGATTGGTATCTCCATCCGATGTTGTTGTGAGCGTCAATCCTCTGAGTTGGCTGGTCAACAAGCATGGGGCCACCTTGTTCGCGGTTGCCATTGCATGGTGGATGGCTTCCCTGCCTGCCGGCGAGGGCAAGGCGCCAGGTACCGGGGGGCTGATTCTCTGGCCACTCTTTGGGGCCACAAACCAACTCCTGGGGGGGCTTGCCTTTCTGGTGATTCTGTTCTGGATGTGGCGTCAGCGCATGTCGCTTTGGTTCATCGCCGTGCCTGCGTTTTTTATGCTGCTGCTTCCCGCTTGGGCCATGGGATACCAGATTTTTGTCCAAGCCATAGGGTCTGAGCAAAGCTGGATTGAGCAGGAGCGGTGGTTGCTGGTGGCCATAGGCTCTGCCTCGCTGCTGCTTGAGGCATGGATGATTGTGGAAGCTTTCACTGCATGGAGAAAAAAGAGGGTCTAGAGCTGCCTTGCCTGCCCGTCACCAGACGGCCGCGAGTCCAGCGATATTAACCTAGACATCATGGGGTGGAGGATTAGCCTTGGACGTGATGCGTGGCGTCTGGCTAGGTTTTCTGATTCTCTTGGGGGCGGGCTTTTGGGAGCTTGCTCCGAGCGTTCAGGCGGCTACCCCAGCGAGAGCGGCGCTAAAATCAAAACACCATATTATTCTGTGTGGAGGCCCGGCACTGCGAAAGTGGGAAGACCTGAGGGTGGAGAAAGATCAGCATGACCGATGGTGGGCTAACTTTATCCGGGCCTCGACGATCCGCATGGATGAAATCAAGCGCGCCTATGGCGAGAGTGCGGCCATTACCTGGATTGTTTATCGTCCCGGTTATGTGGCACGGGGTATCGAGGATGGAGCGCCCTACACCAGTTGGATTTCGGGGCAGGCTGCCAAACGGGGAGTCAAACTGGTCTGGGTCAAAAGTGGACTTGCCGCCATCAACGCAATTAATCGCCACCCACCCAAGTCGGTGGTGAGCTTTGATTTTTTTGGGCACTCCAATAAACATTGTTTTTTGCTCGATTACAGCGTCATTATCATGGCCGCCAGCAAAGCATGGATTCACGAAAAAGACCTCTCCCGGATACGCTCTGACATTTTTGCCCGTAATGCCCAATGCCAAAGCTGGGGATGCCACACAGGCGAAAGTATGAGCTCATACTGGAAGCAGGCCGTGGGTCAGCCCATGATCGGCGCCCGGGGAAAAACCGACTACGTGACCGTCGGTCAGGGACAGATGCCCGCCATCAACGGCCGGTGGGTCCGCTGATCCAGTTCATTTCGATAACAAGAATCCTTTCCATCCAGCACTATTAACCCTATCACAGACACATGAAATTCGAACAACTCAAGGAAATCTACGAATTGCCCTTCTTTGAACTCTTTCACAAGGCTCACGAAGTCCACACGGCACACTGGCCTGAGAAGGAGATTCAACTCTGCACCTTGCTCTCCATCAAGACGGGTGGATGCTCGGAAGATTGTTCCTATTGTTCACAGTCAGCCCGCTACAACACGGAGGTAGAGCGCGAGCCCTTGATGGATCTGGAGACGGTAATGAAGAGTGCAACGGCAGCACGTGACAATGGATCGACCCGCTTTTGCATGGGTGCGGCATGGAAGGGGGTGCGCAAGGGAACCAAGCAGTTTGATGATGTGCTTGAGATCGTACGCAATGTGGCAAGTCTCGGCATGGAGGTTTGCACGACACTTGGTGAGCTCGGAGCCGAGGAGGCAAAACTTCTCAAGGAAGCCGGTGTAACTGCCTACAACCACAATCTGGATACATCGCGTGAGCACTATCCCAATATTGTCACCAGCCACACCTATGATGATCGCTTGCGCACGATTCGCCACGCCCAGGATGCGGGCATGAGTGTGTGCTGTGGTGGCATCCTTGGTTTGGGTGAAACTGTCGATGACCGATTGAAAATGCTCGAGGTCATTTCCGAGTTTAACCCTCAGCCGGAAAGTGTGCCCATCAACTCTCTCATGCCCATGCCCGGCACACCTCTGGCCGACTCTAATTCGGTGGATATCTTTGACGTGGTGCGTATGATCGCAGTGACCCGTATCGCATGCCCGAAGGCGAAGGTAAGGTTGTCAGCGGGGCGCCATCACATGTCCGAGGAGGGCCAAACCATGTGCTTCTACGCAGGTGCCAACTCCATTTTTTACGGTGAGAAACTTCTCACCACGGTGAATCCAGCCATCAAGAAGGATATCAAGCTCATCGAAAAGCTCGGGATCGAGCCGCTCAAGCCCAATCCTGACATGGAGGCTCCTGGCACGGAATGTGACAGGGAGCTTTCCCCGTGCTGCAAGTAAGAGATGGATATTGCGATCACCGGCATTGGCCTGACCAGCGGTCTGGGTGATGGCGCGGAAGTTCACAAGCAGAGAATTTCTGCCGGACACCATGCATTGCGTCCCCTGAAGGGCTTGTTTGGTGAGGATTTTCCATACGCCAATGTCCATGGCGCATGGATTGAGGACAGAGGTATTTTAATGTCGCGTAAATGGGCGCCAGCCTCAATGCTGGCTCTCCATGTCGCCAGGCAGGCCGTTGCTGATGCCGGTCTGGAAGATGCCGAGTTAAGTAATGCGGCAGTTATTGTCGGCAGTAGCCGGGGTAATGCTGCGGGCTGGGTCTCAGAGTGGCCGCAGAGACGCCCGGTGAAGCTCATGGCTGCGAGTAATTCCATGCATGGTGAGTTGGCATCGGTGGTGAGCATTGAGCTCGGTATCCGCGGCCCATGGCAGGTCATTGCCAGTGGCTGTGCTGCCAGTCTGGATGCCCTGGGCATGGCATGGATGATGATAAGACAGGGTGTCGTGGATCGTGCCATTGTCATTGGCGTTGAGCTGCCGCTTATCCCCGAGGTGCTCGAGGCCTATGAACGCACCGGCGTACTTGCCACGGGGGATATCCGCGACCCGTATTCACCCGAGACCAGCGGTCTCCATCCGGGTGAGGCAGGAGCGGCAGTGGTGCTGGAATCCAGCGATGCACTCAAGGCTCGTGGGATGGATGCCCGATCCAAGACCCGGATGACGGGTTACTGGTGTAATTCGGATGCCGACTCACCCATTGGCATGCCTGATGACGGATCGGGCCTGCGGGATTGCCTGCGGCGTGCTATTTCAGATTTGGAGTCTGAGCCGGCGATCACGGCCATCTGCCCTCATGCGAGCGGCACCCTGCTTCACGGTAAAGCCGAGCTGGCGGCTCTCAGGGCAGCCTTGCCTGATCATGGTCAGGTGTCTCTGCATCCTCTCAAGCCATACACTGGGCATACGGTGGGAGCGAACGGCATTCTGGATTGTGCCCTTCTCGCCAGCTTCATGGGCCAGGGCGATTTGCCACCCAACATTGCGGGCAATACGGATCCTGGCCCTCCCTTCACCATGGATGCTCAAGCGCTGCCATCGGAGGAGACCACTGTGCTCAAGATCGCAGTTGGCATGGGGGGGCATAATTCGATCGTTGCGCTCAAGTCTCCACTCTAAACGCTCATGCATATCTACATTTCCATCGGGGAACAAAAGTTGAGCTTATTCAAGGGCAGTGAGATGGTCGCGGAATATGCCATCTCCAGCGCAGCCAATGGCACTGGTTTTGATGATGGTAGTTATTGTACACCTACAGGTCGTTTCGAAGTCAGTGAGAAGATTGGCAGCAATGCACCAGTAGGGACAATCTTCAAGTCCCGTGAGCCGGTCGGTGTGTGGAATGGCACCGAGAGTGACGAGGATATGGTGCTGACCCGTATTCTGCGATTACACGGACTGGATGCAGAAAATGCCAACACCATGAGCCGTTACATCTACATACACGGCACGAACCAGGAGACGTTGCTGGGTCAGCCTACAAGCTGTGGATGTATCCGTATGTCCAACAAGGATGTGATCGACTTGTATGACCGTGTCGAGACCGGAATACTGGTGACGATTGGCTACTGAGCCATTTGCTCTTGCACATGCTCGAGCAGTTGCCTGCACCCATCTTCCAGCATGTTGGCAACGAGCTCAAACCCCTCATCGCCACCATAATAAGGATCAGGTACATCTGCGAGCTGGTGCTCCGGGCGCTCGCAAAAGCGGGTGAAGAGGACGACTTTGCCAGACTGTTCACTGGATTGCATAAGCCGGGTTACATCAGAGTGGTTGTCCCGATCCATGGTTAGAATCAGGTCAAAGTCCTCGAGGTCTTGGCGGGTGAATTGCCTCGCGGATCCAGAGTTGCCGATCTTTCTCTTTTTCAGGGTCTTTTGCATGCGCTTGTCCGGGGCTTTGCCGGGGTGGTAGTCATGCGTGCCTGCCGAGTCGATGTGGATGACGCTTTCCAGGCCTGCTTCCATGACCTGATGGCGAAAAATATTTTCAGCCGCCGGGGAGCGGCAAATATTTCCCAGGCAAACAAAAATTACACTGTAAAGATGGGTAGACATGATTCGAAAATGACTATGCAAGCTTGTGCTGTTTGCCCAGTAACAACCAGAGAAAAAAGGGGCCTCCAAGGAGGGCGGTAACGATACCTACGGGGATCTCCGCCGAGGCCGAGATGTTGCGCGCAATGGTGTCGCAAAGAGCCAGAAACATACCGCCAAACAAGAGTGTTGCAGGAATCAAATGGCGGTGATTGGAGCCAATCACAAGCCGGCAAATGTGCGGCACCATAATCCCGACAAAGCCGATGGGGCCACATATGGTTACAATGCCGGCCACCATGAGCGAAACTGCAAAAAAGAGAATCAGGCGGCATCGTTCCACCCGGACTCCACGGCTTGCTGCGATGTCATCAGTGACAGATAACAAGTTAAGCTCCCGATGCATGGGCATGATGATCAGCATGCCACTGATGATAAAAGGAGTCAGCTGCAATAGCGTATCCACATTGGCACGGCTGACATCTCCCATGAGCCAGTGCAAGATACGATAAGCACTACCGGCATCACTGAGGTATTGTAGAAGCAGGATGAGGCTGGAGAAGAAAAAGCTGATGGCGACACCGGCCAGAAGCATGGTCGTTGGTGAGAGCTTGCCGGCGGCACGGGCAACTCCGTAAACCAGCAGAACAGAGAGGCTCGCACCACCAAGAGCAGCCAGTGAGGTGCCAGACACCCCCATCATGGTAAAATGAAAGCCGCCGATGACAGCGATGGTGACACCCAGAGAGGCTCCGCTGGCAACACCCAGCGTGAAGGGCGTTGCCAGCGGGTTGCGAAAGAGCGCTTGAAAGACGAGCCCTCCGAGGGACAAGCCCGCACCTGCCAGAAAAGAGAGCAACACCCGTGGCGTCCTTATTTGCCAAAAAATAACCGCATCGACATCATCTGCTCCAGGACGTGCGATCACGCTCAAAGGAGGTAAATGATGTCCGACCCACGGCAGTAAGAGGGTGACAATGATGGCGAAGAGCATCATTAGAAGCAGTGTTCTTGATCTGTTTGCTCTGGTCATGGCTTGGGTGACTGGTGTGGTAGAACCATGGGGTGCCCTGAATGGGGATGCGGGTGCAGCAGCCAGTCGGCGTCAAAGATTTGCTGAAGTGTTTGCTCCTGCATGAATGCTTTGGCTGAATCCTCAACGAGTGTCTGGCCATCACGCATACCGACAATACGGTCAAAATCACAGGATGCCCAGTTGAGATCATGGGTGATAACGATCAGGGTGATCTTCTTTTCTGTGGCTATTTTTGCCAACAGCGCATGGATCACGTCGCGTTGCTTGGGGTCCAGATGAGCCGACGGTTCATCCAGGATCAAAACGGGAGTCTGCTGGGCAAGGGCAGCAGCAATGCTCACTCTCTGACGTTCGCCCCCGCTCATGGTGGAGAGGGCTTGTTCACTTAGGTGGGTAATACCCGTCATTTCCATGGCTGTTTGCACTGGATCTGAATCATGTCCGTCCATGTTTTTGTATCCATCTCCATAAGCATAGCGGCTCATGCCGATGAATTCGGCACAGGTAAACGAAATGCGTTCCGGAAGTTGTTGTGGCACATAGGCCATCAAGCGGGCGAGTTCACCGTGCTTGAGCTGGTCTATGGCTTTTCCGTCCATGGTTACGCTTCCTGTGTCAGGGCGTGTAAGACCCAGCAGGCAGCGCGCAAGCGTGGTCTTGCCCGCGCCATTAGGGCCCACGATGGCAACTGACTCACCGGCAGCTACCTCCAGAGAGGCATTGTCCAGCAGCTTGTGAGAGCCGATTCGCAGGCTCAGCCTGTCTGCCCGGATGAAAGGTTGATGGTTGGGTTTCACGTCACTTCGATGGGTGAATGGCTTGAGCGATTTGTTTGAGCGTCTCGGGGTAACGGGGACCGGGTATCATGTGTTGATCACCATGAAGGATGGTTACACGCCTATTCGCGACAGCTTCCATTTCACCCAAGGCATACCACGGAGCCAGCAGGCGCTCCTTGCCGACCCTGCTGCCAGTTTCTGTGTTCACAAGATCGATGATGACATCGGGTTTAAGTGCGATGAGTTTTTCCCGCGAAAGGCTGGGGAAGGGAATGGGACCCTCATAGGCATTCTTGCCACCCGCCATCTCTACAAGCTCGCGGTGATAGCCAGCACTTCCTGCAATGATAACCTGTTGCAGGTGTTTGGCGCTGGTGTCGCGGTCAATACACACCAATACTCTTGGTTTTGGGGTGTTAGGGGAGTGGGCCGCGCTTTGTTTGCGGGCTTGGGTTTGGATGCTATCTACCAGATCGCGTGCTTTGCCAGCATGCCCAAGCTGCTTGCCAATGGTATGGATGGATTCCAACACCCCCGCTGTATCTCTGTGATCCACGGTAATGGTGCATATGCCCAGTTGGTGCATTCTTGCACTGAGTTTTTCCTGCTCCCGGAGCAGGATGATGCAGTCGGGTTCGAGCTCGAGGACTTTTTCGATATGGAGGTCAAGATATCCGCCAACAGAAGGTTTCGTCTTTGCGTCCGGCGGATAATTCGCATAGCGCGATACGCCCACCAGACGAGCTTCGAGACCGAGCTTGTAGATGATTTCGACAATACTCGGAGAGAGGGCAATGATGCGTTGATAGCTGCCCTCAGGCTGCCTGAGCTTGCCGCTACTATTGCTTTTTTCCGACTGTAGCCGGACGAGATGACAACCTGTGAACACAACCACGATGGCTAGCATGATCGATAGCAAGCGACGATTGCTGCCTCTTGGCTCATCGTTGTGATGGTTTGCTCGCATTGGTTTTCTCGTTTTCACTGGCTGGCTTGCCGGGGCACTTACCATTCAACGGTCACTCCTGCAAAGACACCCATGCCTCTTGCGGGAAAGTTGGGTATTTCAGCATATTGCTCATCGAAGAGGTTCTCAACACGAGCATGCATGCTGACAGAATCATTGAGCTGATAGCGTCCGTAGATTCTCGCTGTGGTGTAATCTTCTGCATCCACGATATCGAAGAATTCATAATCCTCGCGGTCTGCCACCCAGGTAACTCCGGCCCCCAGAATCAACTTGCTTGTGAGCCTGGCATGGATGTCCGCGTTCAAGCTGTGGCTTGGGCGGCGCAGGAGGCGGCTGTCGGTGGTCATGTTCTCAGCCTCCAGCCATGTATATGCCATCCTCGCCTGAATGCGCCCATCCTGGAAGCTACCCTGATAGGCAACTTCAATGCCTCGGGTTCTGGCTTCCTCGATATTTTCTGCGGCGAATTCGGGAGGCGGGCCGAATGTAATCAGCTCATCGATGTCATTATGGAAATAGGTGATGTCCAGTTCCGAGGTTTCTGAGAGGTCAAAAGTGATTCCGGCATCCCAGCCAAGCGACTCTTCTGGCTTTAAATTGGGGTTGGCGCCGAAGCCGAAAAATCCAAACAGATCAACCACTGAGGGTCGCTTGAATCCACTTGCCACCGAGCCGTGAAGCCTTGCGCGGGATAGGACCTGATGAGAGCCTGCCAGGCGGAAGGTGTTTTTTTCCGAGCCGTCTTCATAGTGATCATATCGAAAACCGCCGAGAAGGTCCCAATTCTCATTGGGCTGCCATTGGTGCTGCAAGTAGATCGATTCATGTTGCTCGGAAAAAGTGTCCACGCCTATTCCCGTGTTTTCGGTCTCAAGCCAGGTGACTGTGATGCCGGCGCTTGTCTGTTGGCCCTCGCTCCATTGGTAACGACTGCTCCAGTCGATGCTTCTGAAGCGGCTATCCACTCGGGAGTCCCCAGAGCCGCCAAGATTATTGAATTCACTCTCATACCCCCCAATAATGAGTTTGGTGAAAAAATCATCGCCCAGCTGGTGCTCGATAAAGACGGAATAGATCGTGTTTTCTGTCTCGTTGATTGCGAAAGCTGTAGTTCCCAGTGGTGGTAGCTCCGTTTCAAACCGCAGCACGCGCAGGGTGAGCCCCAGGGTCGTGTCATTTGATAATGCGTAATCAAGCCTGATACCTGATTGAGTTGATTCATAATCGTTCCAGTCACGGTCATTGGATGTCTGGTTCCATGAGGCAAAGGTATTGTAGGAGAGATTGCCCTCCTGACCCTGGAAGCTGACACCACTATTCACACTCTCAAAGGAGCCGAGCTCGAGCCAGGCTCTGTTCTTTTCCCGGTTGTCGCCCTGTTCCAGCGAGAGGCTGAGCACGCCCCCAATGGCATCACTGCCATAGAGTGCACTCTGCGGGCCACGCAGGAGCTCTATCCTTTCTCCCGGTGTGACTCCAGCTCCCGAGAGAATATTGGCTGCAGGGAAGGGGAAGATTCTAGAGTCGGAAAATTTGATCCCATCCACATAGATGGCCGTGTGGTCGGATTCAGTGCCCCGGGTAAAAAGTGAACTGGCAGCGCCATCCGCTCCTGCCGAGAAAACATGGACACCCGGGGACAAGAGAAGCGCGTCTTCAAGACGCCATACGCCATTATCGTTCAGGTCTTCTCCGTTCTGGACGGTGACTTGGAGACCGGTGTCATTTTTGCCCATGGCAAATCCGGTTGCGAGAATCGTGGTCTCGTCGAGTTGTCTTGTTTCCGCTGTGACTGGAATCGCAAATGCAAGCCCAAGGGCGGTGGCGCCACTCGTGGCTCGGTTGCTTTGACCTGTAAACAGGCACGACTTGATGGCACTCCATTGGAGTGCGTATGTTTTCTGGTTCATGGGTGTTGAGTGTTTCCCGTTTTACGCAGGATATCGCTCTACTCCTTATGGCTGGCAATCTGGCTTATCATAGCACTCACATGGTGTTCTATGACTCACAGTGGCGTAACCGCTCCAGATTAGCCTGCATGTCACATGCGGGCATCACTGGATTCCCCATCTATTTCCTGCCCGTCAGGTGCGGGCCTCCATAAAGAGATCACATCTATGTGTGATGTGATGCCTGTGCTTAATGTTTAATTTGTACGAATGCAATGTAGATTGCGACATTTTCACAGTATCTTGTTGATTGACCGTGGGAGAATGTTTATTCTACACATTGTTGTTCATTTTCTAACATTAATACTGCTGATAGATTTCAAACCCACAAGCCGATGACTGAAAACGAAAAACAAGAACTCAGGGATGCCCTCATGGGGCAAAGAAAGAGCGTCATGGCAGATGTCAATAGACACGGTGTCAAAACGGGAGCCGGTGGAGGCGCCATTGCAGACGAAACCGAGCGAGCCGATATCATTGCCGAGAACATGGTTGAGCACCAGCTTGGTTTCTCCGAGAGCAAGCTGCTGGAGAAAATCGAGTATGCTTTGGAACGACTGGACGAAGGCACCTATGGTGTCTGTGACGGATGCGGCAACGATATCAATGTTGAGCGCCTGAAAGCGAAGCCCTCGGTGTCACTGTGTATTGATTGCCAGACGGCCAAAGAGCAGGAAGATCAGCCTGGCATGTCCAGGTAGGCGCTACTGGCGCCCTTGAGTCTGGGCGCCCCTATGTTGTTTGCACCCAAGACGGGGTTGTTGTCCGGATTTCCTGCCGGGTAATAATGATCAGGAGCAAGCGTTTGCTGTGCCCTTATTGGGCTTATTGTGCCTTCGGCTGCTCAGGCTTAGCAGCAGGCTTGGCTGGAGCTTTGGGTTGTTTCGCTTCCGGTGCTGGTTGCTTCTCCGGAGCAGCGGCTTTTTTGCTCGATGCTCCCAGTATGACCGCTGGCACGGTCTTGTCCTGATCCTCTTCCTCAAGCCCTTCCTGCGCCTTTGTGTGAGTGGCCACGAGGATTTGTTCAAGCGCCTGAGCGCCTGCCTCGGTGACCTTGGTATTCCACAAGAATACTCTCTTCAGTGAGCTCATAGGCTCGAGGTTTGCCAGACCATCATCGGAGACATTGGTGCTGTGGAGGTTCAAAACCTCGAGTTGGTTGAGTCTCTGGATTTCGGGCAAGGTTGAGTCGGTGATGCTTGTTTGATTAAGCTTCAGGGTGCGCAGGTTGACAAAGTCTCCGATACTCTGAGCGGAATCATCGGTGATCGCACTAGCGCTGAGATCGAGCTCTGTGATGTCTGCGGCGGCATCCTTGAGGATTGCCATGCTCTCATCATTGAAGTCCTTACGATAGCTGACTGCAGAGAAAGAGAGGTCAGTGCTGTCTTTAGAGATGTAGCTGAGTGAACCGGCATACTTGCCATTGATGGTCTCAAGCGCTGCGGCAAGCCTTGCGCGCTTCGCCTTGAACGCTGCAGCACGCTCTTTCTCGGCTTTCTCGAGTGCGGCTTTCTCACGCGCAATTTGCTCTGGAGTTTTGAGCGTTTCAATGGCTGCGGTGATAGACTCCGTCACCTCTACCTCGCTGAGTTTGGAGGCTTCGGGAGCACCGATTTTCACCCACCACTCTATGATTTCAATCTCCTGCTGGGTGAGTTGCTTTTTGCCCTCCGGTGGCATGTGCAGATCATCCTCCATGGGCAAATGGAGATAGGAAACCATGGCGCTTTGCTCAGTATCGCCGGGAATGAGGCAGTCCGTCTCTTCACCACCATCCAGGAGGGCGGCATAGCTGTCCATGCGTAGCCCGCTCTTCTGCTTCTTCTCACCATGACAGGAGATGCATTTCTGCTCGAGGATGGGATGAATGATGTTGGTGTAGACAACGGGATCAGTGATTACCTCGGCAGTGGCAGCTTCTTCATCCACTTTCCACGGGGCTTTATCGAGCGGATCACCGTGGGTGATTTCACCACCGTGATGGCCTGCGCTCATCATCATGGCCGTTGTCAAAAAGAGTCCAAGAATGTAGGAGGGGTTGGCAAATTTTCCGATAAAGCCAATGTCGGAGGCATACTTGACCAGGAAAGTGGCAATGAGAAGAATGGTGAAGATGATGCCGTCACGTTTGTGTTCCTCGATCAGCTCACCTGAGAAGTCGCCCGTGAGATAGAGGCAGTAGCCAAATACCATGGCAAACACGCCAGTGGCTGAGGCAAACGAAAGGCCAAGAGTAGTTGGGGGGGAGTATTTACCCATTGTGATCAGGCGTAAAACTTCCATTACGATGACCAACATCACCGCCCCGATGGGCAGGTGCAAGAAGAGTGGGTGGAATTCACCCAGAAAACCGACCCACTTGCCGATCGTGGTAGTGGCACTCTCGCTGGCCATGCCCACTTCGCCCAGGAAGGGAAGAATTGCAACGATTAGAATGGCTATGCCACTGAGGATGACAACGGGGATAAAGAACTTTTTTTGCAGTGAGCTGTCGGAAGTTTCCGCAGTCGCAGATGCTGAATTTTGCTCCTTTTTGTCTGTTTGGGAGGAATCCGGGCCTTTCTTGTGCTGAGCTTGCTTGCTTGAGCTTTTATCCATGATGTGAATCTACGTATAGTTGGGGAGAAGTCTTGCGCAAAAGCTACACAAATTTTGGCCGAAAAATAGCAAGAAATAAATTTTGCGCGCAAAACAAAATTAGCCTCGCCTAATTTTTGCTTGACCATGTGGTCGATCCTGATTACTAGGCATTGTAGTGAAACGTTTGATTGCCATTGTTGTCGTTATCGGTTCTCTCGTCGGGGGGCTTTTGTGGTTGCTGCAAGAGGAGCAGGGCGCCGGGGAGGAACAGTTGCGGGTAGAGGGGAAATTGCGAGTGGTGACCACCACCACGATGGTCACTGACATGGTGAAAATAATCGGTGGAGGGCGTATCGGGGTGCAGGGCCTGATGGGGCCGGGTGTTGATCCGCACAGCTACCAGATCACCTTCAATGACACGGTGGCACTACAGCAGGCGGATATTATTTTTTACAGCGGGCTCCATTTGGAGGGAAAAATGCAGGACCTGCTGGAGAAGAGAGCCAGCAAGCAGGGAGGCGTGTTCGCGGTGACGGACGGAGTTGCTGAAAACCTCCTGCTTAAACCCCGGGAGGAATTTCAAGGTTATTATGACCCGCACGTGTGGGGTGATCCCAAACTATGGCAGAGATGTATCGAAGTGGTGGTCAATGCTCTCTGCGAGGCTGATCCTGTAGCAGCGGATGATTATAAAACCCGAGCCAAGGCATACTCTGAACAGCTTCTTGAATTACACCTCTGGGCAGAGCGGCGGATGGCAGAGATACCTGAGGAGCAGAGAGTGCTGGTCACCAGCCACGATGCGTTTCTCTATTTTGGCGAGGCCTTTGGGATTGAGGTGAAGGGTCTGCAGGGAGTCTCCACGAACTCTGAATCGGGTTTAAAAGACAGGGCAGAGCTGGTTGCTTTTATCAAGAGCAAGCAGCTGAAGTCCATTTTTCCGGAGTCGAGTGTGAATGCCAAAGGCATCAGGGCAGTGGCTGAGGAAGCGGGTGTGAGAGTCAGTGAGCATGAGCTGTTTTCCGATGCAATGGGCCAGCCAGGAGATCTGGTGACTCTCCACGGTGAAACCTATGACAGGGGCACATACATCGGCATGATTAAGCACAATGTGAACACCATTGTTGATGGGTTGAAGTGACCCCAGGAAGAGTGCTATCAAGCTGGAAATAAAACAAATCCCCAAAAAGCCATGAGTGATGCATCCCAAACCGCTCTCGAAACCCACGATCTAACGGTCACCTATCACAAGCAGCCGGCCTTGTATGGTATTGATGTTGAAATTCCCATGGGGAGTCTTGTCGGCATTGTGGGGCCCAATGGAGCGGGTAAGTCCACTCTCATCAAAGCGGTGATGGGTGTTGTGCCCTCATCCGGAGGCTGGGTAAAGGTCTTTGGTAAACCCGTGCGTGAGAATCTACGGCGTGTGGGTTACGTGCCCCAAAGAGAGAGTGTGGATTGGGATTTCCCCGTTACTGTC
Source organism: Akkermansiaceae bacterium (assembly GCA_049632765.1). Classification (GTDB taxonomy): domain Bacteria; phylum Verrucomicrobiota; class Verrucomicrobiia; order Verrucomicrobiales; family Akkermansiaceae; genus Oceaniferula. The sequence continues at coordinate 6,051 of JBNACB010000014.1, read as the reverse complement.
ATGGATGTGGCGATGATGGGAACCTACGGTGGTCTGGGTTTGATGCGCAGGCCGGGCAAGGCAGAGAGGCTGCGTGCGAGTGAGGCCTTGGAGAAAATGGGTATGCTGCCGTATGCGAACAGGCAAATAGGCAACTTGAGTGGGGGGCAGCAGCAGCGTGTGTTTCTGGCCCGTGCATTGGCACAGGACAGTGATCTTTACCTTATGGACGAACCTTTCGTGGGAGTGGATGCCGCCACCGAGGCCGCCATTGTGACCCTGTTGCGCGAGATGAGGGAGCGAGGTAAAACAGTGCTGGTCGTTCATCATGATTTGCAGTCTGCAAGGGAGTATTTTGATCACTTGCTGCTACTCAACATGAGACTTGTTGCCTTTGGCTCAGTGCAGGAAGTCTATACACCCGAGCTGCTGCAGAAAACCTATGGGGGCCGTCTGACAATTCTCAGTGAGGTTGCTGACCAGGCTGCAAAAATGTCATCCAGACAATGATCCATGATTTTCCCATGATGCTCGCCTTGATGGAGGCGGTTATACCGGGCAGTGGCAGCGGCAAGGCCTTGATGGCTGCCGTGTTGCTGGGTGCAGGTTGTGGTTTGTTGGGATGTTTTGTGGTGTTGCGGCGCGTGGCTCTGATGGGTGATGCTCTCTCGCATGCGGTTCTTCCCGGAGTGGTTGCCGGCCTTCTCTACAGTCCGGAACGTAACCCCGGAGTTATCTTTGCCTGTGCGGCTGCCGCTGGTCTGTTAGGTGTGGTGCTGGTGCGGCTGATGATGGCGAGTACACGTCTGAAATCAGACGCTGCTCTCGGAATCGTGCTGGCGACATTTTTTGCCTTTGGCATTATGTGGCAATCGAGAAACCAGCAGGACACCGTGGGAGTGATGAATTTCCTTTTTGGTAATGTGGGGTCGATTGATGCGAGTGATTTACGCATGATGCTCACCACCACGGCGATGCTTGTGGTGATGATGTTTTTTCTCAGGCGCCCCTTGCTGGTTTTGAGTTTTGACGAGGGTTTTTCCCGCGCATTAGGCTATCCGGTGAGAGCTCTCAACGGAGTCTTTTATTTTTTACTCACGTTTTCCGTGGTGGTTGCCCTCCAGGCTGTAGGGGTGGTGTTGGTATCGGCGATGCTTATAACTCCTGCGGCGGCAGCCTACCTGCTGACGGACCGCTTTGACCGCATGCTGGTCCTCTCCATGGTGTTTGGGGTTTTTGCCGGTGTTGCGGGTGCCTTGGTGTCGGCCGAGGTCGATGGCTTGCCCACAGGGCCTGTCATCGCGCTCTCTGCCACGCTGGTGTTTGCCCTCGTCTACCTGGTGGCACCTCGACATGGCATTCTGGTAAGAGCACTGCGTGTGCTGAGAGGTCGCATGCGGGTGAAGAGGGAAAATACACTGAAAGCCATTTACCAGATTCTCGAGGCTGAGGGTTTTGCACATGAGGAGGTGAGTGTGCTGATGTTGGCTCGCAAGAGGGGAGTGGCTGAGGATTTGGTGAGAAAGGATTGCAGGTCGCTCTCAAGTCGTGGATTCATCGAAATGTCAGAAGACGGTGCATCCCTGCATCTAAGCCGCGTGGGTTGGAAACGTGCCATGGAAATCGTACGCAACCACCGCTTGTGGGAGCTTTACCTGACCAACGAGGCTGACTATGCCGAGGATCACGTGCATGAAGATGCCGAGAAAATCGAGCACATCCTGGGCCCCGGCATTGTCCGCCAGCTCGAGCAGCACCTGGATTTCCCTGAGCTTGACCCGCACGGAAGACCCATCCCGCAACCACCTCATTTGGTTTCCCGGCATCCCGTCACCCACTGATGAAAATTGTTGAATACATGACCCTGCCCTGGGATGCGCTTGGAATTGGTGCACTCTGGCTTATTTTGATGGCTTTTTTTGTAGCCTTGCCGTGTTCGCAGATGGGTTCGTTTCTTATTTTGCGGCGTATGGCGCTCACCGGCGATGCAATCAGTCACAGTGTCTTTCCCGGAGTTGTCATCGCTTTTTTTATTACCGGGGATCTGGCCTCGCCGTGGCTCATTGTCGGTGCTGGTCTGGCAGGATTGGCATCCACGGTCATTATTGAGCTCATTCACAAATGGACACGGGTGAAACAGGATGCGGCCACCGGGATTTCATTCACGGCCTTGTTTGCTCTCGGGGTCGTCCTCATGGAGTTGTTGTTGGGGAGAAACGTCGATCTTGACCTGGAGTGTGTCTTGCATGGCCGCCTTGGCCTGTTGCTTGAGGAAGATCGAATGGCTCTCGTTGGAGTGATGGTGCCGGAAACCGTCCTGGTAATGGCCGGAGTGGCTTTGGTGACTCTGTTGTTGGTGGTGCTTTTCTATCGTGTGATGATGCTGAGTTCATTTGATGCGGATTTGGCGGCCTCCTACGGTTACCGCCCCGCAGTCATTCATTATGGCATGATGTTTGTGGTGTCATTTATCGTGGTGGCAGCATTCCAGGCAGTGGGTGCCATTCTCGTCATCGCACTGCTTATTTTGCCCGGTGCCGCCGCTTACTTGTGCACCCACCGCCTCAAGCTGATGCTGGCGATCGCGGGCCTGCATGCGCTGCTTTCCGCTGTGGGGGGCTTGTATTTGCACGTTTGGTTCAACTCCAACATGGCGGCATCCGTTGTGGTGTGTGGTGGTGTCTTTTTCTTGCTGGCATGGCTATTGGGCCCGGTGGACGGGGTCCTCTGGAAATGGCTTAAAGAGGAGGTCTCAAGTCCGGACGAATCAGAGGCCTGAGCTTGGAAATGGGTCATCATGGCATATTCGGGCTTGCCCCGGCCAGCTGCTGAGGGTAGTTCAGTGGCGCCTCAATGATGGGGCCCTACCTACAGAACACCATGGCCATTCAACGCGCTCTTCTATCCGTCTCCGACAAATCCGGTCTCATTGATTTTGCCAAGGGTCTGGAAAAACATGGTATTGAGCTTCTCTCTACCGGAGGAACCTCCAAGGCGCTTCGCGATGCTGGTCTTGCCGTCATCGATGTTTCCGAGTTTACCGGCGCACCTGAGCTCTTTGAAGGTCGGGTAAAGACCCTACACCCCAAAGTGCACGGTGGCCTCTTGCACAAGCGTGATGACGAGCAACACATCAAGCAGGCCCAGGATAATGATATTCCTCCCATTGACCTCGTCGTCGTCAATTTATATCCGTTTGAGGAGACAGTGGCCAGAGAAGGAGTGACTCTTGAGGAGGCCATTGAGAACATCGACATTGGCGGGCCCTCGATGCTGCGCAGTGCCGCCAAGAATTACAAATCTGTCACCGTGGTGACGGACCCCAAGGATTATGATCGCGTGCTTGCTGAGATGGATGAGCATGATGGCGATACCTCTCATAAATTGCGCGAGGAGCTCGCTCTCAAGGTGTTTTTGAGGACCTCCACCTACGATTCAGCAATCACAAATTATCTCTCTCAGGCCGGTGAGGGAACGCGTTCCCGCTTTGTCATGAGTCTGCCGCTTGATCGCGAGCTGCGCTACGGTGACAACCCTCATCAGCCCACTACATTGTATGGTAATTTTAGTGACGTGTTCACCCAGTTGCAGGGCAAGGAACTCAGTTACACCAATGTCATTGATATCGAAGCCGCTTCCGAGCTGATCACTGATTTCGTGCGGCCAACCGTTGGTATTCTCAAGCACACCAACCCCTGCGGCCTGGGCCAGGATGATGAGGACCTGCGCAAGGCATGGCAGTTGGCTTACGAGACCGATACCCAGGCTCCATTTGGTGGGGTCATCGTCGTGAATCGAGCACTCACCGAGGGGCTGGCCCGCATTATCTCCTCCATATTTACTGATGTGATCATCGCACCCGACTTCGAGCCCGAGGCACGTGCTATTTTGCAAAAGAAGAAGAACCTGCGCCTCATCAAGCTCAACTCTGAGGCATGGGAGGCAGTTCGCAAGGATCCAGTAATACGTTCCGCACCCGGTGGGTTGATGGTGATGGGCCGTGACCACACGGCTCTGGGGCTGGACAACATCGAAGAGCGGGTGGTGACCAAGCGCCCACCCAGCGAGGACGAAATTCGTGCCATGCGCTTCGGCTGGCGGGTGGTCAAACACGTTAAATCCAACGCCATCGTCTATTGCGGCATGGACCGGACCCTGGGAATTGGGGCTGGCCAGATGAGCCGTGTTGATTCCTCCCGTATCGCGGTGTGGAAAGCCAAGGAGGCGGGTCTCTCCCTGCAGGGCAGTGTTATGGCCTCTGATGCCATGCTGCCATTCGCCGATGGGCTTAACGCGGCCATCGAAGCCGGTGCCACGGCTTGTATTCAGCCAGGAGGGTCCATCCGTGATGAGGAGGTGATTGCTGCTGCGGATGAGGCCGGTATTGCGATGGTGTTCACAGGGCACCGCCACTTCAAGCACTAGCATACTGCCATCAGGGGCGCTCGTCTCGTGCAGGCAGGCAGTTGGATCCTGGCGCTCAAATAGTGTTTGACGCTACATCATATTGCGGGAACCCTGATGGGGAGTTTACGCATGATGATGAGAGTATGTTTTGCCGCACTACCAGGTTTCTTGCTAGCGATGAGTATGTTTGCGCAAGCTGACGATGGCGGCAATGGATCGCCCTATGTTGCCGAGGCACCTTTGCCCAAGGGTTGGCCCAAACCTGGCGCTGCCGGTGTGGTTACGGTGAAGAAATTTCCCGCCTACCGCGCAGCCTACACCGAGGGCTGGAGCAGCAGTTTTGCCTTCTGGCGCTTATTTAGCCATATCAAGCGCCAGAATATCCCGATGACCGCTCCTGTGGAGATGGGGATGGCGCAGAAAGGTGACAATGGAAAGAAGTTGGGCATGGATTCGATGGGCTTTCTCTACCAGCATGACAAGGTTGGTAAAACAGGTCAGGACGGCTCCAGAATCCGGGTCAAGGACATGCCCGCGATGAAGGCTTTGAGCTATATTTGGCAGGGCCCCAAGAACCGGGCAAGCCTGGCGAAAGCAAAAAAAGCATTAGATGAGGCTCTCAAAAAAGGCGGTTGGCAAAGTAAGGACTACCGCGTGCTGGGATACAACGGGCCCAGGACTCCGGATGAGAAAAAAACCTGGGAGATGCTGCTCGTCTTGCCTGAGCCCCAGGTGGATCAACCCTAGCCTGAGGTGAAACGCATGGAGATCAGCCTTGTTTATCCGCACCAGCTTTTCAGGGAACATCCTGCCCTGGAAGTGAAGCGGCCTGTGTTTTTTGTCGAGGAGCCATTGCTATACGGCAGTGACGTTGAGTGGCCGCTCGAGCACCATGCAAGGCGTCAATCCTTGCTCAAAGAAGCCGGGGAAAGTTACATCAGTTTACTCATAGAGCGTGGTTTCAAGGTGCAAAAAATCGAGCTGCCTGCCGGGCGCTCACATAGCCATGATCTCTTGAAGAGCTTGCCCGGTGATGTCAGCGCCATACACGTCGCTGCGGTGGTGGATGATCTCCTCGGCCGGCGCCTGCAAGCATGGTGTGACGCCAAGGGCGTGGAGTTGACATGGTATGAAAGTCCCAATTTCCTTAGCCCCGAGGAATGGTGGCGAGGTTATCTGGAGGGGAAGAAAAAACCTTTCATGGCCCACTTTTACCAGGCCCAGCGAAAGCGCATGGGTATTCTGCTGGACGGGGAAGGTAAGCCGGAGGGTGGTTCATGGAGCTATGACGATCAAAACCGCAAGAAGCTGCCCCGGACGTATCAAGAACCAGCCTTGCCGGAGGTTGCGGCATTCTCCGCTAACACTTTGGAGTGGGTTGGCAGCCATTTCCCGAATGCCTTTGGAAGCGCCGATCAGGGGCTTCCCAGGACTCATGAGGAGGCTGATGCGTGGTTGGATGTTTTTTTGCACGAGCGCTTTGAGCTCTTTGGTGATTACGAGGATGCGCTTTCCCGACAATTTGCCACCCAGCAGCACTCACTGCTGACACCGATGCTTAACCTCGGCCTGCTCGATCCGGCCGAGGTGGTGCAACGGGCACTCGAATACGCGCGGGAGCATGGTGTGCCGCTCAATTCCCTTGAGGGTTTTGTCCGGCAAATC
>JBNACB010000013.1:0-43218 GCA_049632765.1 Akkermansiaceae bacterium | reverse complement strand
GGAAAATCCGTGAGCAAAACGAGCAGTTTGCGCCAAAGCCCGACATATTGATCATTCTCGATCTGGATGTCGATACCGCCTTACAGCGTATTGGCGTAAGGGATGGTCAGGCCAACGAATTTGAAAAACGTGAATCCCTCGACTTTTGTCGCACGCTCTTTTTAAGCCTCGAGGGCGAGCCATACGCCCATGTAATCAGCGCACAAGCGAGCATTGAGGATGTGCATGCCGCCGTGGCCGGCAAGGTCCGGGAGTTACTGGAAGCAGACCAGACATCGGCCCGCTGACATCTTGCTAATGGCCGGCCTAGAGAGTCTCCGGATTCTGCAGTAATTCGGAAATACGGTTGAGCAGCATTCCTGCACCGCCACCGTCAACGACTCTGTGGTCGAAAGTCAGGTCAATCTCGGCCTCCGTCACTGGAACAAAGGTGTTTGTCTGCTCGCTCCATACAGGCCTTTTAACCCCGGCGCTAAGTCCTAGAATCAGGGTCTCATTGGGAAGCGGAATGGGAGTCCCCCAGGTTAAGCCAAAGGTGCCAAAGTTCGTCACTGTAGCAATACCGTGCTTTGTCGCGTCCTCAGGAAGTTTGCGTGAACGCGCCAACTCAACCAGACGGTTGTAATCCTCAACAAGCTCACCAAGCGGTTTGGTGTCAGCATCACGAATAATAGGCACGAGCACTCCGTCGTCGACCTGCACGGCCACACCAATGTCAAACGCCCTGGGATGCACGATATTTTCCCCGATCAGATAACCCGCAGTGGTGGGGTTTTCAGCCAGAGCAAGGGCAAGAGCCCTGAGCAGGTAAAGAGCCGGTCCCGGCTTGGTTTTCTGGCTGCGGCGATGATCGAGGATTTTGTCCATGACAAGGGGCCTGGCCACCGTTGCCAATGGGCGGGTCCAGCTTCTTCGCATTGCATCAGCCACTGCAAGACGCATGGGCGAGGCCTTGGTATACGGCCAGGATTGGATATACTCGAGAAATGCCTCAAGATCCTCTACCGTGACCCTACCCCCTGCGCCGCTACCGGGAACGGCCGATATATCGGCAGCCCTAAGGCCAAGCTCAGCCATACGTGCCCGCATTCTGGGTGATATGTAATGGGCTCCCTGTTTGCCGGTGGGAACAGGCAAACCCTTGATACTTGGTTCAACAACGACAGGCTCACGATAACCGCCATCTTCAGTCTTGAAATGCAGATTCTGCTCATCGTCATCCCCCTGGGGACTGGCCACCTTAGCGACCTCAGCGTCCATTTCCTCCATGGACTTCTCACCCGTGCGCTCCAGCTCCTCCTCTGTGACCTCCAATATACCCAGAATACTGCCAACCGCGTAGCTCTCTCCCTCCTCAGCGAGGATTTCAGCCACTTCACCGGCACAAAGCGCCGTCACCCCCATTGTTGCCTTGTTGGTCTCCACCTCGATAACTTCCTGATCTGCGACTACCGCATCACCAACGGCGATGTTGAGCCTGATAATCGTGGCCTCGGCGATGGACTCCCCGAGCTGCGGCATCATAATAGGAACTCTTGGCATGGCTTTTACAGTTAATATATTTAAGTAAATTTTTACACAACAATCAGAAGGACAGCAACTTGCGCAATTCTATCGCTATGGAGTCTGGGGTGGGACGGTGCGAGGACCACAATTGAGGATGATATGGAATAGGCGTGTCCTTGGCATTGAATCTCACCGGCGGTGCATCGAGCAAATGAAAGCCGTCAGCACAGACACGGGAGACAACCTCCGCGGTAACCCCACCCCATGGAAAAGCCTCTCCTAACGCCAACAGCCTGCCTGTGCGGGCAACAGAAGCGATAATCGTGTCCGTATCCAGCGGTTTGACCGATCTGAGGTCAACAACCTCAATCTCCCAGCCACCGTCTTGCTGCAGCATTTCCGCAGCACGAACAGCCTCATGCACCATCGCACTGTAGGTGACAACTGTGGCGTGCTTCCCGGGGCGCGTGATGCGGGCCTTGCCAATTGGCAAGCCGTCACCTGAAAAATCGGCTGATTTCAGCCACCGGTAGAGAAACTTGTGCTCACAGTAAATGACCGGGTCATTCAGGGCAATTGACTCAAGCAGCATACTGTAAGCATCTGCCACAGTGGCCGGCGTCACCACAACCAAGCCCGGGTAATGAGCATAAATCGACTCCATGCTCTGACTGTGAAAAGGGCCCGATCCTGGGGTACCCCCTGACGGCAAGCGCATGGTCATCGGTACAGGCACCCCGGTGCGGTAGTAGTGTGTGGCCGCCTGATTGACAATCTGGTTAAAGGCGACCGAGGAAAAGTCCGCAAATTGCATTTCCAGAACAGGCCTGGCACCTTCGATGGCGGCACCAATGGCGACTCCGGCCATGGCATCCTCGCTGATGGGCGCATCCAAAACCCTGCCCGGATACTTTTCCTGCAGGCCCTTGGTCGCCTTGAAGGCACCACCAAACTTACCTATGTCCTGACCATAAAGGAACACATCAGAATCTCGCTCCATGACCTCGTCCAGAGCGGCGTGAATCGCATCAATGTAAGTTACTTCACCCATGGTTTGTTATCTCTGCATTTCTGGATTGGAATACGCCATCCAGTCATCCTGGTAAGGATCCGGCCCTTCCTCCTTCTGGGCGATAGCGACCGCTTCCTGCACCCTGTCAGCAGCCTCCTGCTGCCAGTGCTCGATTTCATCCACCTTGGCAAAACCACCCTCCACAAGCTGCTTGATACCCAACTCGATGCTGTCTCTACCCAGACCTGAGCCCTTGAGAGCTTCATCCACATACGAGGCGTCATCATGCTCACCATGACCTGTAAGCCTGAGCATTGACGCCACAACAAGCTGAGGACCTTCACCATTACGGGCACGATCAACGGCTTCTCGCATGACCTCAATACAGGCAAGCATGTCAGTGCCGTCGACACTGTGACCCCGCACACCATATCCTGGCGCCTTGTCAACGAGGTCACCACAGGCAAACTGCCGTTCATTAGGGGTGGAATAGGCATACTGGTTGTTGGCTACCGTCAACACGAGGGGGAGCTTTTCCACAGCAGCCGTGTTGAGCCCCTCATGAAAGGCACCGGTGGAGGTGCAGCCATCACCAACACACGTGGCCCCGACAACACCGTCCAGCTCACCCTTTAGACGCTTGGCCAGCAACATGCCGGCTACAACGGGAATCGCCGCGCCAAGATGAGAGATCATTGCCAGCATGCCCTCGGCGGGCCTGCCGCGGTGTATGTTACCATCGCGCCCCCGCATCGGCCCCTTGACCGAGCCAAGATAGGTCCGGGTGCAATCAACGAGCTCCTCGCCAAAGGCAGTACGCCCTGCCTGATCACGAATTAAGGGAGCATATACATCACGCCCCTTTTCAAGGCATGCAGCCATGGATGCACTCACTGCCTCCTGGCCTTTTCCGAGATAAACCCCACCCACTATCTTGCCCGCCTTGTAGAGGCTCCCGAGCTTGTTCTCGAGAACACGGGCGGTCAGCATCGCATTGAAGACACGCCGGACGTGTTCTCGCTGGGCGTCATTGCGGCGTTCTATGGGTTGATCATCCATGTAGCTGGGCTCAGGTGTGAATTGGCAGGGCTTGGCATCTTAACCTTCGGCACGACCGACAGGTCAGCTGATGGCATGTCCAACAGCGGGGTCTGGTTTTAGCTTAAAGTTAGCCGTGGCTCAGCTGCAACAGCATTCTTTGCCAAAGAACCGGTATCTACCACAAGAAACCATTGCATTTAAGTGTCATTCCCTTCATAAGTGGGCCTTCACCCAGTATTCAACACTAGTTCAACATTCATGGATCAACCCACCCTACTCATCCTTGCAGCCGGCATGGGCAGCCGCTACGGCGGCCTCAAACAAATGGACCCCATGGGCCCTCACGGAGAGACCGTACTTGATTACTCTGTCTACGATGCAATCCGCGCAGGCTTCAAACGTGTCGTTTTCATCATCCGGGAGGACTTTGCCCCGGCATTCCGAAAAGGTGTGGGTGCGAGATTTGAGGGCAAAATAGAGGTGGATTACGTTTTTCAGAAGCTCGAGGATTTACCCACTGGCTTCAGCGTTCCTGAAGGCCGGGAGAAACCATGGGGAACCGCACACGCAATACGCGCGGCCAGACACAGTGTCAAAGGCCCCTTTGCGGTGATCAACGCTGACGACTTCTACGGAGCCGATGCCTACCGGCGCATCGTCAAACATTTCCAGGAATCAGAGAGTTCTGGGGATTCCAAATCACACTACTGCATGATCGGCTATCACATCGATAAAACCCTGTCCGAACATGGGGACGTGAACCGCGGCATCTGCTCGGAATCCAACGGCCTGCTGAGCGAGGTCGAGGAAATCACCGAAATCAAGCGCGACCAAGATGGCAAAATATATGGCAACCGCCTCAACGGCGACCGCACCGAGATTGACGAACACGCACTCGCTTCCATGAATTTCTGGGGCTTTAACGACGAGTTTTTCGCCCAAATCGAAAGACATTTTACTCAGTTCCTGACAGATTTCGGCAGTGAAATGAGATCCGAGTGTTACATTCCAACTGTTGTTGATGAATTAATTCACCAAAACAAGGCCGACTGCAGAATCCTTGAAACCACAAGCTCATGGTTCGGCGTCACCTATCCAGACGACAAACCGCATGTCGTCCGCGCCATCCAGCAACTCGTCGACCAGGGGGATTACCCAAGCCCCTTGAGCTAGCAAATCTACCCTTTCCGCAATAAAATAGTTTCCCCATGAACATACTCGTCACAGGCGGCGCTGGATTCATCGGTTCTCATATCGTCGAGCATTTTCAGGGCAAGGCATCCGAAATACGCGTTCTGGACAGCCTCCGCACCGGCAAAAAAAGCAACTTACGAGGTATGGAATGTACCTTTATCGAGGGATCCATCACCGATCGAGACCTCGTTAAGGAAGTCATGCAAGGCATTGACTATGTTTTCCACATGGCTGCCCTGGTTTCCGTCGCAGAATCCATGGAGCGCATTTTAGAGTGCATGGACATTAATGTCGGAGGACTAATCAATGTCATGGAAGAGGCCTCCTCTGCTGGAGTCAAAAAAATCGTATTTGCATCATCCGCTGCTGTTTACGGGGACAACCCATCCTCACCCAAGGTAGAGACCATGTGCCCCGCACCCAAGAGTCCATACGCCATCACCAAACTCGACGGCGAGCAGTATCTCAACTTATTCCATAACGAGGGCAAAATACTGACAACCTCACTGAGGTTTTTTAATGTCTTTGGCCCACGACAAGACCCCCAAGGTGCGTACGCAGCAGCTGTTCCAATCTTCATGGAAAAAGCCCTGCGGGGCGAAAACATCATTATCCACGGCGATGGCAATCAGACGCGTGACTTCATTTACGTCAAAGATATTGTGGGGGCTCTTGCGTATGCAGCGATGAACGACTCCATGCAGGGCTCCTACAACGCAGGCTACAGTCAGGAGACGACCATCCTTGATTTGGCGAGAAGTATTACGGAGATGGCTGGCACAAAATGCACGATCGAACATGGGGAGGAACGCCCGGGAGACATCAAACATTCTCTTGCATCGGCAAACAAACTCCTGCAAGCAGGATGGCAGCCTGAGTTTACTCTACAGCAAGGCTTGGCGGAGACACTCGCATACACCAAAGCATCCCTCGGGCTACCACAATAGCCATCACCCCCGCACAGGATCAGGACTTTCCATCCGGCTTAAGCAGGCTATATTGTCTTTCTTTGCCATTCATGATCAAACTCTCAGGCATTTTTGTAACACTGTTCATTCTCGCTGGCGCCTTGCAAGGCCAAGGGCTATATGAGAGGGATGCGTCCACGCTAACCGGCTACCTGCTTGCACAAGCTGCCAACCTCCCTCAAGGCACTCCGGATGAGCCTTCAGGCAGCTCGCCAGTAGAGGACACGCGTGTCACTGTGCTTGGATATCATGATTTTTCCGCCACGAAGGAAGCCACGGAAATGCTTATGCCCACCGGCAAATTCCGCAGGCAAATGCAAGCAATCAAGGACCTCGGTCTCAATGTGATCAGCCTCGAGGATTTCACGGCCTGGAAACGCGGGGAGAAAAACATCGAAGACCGCTCTGTGCTCATCACTATCGACGATGGTTGGAAGTCTGTTTACACGGATGCCTTTCCCATTCTCAAGGAAATGGGGTTCCCCTTCACAGTTTTTCTCTACACCAATTATATCGATGGAGGTCAGAATGCACTCACTACTGCTATGATCAGGGAAATGCAGAAACATGGATGCTCCATAGGCAGCCACTCCATTTCCCACCCCTACCCAGCGACCGTTAAGGAGAAACGCGCAAAGGGTGAGTCTACCTTCCTCAAATACCTTCGTGAGGAGATGGGCCAATCGCGTAAAAAGCTTGAGCAAAAATTCGGCGGCAACATTTCCTGCTACGCCTACCCCGGGGGCTTTGTCACCGGTGAAATGCTACCTATTGCCTCAGAGCTAGGTTACGAGTGCCTCTTTACCGTCCTTCCGGGCAAAACCACGCGCCAGACCTCCAGCTACACCATTCCTCGCTATATCATTCTCGGCACTCACGATTACATCTTCAGAAATGCCACAAGCTTCAAGGCCACAAGAACAGCCGCGGCAACAGCTGGCGCTATAGTCCAGTCAACGCCTCACCCCGTAATCCCTGAACCAGGCTCCATCATCTCCACCCGTCTACCAACCATATCAGCGGACCTCTCAAAGGTTGACAATATAGATCCTGACTCCATCGTCATGCGCGTTGAGGGCTTCGGCAAGGTGCCCGCCACGTATGATACTGCCACGCAAACTGCAAAATGGAAACTCAGCCGCCGGCTTCGTAGCCGCACCTGTGAAGTAACGCTTCAGTGGCGATGCCTCGAGCATGATGATTATGAAAAGCCCATGACTTGGATTTTCCTCGTTAATCGGGAGGCCGCCTATCAACCTCAGTAGAAACCACAAAGATATATGTTCTCATCATTATCAGACAGCCTAGACAAAACGTTCCGCAATCTGCGTGGCGTGGGCAAGATTTCGGAAAAAAACATCAGCGATGCACTTCGCGAGATCCGCCTGGCTCTTCTGGAGGCGGACGTTGAGTTCGGAGTAGCCAAGGACTTCATCTCAAAAGTGAAGGAAAAATCGATGGGGGCTGATGTGCTCAAGTCCATCAAGCCTGGTGAACAAATCGTCAAGATATTCAACGATGAACTCACCCAGCTTCTGGGCGGTGACGCAGAAGCTCTCAACCTGAACGCCCCAGCCCACATCCTTCTATGCGGACTCAACGGTGCCGGAAAAACCACCACAGCAGGCAAGCTCGCACTGCGGCTCAAAAACGAAGGCCGTCGCCCCTTACTCATCGCCTGTGACCTCTACAGACCTGCTGCTATTGATCAGCTTGCTACACTGGCCTCTCAAATTGACGTGCCCTGCTTCACCCCGGAAGCTGGAGAAAAAAATGTCATCAAGGTGGCCAAACAGGCATTGAAATGGGCCAAAGAGCAGAACGGCACCGCACTCATCTTTGATACTGCCGGACGTCAGGAAATAGATGACAACCTCATTGCCGAGCTCAAGGAACTGCACCAGTTGATTCAACCCGGGGAAACCTTACTTGTGGCGGACTCTGCAACTGGCCAGCAAGCCGTGTCTGTCGCCGATCACTTCGATGACGCCGTGGGCATTACTGGCATCATCCTCACCAAGCTTGATGGCGACGCTCGTGGTGGCGCAGCCCTTTCAATGAGAGCTGTCACAGGCAAGCCTATCAAGTTTATCGGCGAGGGGGAAAAGCTTGACCAGCTCAGCGTTTTCCACCCGGACCGTATGGCCAGCAGGATCCTTGGCATGGGGGATGTGGTCAGCATGGTTGAAACCGCTGCTCAAAACATTGACGAGGAAGAAGCCATGAACGCAGCCAAACGGCTTCAGTCTGGTAAGTTTGATTTCAACGACTTCCTCGATCAAATGAACATGCTGCGCAAACTTGGACCCCTCGACGGCTTACTCGGAATGCTCCCCGGATTCAGCAAAATCAAAAAGCAAATCCCCTCCGAGGCATTTGATGAGAAGCGCATGAAGCGTATGGAGGCCATCGTCTTGTCCATGACCCCGAGGGAGAGATCTACACCTCAGCTTATCAAGGGCACCCGGCGCAAAAGAATTGCGGCCGGCTCCGGAAACACAATCATTGAAGTGAACCGTTTCATTAAGCAGTTCACCCAGATGCGCAAAATGATGAAATCAAAGGGCAAGATGAAGGACATGATGAAACAGCTCGGCGGCATGGATGATATGGGAGATATGCTAGGCGGCATGGGTGGAGGCAAACTACCCAAACTCCCCTTCTAATCAGCCCTATCTGCCAAGCAATTGGTTGGTGTCTTTCACCCCCAAACCTTTTTGCTCCTTCCAGTCAATGATGTCAGGCTGTTGGTAGCGTTGTCTCTGGGCATCCGTTTCAGCGTCACTTGCCACTTCGATACGTTCTGAGCCCTGCTCTCTCGCTGCTGATGTGTCGTATTGACTAGCTGCGTAGCGTTGCCCGTCAGCTGCGGCCCTTTGCCCCTCTGCTGAAACCTGTTTACGGACAAACCACGGTTCCATCTTGTATTGATTGGCATCAGTGTTGCCTGCATATTGCTTTGCTTGAAATTGCGAAGCGCCTGCCCACCTCTTTTTGGCATATGACTCTGTGCTGTAGTCCTTACCGTTAAAATCACGACCATGGCTAAGCCCACTTGTTTTGCCCTCAAATGAACTCCGAAGGTCGGACTTCATAACTGGATTTCCGCTCTCATCCTTACCAAGACTAAACCGCTCGGGATTACCCCATGCATCCAACCTGACCTGAGACTTGCTCACAGTCCTCTTGCTTGCACAAGAGACAAGCAAGAGTGCCAGAGCCATGCAGAGCAAGCCATTCCAACAAGACATAAGTACATTTAAGAGTGCCAGCTATTGCAGATTTCAGCAAGCAAGGATTTAATAGGCACCAAGATTGCTGAAAATTATACGTGCCTCGAGCGATCTTTTTCGTTTCCATCAAGTCATGGATGCTCATACAAGCACCAAATCAAAGCTCCGGTCAGAGATGCGCTCCTTTCTGGCGGGAATGAACACAGACCAGATGAACGCTGCCTCCATTGCCATATGCGAGCACATAGCTTCAACTCGCTGGCTTACAGCCAAAGCTCAAATCATCGGCTTGTATGCTTCCATCCAGTGCGAAATTTCACTCAGAGCACTCCATGACCTTCTTCCGGACAAACGCTTCGCTTACCCCGTCTGCAAGGCCAACAACCATCTGGGCTTTCACATTGTAGAGCATGTCGATGAACTCACGCCAGGCCACTACAACATTCCGGAGCCCTTAAGCGGAAAGCATCCTGAGACTCACCTGTCAGACATTGACCTGATCTTCTGCCCCGGGCTGGCATTCGGCATGGACGGCTCAAGACTTGGGCGCGGGCAGGGATACTATGACCGAACTCTTCAAGCATACGAAGGCTTCAAGATAGGTATCGCACTGGACGAACAGATCAGGCATAGCGTGCCACACGAGCATCATGACATCCAAATGAGCTATCTTGCCTCCGAAAAAGGCATTGCTGCTACCACACCTTTGAAAGAATAGCGCTCTGCATTTCCTCCATGACAGCACTCTCTCGCTCTGTCGCATCATCGTAGCCTGCGAGATGTAATAGCCCATGCACAATGTAGAGCATCAGCTCCCGCTCAAAATCATTAGCATATTCGCTGGCCTGTTCCCTGGCTGTCTCCACGCTGATATGAATTTCACCGTGATCAAAAGTGATGACATCAGTAGGACCGGCTAAGCCCATAAACTGGAGATGCAGATCTGCAATGGTTTCATCATCTACAAAACTCACCTCAATTTCATCAAGATTGCGAATCCCAGATTGAAGGGTAGATTTCTGCAGCACTTCCTCAAGAGCCTTGCGCCCACAGGACTGGAGCCGTTTACACAAACCGGCAGACAGTTCAATGACTCCTTGGTGATTGTAGACGTTAAGATCAGGCATGAATCAATCAATCGCCACAAGAGTTCAAGACTTTGCTTTCTCAGCTACTGCCACCTCACTGCTCGCTGTCCCGGGATGCACCGCTGAATGTTTCTTTTTCTGATCCTGCGGGCTATCCTCTTTGGGATACTTGATCCTTGTATGCATCATGCTTCGAATCGTCGCTGCAAAACTCTTGCAGATCTTCTTGATGTCACTCATGGCGAGGTCACTGTTGTCGAGCTGTCCATCGGTAACACGTGACATGACCACTTCATTGACCAGATTGCGAATTTTTTCCGGGGTTGGCTTGGTGAGGCTGCGCGAAGCGCTCTCCACGGCATCTGCGAGACTAATGATGGCGCTCTCCCGACTACTAGGACAAGGGCCTGGGTATCGGAAGTTTTTGCGGTCCACTTCGGGTATGTCTTCCTTGTTTTCCAGCCCCTCTTTGACCTTCTTAACCATTTCATCACGCTGCTCGATAGCCTTGTGATAGAAATATTGGACCAGAGAGTCTCCATGATGCTCGCGAATCACCTCAATAATTTTGTGGTTGAGCTTATGTTTAATCGCCATGTCAACACCATCCTTGACGTGGGCAACGATCACAATAGCACTCATGGTTGGCGTCAGAGCGTCATGGGGATTACGATCCCCCTGGTTTTCGATGAAATACTCGGGTTTGCTCAACTTTCCAATATCATGAAAATAGGAGCATACCCGGCACATGGCAGCATTGGCACCGACTTCCTCTGCAGCGGACTCGGCTAAACCGGCAACCACCATGCTGTGGTGATAAGTACCAGGAGCCTCCAACTGCAGCTTGCGCAGCAGCTTGTGATTCAGGTCACTCAATTCAAGCCAGCTGATATTGGTAGTGATGGCAAACAAACTCTCCAGAGCCGGCAGCAAACCACTCACCAACATACCGGTTAAGAGCCCCACCGATACAGGCAACAGGGACTGACCTATGAGAATGGGAATGCCGTCTCCTGTCATTGCCCCGGAGAAATCAATCTTCTTGAAAATAAATGCCAATAGCAGAGTGGTAATGCCCACATAGAAACCCGCACGCAGCAAACTACCGCGTCGCCTCACAGTGCGTGTCAAAATGACAGCCATAGTGCCGGAGATCATCCCCGTGACCACATAACAGAACACATCTGCCTCTGGCACCATCAGAGCACCAAGCAAACTCGCACTAAGCGCCGAAAACACCCCTGCATGCCTTCCGCACAGGACAGATGCCACCATGGGAGCAAAGGCAAGAGGCGGTAATAGTATTATGTAATCACTGGACCAGTCATTGGCATCAACGATGTGTATGCTCAGCCTCACCAATGCCAGATGCACAGCGATACCGCCAAAAACGAGAGCCACTCTGTCATTGGCATAATTGAGCGCATGTCGTGTGTGATAAATGAGAATCAAACCAGCGGTCACAATGAGACTCAGTAGCCCTCTGCGCAGCCCACTGTCCTGGAACACGGTTTGATCAGACCTGTAGAAAGCCACAATCAGGCACACCAAGAGCGCAAAAATCGGATAAATCAGCAGCTTCATCCACACGCTTCGCTGCATGGAACCTACAACAGCATTTTCACTAGTGGTAGTGGTGCGGCGCTTCTTACCCGATGACATACCCTTGTTTGCAAGGCGCCAACGCTTAATAGCATCAAAGAAACCCATAAATGATAAAGTGGATAGAGAAATGGGAAGAGCGCGACAGTGATGACAAAAGGAGCTAGTCGCCATCTCTCCGTATCATTTTACATAAGACGGTGAAGGGACGCATCAGCGCCCCCTAGGATGCAAAACACTAATTCAAAACAAGCCACATGACAATAGTATATTGCCCTCTTTTCAAACGGTCGTTTAAACGCCTCCGGGGCAGCCGTGGCCCTGTGATGTATGGGCAATAACCGCATGGGTTTGAAAAAGAGAGTGCCGCCCCCCTGTAAGCCGGATTCTGTCCTTACCACCTGGTGGTAATGTACGATCATTTATCTTACCTCACGATGTGAGGAACCTCCCTTGCGGGATGGTGCGACTAATACCCGGGGATTCTGAGCGGGCGGGCAACCCTTCCCCTGTTTTGTCTTGCGCCACGCGGGGTTTTCACTGCCTCCTCGGTTACCCTTGGAGCGGTGGGCTCTTACCCCACCTTTTCACCCTTACCCTGAGCCGTGTGGGACCCAGGGCGGTATGTTTTCTGCTGCACTGTCCGTCCGAACGGCTTGAACCGTTCGTCCCTTGTTATTCACAAGGCGCGCTGCCCTGAGGCGTCCGGACTTTCCTCTATGACCCTTACGAGACACAGCGATCGTCCGGGGAGCGGCGAAATGAACATAATACTGATCGCTCAAATGCCAAACATGAAATACGGGAATATCCCTATTGCCCCTTATTCGCACTTGGATTTTGCAATTTTAAACCTAGAAATACTTACATGTCACATATCCTTAATACCTATGCGAATTTTCCTCTTACTGCTGTGAGAGGAGAAGGTGCTCGGCTCTGGGATAACGAGGGGAATTCCTATCTCGATTTTTGTGCGGGTATTGCGACATGTAGTCTGGGGCACTGCCACCCTGCCCTGACAAGCGCCATTACCAACCAATGCACCACACTGATGCATTGCTCGAACCTTTTCCAGATTCCCCAGCAAGAGGAATTGGCACGCGTGATCGTAGAGGATTTTATGCAGGTTCCGGGTAAGGTGTTTTTCTCTAATTCCGGAGCTGAAGCAAATGACGGCATGATCAAAACTGCGAGGAGATTTGGTCACGCCCGCCCCAATAAAGCAGGCAAACCAAGATACGAGGTCATCACCTTTAATAACTCCTTTCATGGCAGGACCCTCGGATCCATGGCTGCGACCGCCCAAAGCAAGATCCAGCAGGGCTTTGACCCCATGCTTCCCGGGTTTCGATATGTCGCTCTCAACGATACGGATGCCCTCAGTGCCGCGGTTAGCAATGTCACTGCTGGAATCATGCTTGAGCCCATTCAAGGTGAGGGTGGCATCAATGAAGTCACTGCAGAATTTCTGGAGTTTGTTCAAGATCTCTGCAAAGAGCATGATCTCTTGCTCATGCTTGACGAGGTCCAGTGTGGTCTGGGAAGAACCGGAACACTTAATGGATGGGAAGCCTTCTGCCCGGATTTGAAGCCTGACACCGTATCCTGGGCCAAGAGTCTTGGCGGAGGATTCCCCATCGGAGCCTTCTTTACAAGCGACCGCGCTATCGATGATGACGGCACTCCCCTTTCCTCCTTGATGAGCCAGGGATCTCATGGATCAACCTACGGCGGCAACCCTCTGGCTTGTGCAGCAGCCCTTGCCGTTCTCGGTGAAATTCAAGCGACAGCCCTACCTGCAAACGCGGCACGCCAAGAGCAGCGTATCCGCGAGGAAGTGCATGCATGGAATCATCCGGCTATCACATGCATCAGGGGCAAAGGCCTCCTTATTGGCTTTGCCCTCAATGCGGAGGCGATCGCATGTGAGCAAGACTCCACACCTGCCCTCCATCTTTGCAAATCACTGATGAAAAACGGCCTCCTCACGGTTCCAGCCGGTAGCCAGACACTGCGCTGGCTACCACCGCTCAATGTTACTGACAGTGAGATTGATGAGGCGCTGGGCATTCTCGAACAAACCCTGGCTTCTCTGTAAAAAATCATAAGCCTGCAATTTCCCATTTTTGACTATGAATCATTTACTCGCAATTGAAGAACTCTCCAAAGATTTGATTTGGAAACTCATTGATCACGCCGTCACACTGAAGAACGAGCGGCTTAAAGGTGCCCACGCAGATCAGCCCTTACAGGGGCAGACTTGGGCCATGATTTTCACCAAGGCATCCACACGCACGAGAGTATCCTTCGAGGTCGGTATTCGCGAACTTGGAGGATCAGTGATGTTTCTCTCCTCCAATGACATTCAGCTCGGACGCGGTGAGCCAATCAAGGATACAGCACGTGTCATGGGGCGCATGGTTCACGGAGTGATTATCCGCACTTATGCTCAACAGGATGTCCTCGATTTTGCCAAATACTCAGACATACCCACGATTAACGCCCTGACCGACGATGCTCACCCTTGCCAGGTCCTTGCCGATCTCCTGACCATTCGTGAGCGTCTAGGCACCTGGGAAAACAAGAAGATTGCCTTCGTTGGCGACGGCTTTAATAACATGTCCCGGTCATGGATGTGGGCCGCCAAGGTGCTTGATTTTCACTTGGCTATTGCCGCACCTGAGGGATGCCTGCCCACAGAGCAATACATCAACCAACTCGACAGCCCCAATGTCAGTCTACACACGGATCCTGTCGAGGCGGTCAAGGATGCCGAGGTGATCAATACCGATGTATGGCTCTCCATGGGGCAGGAAGACCAGTCTGAAAAAGAAGCGCTTTTTGATGACTATCAAGTTAATGATAGATTGCTCCAACACGCCCATCCATCACACATCGTCTTGCATTGCCTTCCCGCATATCGTGGCAAGGAAATCACCGAGGAAGTGCTGGAAAAGCATGCCGATGTCATTTTCCAACAGGCTGAAAACCGGCTTCACGCACAAAAGTCTGTAATGGCCAAGCTTGCATCAGACCGCTCTTTTGCGCCCTAGACCCAGCCGCCAGTCAAGTTTCTGACAACAACCTTCTTCTCATGCACGGCCAACTACTCATCCTCGGCATTCATGGGACGGAGCTAAGCTGCACAGAGGCGGCACTTTACAAATCCATACAGCCCGGCGGTTTCGTTTTATTCGGTCGCAACATCGAGTCAGCTGCACAAACGCGCAAACTCACTGATGATTTAAGAGAGTTATGTGACACCACTCCGATCATATGCATTGATCAGGAAGGTGGTCGGGTGTCCCGCACCCGCCATATTGGCAGCGAACCACCCTCTGCTGAGAACCTGCGCGACAAGGGAGATCCGGGTCTCATCGCCCAGCATGGCAAACTCACCGCCTTTCTGCTTCGCCTACTTGGATGTAATATGGACTTATGCCCCGTGCTGGACATTGCCTATGAAGATCATCCCAGCGAGGCACTGAGAGGAAGATGTTACGGCAAGAATTCCCAGGAAGTCATAACCAACGCCGGAATCTTCAATAGCAACCTCCGTCACTGCAGAGTCTTGTCCTGCGGCAAGCACTTCCCCTCCTGCGGACTTGCTACAGATGATCCTCATCACAAACTCCCCCAAGTTGGCAAATCCATCGAGGAGATGCTCACAAGCGACCTCCTTCCCTACACATGCCTCATGCCGGAGCTGGATGCCATCATGAGCTGCCACACTCACTTTTCTGCGGTGGATCCGGACGACCCCGGCCTTCCCGGATCCATGTCCTACAAGCTACTCACCGGCTTGCTACGCAATCAGCTCGGTTACGAGGGAGTCATCATGACCGACGACCTCGATATGGGAGCTATCATCAACCATTATGGACGAGGTCCGGATGTCCAAAAAGCCATACAGGCGGGTAACGACATGGTGATGATCTGCCACCAGATGGAAACAACCGAGCTAGCCATCGAACATCTCAAGGAACTACCAACCGCAAGAATTGACGATTCACTTAGAAGGATCGAAAAGCTCAAGAAAAAGGCCTACAAGCCACTCGCATACAGTGATGAACTCTGGGAAAGCATCAATGCGGACATCATGACACTGCGCACTGATGTGCTCGGCGAGCATGCCGCACGGGGCGACGATGATTCCAACTACACGCCCTCCCCCGTGGAGGACTATTAGAGAGGCAGCTTGGATTAGCTCAACTCGATCTCGGAGATCGCCTGCATGATCTTATCGGAGATCTTTTGGTAGTCATCCCGTCCTTTTGCTTTGAGCTCCTCCTCACTGAACTCAATTGGATCTCCAACTACGAGGGTGATAGGACTAAAATTTATTTTGCTCGATCCACGTGGCAGAGCATCTCTAGCCCCAAAAATGCGAACCGGCTGAACCACCGCTTTACTTTTAGCTACAATCAATCCTGTGCCAGCCTCAGCCGGCTGCAACTCACCGTCCAAGGTTCGCGAACCCTCGGGAAAAACCACCACTTGGTTCCCCTCTCGCAGCAGCTTGATGATTGTCTTTAAACTCGTCATGTCAGGCCGATCCTGATCAACCGGTATTGAATTCAACCTCGGATAGAGCCACGCACCAAAACCGCGAAACAGAGTTTTGCGCGCCAGATAATAGACTGCCTTGTCATACCCGATGCCCACCAGTGGTGGATCAAGATAACTCTCATGGTTGGATGCGATGAGAACAGGTCCATCAGTCAAAAGCTTCTCTTTGCCAACCACGCGGTAAGAGAAGAAACAAACAAAGCAAAGCTTCCACAGAGTATAACAGAACCAATAGATCGTTTTCATAATTCTAGAGTGAAGTATTCAAGCCCCGGGACTGCAGCTCAGCCAGAGCAGCATCTACCACTTCATCAATATTCATGTCCGAGCTATCAATAACCGCTGCGCCTTCCGCAACCACGAGTGGTGAATTCTTCCGCTTACTGTCTTCTTCATCACGCTTGCTGACAACATCTGCCAAGCCTTCCGCTGATCGACGGGCCAAGCGAACTTCCTCGGAAGCATCAATGTAGAGCTTATAGGGCGTATCAGGAAAAACCACGGAGCCGATGTCGCGACCCTCCATAACCAGACTTCCAAGCTTCAGATACTCCCTTTGTTTTTCTACCAGCAAATCTCGCACCTCGGGCACGGCCGCAACGCGTGAAACACGGGCGTTAACGTGATCCTCACGGAGAGCATCTCCCGGATCAACACCATCAATGAGTATTGTTGACTGACCATCCTTGACCCCACAGGTGACGGAAATTTCTCCCAGCATCGATGCTACGGATTGCGCGTCTTCAGCATTCACCCCCTTTTGCAGGGTTGCCCATGCAATCGCCCGGTACATGGCGCCTGTATTGATCATAATGAGCCCAAGTCGCTGGGCAAGGCGGCGGGCGACAGTGCTCTTGCCCGATGCTGCGGGACCATCGATGGCAATAGCAAAAAAAGGTGTAACAGACATTTGAAGACAGCTAAATCATTGGGTTATGCACCATCGGAGCAGCCATTCTGAATAAGCTCCAGATGCTCGGCAAAACCGGGATAGGAGGTGTCAATGCACGCCGTGTTGGAAATACTGGTCTCCCCATCGGCAAACAAACCTGCAATCGCAAATGCCATGGCAATGCGGTGATCCCCGAAACTCTCAAGCTCAGCGCCCGATAGTGACCCACCTCCTTTAATTTCCATGCCGTCCTCGTATTCCTCGAGATCAGCCCCCATCGCTTTCAGGTTGTGGGCTACGGTGGCGATTCGGTCGCTCTCCTTGACACGCAGCTCCTTGGCATTGCGGATACTCATCCTACCTTTCGCCAGAGCCCCTGCAACGGCAAGGACAGGTATTTCGTCAATCAGGTTGGGAACCTCCTCCGGCCTTATCTCCGTTCCCTCAAGGGAGTTGCCACGCACTTCCACGTCACCATATGGCTCACCACATTGATCCGAATGTGCCGTGGCTTGAATATCAGCACCCATTCGGCGCAATACATCCAGTATGGCAGTACGGGTCGGGTTCATGCCCACATTTCTGATAAGCAAATGAGCACCCGGCATGGATGCCGCTGCAACAAGCCAGAATGCAGCCGATGATATATCACCCGGAACACGCAGATTCCCGGCTGCCGGTATTTGCCCACCCTCAACAGAAATTTTTTGCCCGTCTCGCTCAGTGCTTATTCCAAAGTATGCCAGCATGCGCTCGGTGTGATCACGGGTCTCAGCAGGCTCAATAACCGAGGTCTTACCATCGGCAAAAAGACCAGCCAGCAAGACCGCACTCTTCACCTGAGCACTGGCCACGGGCATCTCATAGCAAATGGAGTTGAGCGTTGATCCCGTGATGTGCAATGGGGCACAACCCGGAGCATCTCCACGGGCTTCGATAGTCGCCCCCATGGCTTCAAGCGGCTTAATAATTCTGCCCATGGGCCTTGATTGCAAGGAGGCGTCCCCCGTCAAAACAGACTCAAATGGCTGCGCAGCAAGAAGTCCGGCAAGAAGCCTCATCCCTGTCCCTGAGTTACCACAATCCACACTGCCAGTAGGCGCCTGTAATTGCATACTGCGACCCTCTATCGTGAGCGAGGTCGGACCGTATCCCGGCTTGCTGGCCAATACCTCATGCCCAGCCCCCAACTGGGCCATTGCATTGAGAGTGCAAAGACAATCTTCACTGGGCAGGTAGTTGTCAATCCGGCAGGCACCATCAGACAACCCGGCAAAAATAGCGGCTCGATGCGAAATACTCTTATCCCCCGGGACCTCAAAATCGGCCTTCAGATGACGGATGGGATGAACGGTTATGCTCGACATGTCTGGATCAAAAAAAGTGATTAGAAGTCAATGTAGTGCTATTCGCGAAACCTGCAGGCTGAGGATTTTGTATTTAAGAAGCTCATCAGAGATCATCTCTGAGCCTCTTGGCCTTTTCCAACAGGGCGACAATGGCTTCATCGCTTGAATCATTCATCAATGCAAGCATTTCACGCAGATATGCAATCGCCTCCTCTATGGGCTCCTTGAGAGAGTCCTTGTTACTAAGAAAAATCTCAGCCCACATCCCTGGATGCCCCGATGCCACCCGGGTGGTATCACGCATGCCATTACCGGCAAACTTCCCATTATCAGGGACTTTCAACCCGACGAGCGCACCTACCGAGGCAAGCATATGTGGCAGATGACTTATCCTTGCCATCACTTTGTCATGCTCTTCGGAGCTGGCCATGTAGCACTGACATCCGATGCCTTGCCATACTCGACGCACGGCTGAGACATCCTCATCCGGCCACATCCAATCATTGGTGATAAAACAGGCGGCTCCCTCGAACAGATCCTCCCGCGCAGAAGCGACACCGGCCTGTTCCGAGCCAGCCATCGGGTGGCTTCCAATGTATTTTGCCCCCGCCTGCGCAACAATTGGCCTGAGCTTATCCCTCGGAACTGCCTTTACACTGCCCACATCAGTTACCAGCACACCCTCAAGTGAACACACTGACATACAGCTCTGAAGAATCTCACTCATGGCACCAACCGGCGAGGCCAAAACAATCATATCCACTCCCTCCAGCACCTCGCCGAGATCAATACTGGCATACTTGATGCCCATTTTTCTGGCATCATCAACACCCTGCTGGCGCCTCCCCCAGAGAGCTACCGAGACTTCGGGCAGACGGGCCTGAACTGCGAGGGCCATGGAGCCACCCAGCAAACCGCTTCCAAGCACAGCAATACGTTTCATGTCACACAATCACTGGCAGGTGAATGGGCAAAAGCAAGAACCGAAGGGCTAAATCAGACAAGTACCAGCGGTTTTCAGACACGGACATGCCGCTCAAATTAACTGAATAGGGCTTATGCGGCTCCTGCGGAATCAGGGAACCCTGAACTTGTGGTTCGGATCCGGGTCCTCTGGGTCCCGGCAAAGCCGACCTGAGCCGATACCCTTTACATCAACAATGTTGTGTGTGTATGGATTGAACACAAAACCGGGCTTTCCGGGTACAGCTACCGCTGTGGGATATTTGGATTGTGGTGGCTGCACCGGCAAGGGGGTGCTGGCATTAGGGTCAGTTAGACCGCCATTCTGGGCTGCTTCTTGCTCAAGTCGCTGACGGTTCTCCTCAATTTGTCTTTGCTGCTCGCTGGTGATGGTTTGCTCAACCTGTAAGCGGGATGGCCCTGTCTCGCGAGTGTTGTATTGTGACGGGTAGGGGTAACAAGCCCCGAGCAGGAAAACAACAGTCAGCGGAAGGAGGATGCTCTTCATTAAATCCATGGTATCTAGGTAATCAATCTTCATTTGTAATGCAGCAAACGACGCGATCAGAGCGCCGCTGCCGGCAAGTGGCAGAATACTTCACCCGGCATGGTCGCAAGTCAAGTCCTAGCTATATCATGACCTCTATATGAGGCAACTACTCAAGCCATCATCAGACTTAGAGGTAAAAAAATCCTCAAGATGAGCTTAAATCCGGATTCCGCGCTTGAACGGGAGAGCCGATGCCCGGAGATTCATTGCATTCAGATTTTCTGTGATTGCCAACAACCATCTTCGATCAACGCTCAAGCATTGCATTCATCAGGCAAAGCAGGGTGACCCGCTTAGTGATGCAGGCTTCAACACCCTGGCTTTGGAAATATTCGCCCACCAGTATGAGTGTAACATCCCCTATCGTAATTACTGCATGGCTCTTGGTTCAAACCCTGATCTGGTCACCGACTGGCGCGAGATCCCCGCATTACCAACAGACGCTTTCAAGCATGAATCTTCTCCACTGGTTACCTTCCCCTTCCAAGCGGTCCAGAAAACATTCCTGACTTCGGGAACCACCACGGAGACAAAGGGCATGCATCACTTTGCTTCCACGGAAATCTACGAACATTCCATCATCAGTGCGTGGCACGAGCTCAATTTACCAGAATGCCATCAAGCCATATTTCTCACTCCGCACCCCCGGCTTGCACCCCATTCTTCCCTTTCTCACATGATGGGCATCATCGATGCTCATTTCACTGACACCTCCAGCTGGATCGCCTGCGAGTCCGGGGAACTAGACACGGAAAAGCTTATCAAAGCGGCAGCATCCGGGCGCCCGGTTGCCCTTTTGGGCACTGCAATCTCCTTTCTGCATCTATTCCACTCTCTCGAGAAACCGGTTCATCTTCCAGAAGGAAGCTGGGCCATGGAAACCGGAGGATACAAGGGAACTCGGCTCCAACTGAGCAAAAATGAACTCTATCATCTCTTTGGCGAGCATCTCTCGCTGCAGCCGGAATCAATCATCAACGAGTATTCCATGACCGAGTTAAGCAGTCAGTTTTACAGCAGAGGCTTGAATCATCCGCATCAGGGCCCAAGTTGGACAAGAATTCGGGTTATTGACCCCACTACCAATACAGATGCAAAACCGGGCGAAGCTGGACATCTGATCATTTACGATCTCGCTAATCTTGAATCCGTGATGGCTGTTCGCACTCAGGACCTGGCACTTATTGACCAGACCGCTCTTGATCGTGGGCCTGTTGCGTTTACTCTACTGGGGCGTGACCCATCAGCTCTTCCCAGAGGATGCTCGAGATCCAGTGACGAATTTCTCAGTTCATGACTTCATCCAAAGAACGCATCCAGCTCCTCTCCCAGGTTTGTTCTCTGGATGAGGTCAGCCAATGGTTGGGAAAAGTCTCCTCAGAAGACTTAAGCACATGGCTTACAAGCGAACTCGGCAGCGATGTTATCCTTGATGATTTTCAGCCCCACGGCCCCCTGCTCAGTAAAGCCATCGCTCCACAAAACATCCTTCATATTGTCAGCGGAAATACACCTCATGCCGCTTTTCAGAGTCTCATCCGGGGCTTACTCATCGGATCTCATAACGTCATCAAGACACCTTCCTCAGGCTTGCCTGAGCTAACCGATACCATACCCCTATTCCCCGAGGCTTTGCGCAAGATGATTGAGGTCCACACCTCACTCGCTGATGAACACTGGACAAGCGCAAACGCCATCATTGCCATTGGATCAGACGCATCCATCGAAGCCATACAAGCGCGCGTCCAGCCACATCAGACCTTCATTGCGCACAGTCACAAGATTTCCATCGGCGTGGTTTACGATCAGCTAGAGGACGCAGCACCACTCGCCGCGCGTGATGTTTCACTCTACAACCAGCGGGGCTGTCTGTCACTGCATGCTATTTATGTGTCGGGTGATTCAGAGGTCTTTGCTCACACACTTGCCAGGGAAATGGCGGCATTTGCCCACGACTACCCCCCAGAAGAACTCACCAAGCAGGAAGCTGGAGCCATACGCAACTTGAGGGAAACCATACGCTTCCAAGCAGCCAATGACTCTGCAGTCCAACTATGGGAGAGCACCGACAGCCTGGATTGGACCGTGATTCACGATCCATCCCCAACGCTCAAACTTTCATGTCTGAATCGCTGTGTATACGTGAAACCTCTGCCTGCCGCACTGAATACGGAAACATTAGGAGCGGAATCAAGGCACCTGTCCACCGTTGCCCTGCATCCATTCAACACAAGCCATGCCTTGATGCTTGAGCACCTGCCGGCAACTCGCATTTGCCCCATGGGCACAAGTCAGGAGCCAAGTATCTTCTGGCATCACGATGGCTATGCCCCTCTTGCCTCTCTGGTCAAATGGCAAGACATTGGTTAGAGAGCCTGCCACCACACTGACCTATCCCTCCTGAATATGTTTGACCCACCCATCACCACCACGGCAATCGTGATCGACTCTCCAAAGAAAAATATTTACAGAGTCTCACTACCAAACGGCAAAACCATCATCGGACATGTGCCCAAGGCACTCATCGAGCTACATGAGCAGATTGGACCTGAAACCAAGGTCAGGCTCGAGCTCACCCCTTACGATTTCAGCAAAGGTCGCATCGTCTCCATTGAGACCTGATCAGCTCCTCAGATAGCGTCTCCCTTGAAAAGGTTCTGGTCCATATCCAGAGCAGGACTTCCCTCCACACTGTCACCTATCAATACTGCGGGAACTCCAGCCACTGTTTTGTGAGGCGGCACATGATCAAGCACGACGCTGCCCGCACCTATCTTTGCACACTCACCGATTTCCACCCGGCCGAGGATTTTCGCCCCGGCGCCTATGAGCACGCCAGATCGCACAATTGGGTGCCTGTCACCGGACATCTTACCCGTTCCCCCAAGGGTGACCTCATGAAGAATGGATACATTGTCTTCCACGATCGATGTCTCCCCGACCACCACGCTCGTGGCGTGATCAAGAAGAATGCCACAGCCAATTCTTGCAGCTGGATGAATATCCACTCCAAAGGTTTCACTAACAATACTCTGGAAATATAGCGCAAGGGCTTGACGACCATCCACCCACAAGAAATGCGCAACCCGGTAAGCTGAGATGGCCATGAATCCTTTGTAAAAGAGTAGCGGCTCAAGAGCTGAGGTGCACGCAGGATCCCTATCCACAATAGCAATCATGTCCCGAGCCACACTGCGCATGATGCGCTCATTGCCAGCAAACACATCACCAAGCAAAGGCTCTAACTCTGTGCGCTGCATATCCTCGCGTGCCAACCTGCGAGCAAGCCGAACAGCGAGACTTTCAGCCAGACTGCCGCGGCTCATAACCACATCATTTAGCATGTGCTGCAGCCTGGGCTCACGCTTGGCCATATCTGTGGCTGCGTCATGAATCTCCATCCATATGCGATGAAGGTCGACGCTCTCAAGCAATGACTCGTCACAAAGGTTCGCCACCTTCGCACTGGTATTATTTTCGGTTTTGTGTTCCATTATCCCTATGCGTATTTCTCAGAAACTTGAGTATGCTTGTCGTGCCATGGTGCAACTTGCACAACATCACGATGGCGAGACTCTTACCCGGCTTGATGAGCTGGCACGTCGCGAGGCTGTTTCTGCGAACTTCTTAGTCCAAATTCTCAATGACCTCAAGCGCGGTGATCTCATTATTAGCAAACGGGGCAAAACCGGTGGATATCTACTCGCTCGAGATCCACGGGAGATCAACCTCCTCGACATCACCAAAGCCGCTGATCCGGGCATGCTGAGCCAGCATATTCCAGGAAAGGGTGAGTCCAGCAGCGCGATCCACGATGCCTGGAATCACATACATGACTCACTCACTCGCGAACTAAGCTCCATTACCCTTGACTCATTGAGCACACAAACCCCCATGTTCTACATCTAGGGCGATACCAATGCTTCCCAAAGTGATGTCATACTGGACTGCTGTCTTCCTGTCACTGTTCCTTGCACCCTCGTTGTTATATGGCGAGGAAATGATCAAAGCTTCAAACTACGACGCTTCCCCGATCAATCAGCGCAGGGCATACGGCAATGGCTGTGGCCCCGCATCACTACTCAATGCATTTCAGTTTGGCTCAGAAAAGTGGCAAGAGGTGTTCCGCAGCGTCCCGGGACGCAACAGCAAAACACGCATCCGGTATGTGGTCTCCCAATGGGGAGATCAACCTTCCAATCATATACAAGGTGTAAAACGCTGGAACGCGCAACACGGCATCAATCTCGTTGACCTCCATGATATCGCCAATGAGATGTGCCAACCCCTTGGTCTCCCGGAAATCGAATACGAGATTCTCACACGCAAATCACGCGAGCAGCCATCAGAGTTGTTAAAACGCTGCCACCGACTCATTACCAAGTCTCTAAGCAATGGACTCCCCCCCATTCTCGGCATACAGCGCTATGCCTATCGGGACAGCAAAGAGCTCAATGCCATGTCCTGGTGGCCTATTCGTGCTCACTTCATTGTCATCATTGGGGTTTCAAAGCGCATTGAGCCACACTCTGACACCTTTCGTATAGAGTATGTTGAGCCTTATGGCGGATTTACCCGTGAGGGCACCATCCACACAGACACGCAGGGCTTCACCAACAGCCCGTTTTTAGGAGCTACGCTGCCTTCAGCCCTCATCGGCAAATCATTGCTCAAAAAAGGAGAAGCCAGCATTCTTAGTTGCTCCCTGATCATGGGCGACTGGTAATCCTGCCGGGCACTCACCGGACATTTCACCTCGCAATCAGCGATTTGATTGTGCTAGACACACACCAAGCAATTTTACACTCACCAACATGCAAGGACTCATCTTGAAAATCGATTGCCCTGATCAACACGGTATTGTTGCAAAAATAGCATCATACGTGGCTGATTATGAAGCCAACCTGTGTGAATTCTCCCAGTTCACAGACGACCATCACGGTAAGTTTTTTGCCCGCCTTGAAATTGACACGACCAACCTGAAAATCAGCCTGGAAGACTTCATTGCCGGCTTCAACCCACTCGGCAAGTCATTGTCAGCAACCTGGCACTTCCGCAAATTACCCTACAAAATGCGGACGGCGGTTCTTGTGACAAAAACCGATCATTGCCTCAACGAAATCCTCTGGAGAACCAAGCTTGGCGAAATGCCCATTGAGATCACCTCGGTGATTGGCAACCGGGACAACTGCAAAAGCATCGCCCAACAAGCGGGCATCCCCTTCCATTTGGTCAATCTTGATGGCCAAAACAAGGAGCAGGGCTTTGAGCAAATCCAGCAAATCCTCACCGAGGAGGACGTCGAGCTTACTGTTCTTGCACGCTTCATGCAAATATTGCCCACATGGTTTTGTGAGAAACACTCTGGCAAGATCATTAACATTCACCATTCGTTTCTACCTGCATTCATCGGCGCCAACCCCTACAAGCAAGCCCATGAAAGAGGCGTCAAGCTCATCGGAGCCACATGCCACTACGTCACCTGCGACCTCGATGCCGGGCCCATTATCGAACAAGAAGTCAAGCGTGTGCAACACTTTCACAAGCCCAAGGATCTGATGCGCCTCGGGCGTGACTGTGAGAGAGACGCGCTTGCCCGAGGAATCCGGCTCCATGTCAATGACAGGACCATCATCCACAAGAACCGGGCAATTGTTTTCCCGGATTAAGCGGAGCTTCCTTTACCGCTGAGAATTGCCTAGGTCGTGGCGTTTCTGGACCTGATCTGACCGTCTCCCCTGATGCGATATTGGTAAGAGGTGAGCTCGCGCAGGGCCATGGGACCGCGCGCATGCAGCTTATCGGTGGATATGCCAATCTCCGCACCAAATCCAAACTCCCCGCCATCACTGAAGCGGGTGGACACATTGTGGAAAACGCAGGCACTATCAACCTGAGTCATGAAAGTCCGGGCCCTTCCCTCATCAGAGGTCACAATACAATCACTGTGCCGTGAACTGTGCTTGTTGATATGATCGATCGCATCCGTTAGTGAGTCCACGACCCTGATGGCAATGATAAGATCTAGATACTCGGTATCCCAATCTTCCTGGCTTGCAGCCACCGCATCACCACGGAGAATCTCGAGCGTTTTCGCGTCACCACGCATTTCCACCCCCTTTTGCCTGAACACCTCCGCTATTTGCGGTAAAAAATCCGCCGCAATATCAGAGTGAACAAGAAGTGTCTCCAAGGCATTGCAGACGCCGGGCTTGTGTGTCTTGGCATCATCGACAATCTCAACCGCCATCTTCAAGTCAGCATGCTTGTCTACATAGGTATGACAAATGCCATCGTAATGCTTGATGACAGGCATTCGCGCAAGGGATACCACTGTCTCAATGAGACCTTTACCCCCTCTGGGTATGATCACGTCCAGCCATTGATCCATGGAAGCCATGACACTGACAATATCACGGTCTGTAAATGGAATGAGCTGAATGGCGTTAGCTGGCAGACCGGCTTTTTCGCCACCGGATTGCAGTGCCGAAGCGATCGCCTTGTTGGAGTGAATCGCCTCGGAGCCACCCCTGAGAATTGTCGCATTGCCTGACTTCAGGCACAAAACTGCCGCATCACTTGTGACATTGGGACGACTTTCATAAATGATGCCAATTACACCAATGGGAACCCGTATTTGCTCAAAATGAACATCATTTGGGCGCTTCCAATCAGCCAGAACCTCGCCGACAGGATCATCCAGTGCAGCGACTTCCTCGATCCCAGTCGCAATAGCCTCTATCCGGTCATGATCCAGACGAAGCCGGTCCAACATGGCAGTGGTGAGCCCATTGGACTCCCCTGCCTCGATGTCTTTTGCGTTAGCCTCTAGAATCGCCTGCTCCTGCTCTCGCATGGATGCTGCCATAGCAAGCAAGATACTGTTTTTGGACTCAGCACTGAGGACGGCCAATGCATGAGCAGCGGCGCGAGCCTTTGCCCCCATATCGAGGACAACATCCTTGATCTCCTGCTGGTCCATCAGACTGGCAATCGCTATTGGCTTAAATTTCAGCCACTGGCAACTGGCTGACTTCCTGCCTGATTTGCTCAGCTAGTGGGGTGCTCAGATACCGCTCAGTTGAGCTGCATGCCACCGTGACTATGCGCTTGCCCTTGAACTCAGGACGCTTGGCAAGTTGCATTGCAGACCAGATGTTGGCACCACTGGAAATACCCACTGGCAAGCCGTCATTCTGAGCTACAGCCTGAGCCGTTTCGAATGCATCCTCGTTGGTGACGCAAATGGTCTCATCGATCACATCGACATTGAGGTTGCCGGGAATAAATCCTGCTCCAATCCCTTGGATCTTGTGAGGCCCTGGCTGCCCACCGGAGATGACCGGGCTGGCAGCTGGCTCGACAGCCACCACATGCATACCGCAACGCGGCTTGAGAACCTCGGCAACACCGGTGATAGTGCCCCCTGTGCCCACACCGGCAACGAAAGCGTCGACATTGCCATCCGTGGCAGACCAGATTTCCTCAGCTGTTGTCTGGCGATGTGCCTCAGGGTTGGCGGGGTTGTCAAATTGGCTGGGACCAAATGCGGCACCGTCACTTTCCTCGAGAAGCTGGCCAGCCTTGGCGATGGCTCCGCCCATGCCTTTCGGCCCGGGTGTGAGGACGATTTCAGCGCCCAGCATGCGAAGCAGCACACGACGCTCCAGGGACATCGTCTCCGGCATGGTCAGTATGCAGCGGTAACCCTTGGCACGCGCCACAAATGCAAGAGCAATACCCGTGTTACCAGATGTGGGCTCGATAATCGTGCCACCCGGCTTGAGTTTCCCATCTTTCTCAGCCGCCTCGATCATGGAGCGACCTATGCGGTCCTTAACGCTGAAGAGCGGATTGAAAAACTCGGCCTTGACCAGAATCTCAGCATCCAAATCCTTGGTGACATTATTGAGTTTGACGAGTGGGGTGTTACCCACAGTTTCGACGAGATTGTTGGCAATAGAGCTCATAGTGAGAATAAAATAATTAGTTGTGTTCACCAGCATTAATGAAATCACACTATAATCAAGCTTGATTCGCACCGGAATACGTCATCCAAGCTCTGCGGGGATCAAGCGCGCAAAATCATCCGTGCCATTCCATGAAATCATGCTAAAAGCACTGCGTGACCGACACTGATCATACAGCTCAATCTGCTCCAACTTCCCTCCTGGGTTATTCTCTGAGTGACATGGAATCCCTGTTTGCAGAAATGGGACAAAAGCCTTATCGCGTCAAACAGACCCTTGAGTGGATTTACCAGCAGCGCGTGGACGAGATCGGGCAAATGACCAACTTGCCAGCGGATCTGCGTCAACAGCTTGCAGAGACATACCATCTCAACAACCTGGAGCACATTGAGACCAAGGGTGCCTCCGACACCACCCGCAAGTTTCTCTTCCGTCTGCATGACGGCCGCTATGTTGAGACCGTGTTCATCCCTGCCTCTGTCGGATTGAAAGGCAAACAATCGTCACGCAAAACCATATGCGTGTCATCCCAGGTTGGCTGCGCCTACGGCTGCAAATTTTGTGCTTCCGGCCTTGCCGGTTTTACCAGAAACCTGACAGCCTCAGAGATCATTGGCCAGATGCTCTCCGTAGAGAAAAATGCAGGTGAGGCCATCAACAATATTGTCTTCATGGGCATGGGTGAGCCTCTGGCAAACCTCAAAAACCTCACCAAGGCACTTGAAATTATCACTGGTCACTGGGGCCTCAACATTGGAGCCAGAAGCATTACCGTCTCAACATCGGGGCTTGCCCCCCAAATTCGCAAGCTGGCAGAGTTCCCCGTGCCCATACGCCTTGCCATCTCCTTGCATGGTGCGACTGATGAGGTTCGCGATCTCATCATGCCCATTAATAAAAAATATCCAATCAAGGAGCTCTTCGATGCCTTACACTACTGGCGCACTCACAAGAAACAGAAAATCTCTCTCGAATACATCCTCATTGAGGGTGTGAATGACGACCTTGAACAAGCCGCCATTCTCGCCAAAAGAGCCAAGGGACTTAATGCCAAGGTCAATCTAATCCCCTACAACACAGTCGAGGGCCTCGAATGGAAAAGACCATCGCAGGAACACTGCATTGCATTTCGTGACGTAGTCGCCGCCCAGGGCATCAATACCACCCTCAGGCTCGAGAAAGGCGGGGATATCAACGCTGCATGCGGTCAACTGAGACTCAAAAAAGAGACCGCAGAGGGCATCATCAAAGCCCCCGCCAAAATGCGCCGATAAAAAACCCAGCGAGTTATTCACAGTGGCTCGCCAAAAACCTTGTTTTTTTATCCATTCAGCGCGCCGGCTGAGCCTCTCTCCCACTATTTGAAAATAAATTTCACCATCATTGGAAATCACGGCCAATGCCTGAATATTGTATGATTTTCTCTTTGATACCACAACATATATTACTCTAGTCTTCGGCGCATCAGCTCCCAAGTGGGCGGTTCAGCTATGCGTTGTATTCAGTGTGGATCTCTTAAAGACAAGGTAATCGACTCTCGCATGTCGAAGGACGGTACAACGACGCGGCGGCGGCGGGTATGCCTGGCTTGTGATTACCGCTACACCACCTACGAGCAAATTGAGCGGACCGAGCTGCAAGTTGTTAAAAGGGACGGCACCCGTGAGTCCCTCAACAGGGAAAAAATATTCAGGGGTCTGGTCAAAGCCTGCGAAAAACGCCCCGTGCCCATGGATCGGCTAGACCGGGCTGTTGAGGAGATCCTTACGGAACTGCATAAGGACCACCTCTCTGAAGTCCCCTCAAGCAGTATAGGCCCCCGCGTGATGTCCAAGCTTCACGATATCGACCCCGTGGCATATGTTCGCTACGTTTCAGTTTACCGCCAATTTGAGGATGTGGGTGAATTCATTCGTGAAATTCAGGCCCTCGAACGGCGCTCGGCCAGAGACCCTTACCAGCGCAAACTCTTCACCGAATAAGCCAACAACAGCTTCTTCAATGACCGCCGAAATCGCACTCCAGATGTCTCGCTCAAAACCATGATATGCCTCGTAGGTAACCGTCCTGTGTTGCAAGTTGGCCGCCATCAGGTGACCGGTTACGGCACCGAGTGGCTGCGGGAAACCATCACCCGTGGGGCCACGGCAGCCCAGAGAGAGGACTTCCCTTTCATCGAGGACTTGATGGAGGGCATCATTCATTACCTTGAAAACAAGTGCTCGCTACGCGTCATCACCATTGAAGAGCTTAACTCCCGAGTTAGAAGAATGTTAGAGCGCATTGGCTGTGCGGCGATTGCCAATACCCTGCCATTAATCTCCCCTCCCGTAACCCTGTCTCTCATGCGCGCAGCAAAGGAGGCTGGCAATGGGTTCGAGCTTGCGTTCTTCAACAAGATCCACGACGAGATCGAGGAACTACGCATCCATGGTGTTGAGGATCTCTATTTTACGGGAACTCGCGACTGCGTCAAAGTGCTGCGAGGTGTAGAGCGCTGGACCACTCCCTGTGAGCAGCTCCACAATGAAATCCTCGACTTCCTAAAGACACATGGCCACTCCACCCTGCCCAATCAGCGGGAAATCCGCCTTAACCTGACCCAATAGATGAGCATGGCTGAAAAAACCCTCTTTGAAAAAATAGCAGACCGCGAAATACCTGCAGACATCGTATACGAAGATGAAGTATGCCTCTGCTTCCGCGACATCAACCCTCAAGCACCGGTTCACCTGCTCATCGTGCCACGCAAACCCATAGCGAGGATATCAGAGACCCGTAGTGAAGATATCGATATCCTTGGCCATCTTCTTCTAACTGCTGGGAACATTGCCAAGCAAGAGGGGTTTGCGGATTCGGGATTCCGTACGGTTATCAATAACGGCAGTGATGGCGGCGAGGAAGTCCCTCATCTACACCTCCACGTTTTGGCTGGGCGCAAGCTCACATGGCCACCAGGTTAGAACAACACTCCCCCTTGACTCTTCATGAAACTTGCATCCTGGAATGTAAACGGCATCCGCGCTGTCATTAAAAAGAATTTTGCGCAATTCATCAGTGACCACCAGCCGGACATTCTCTGCCTACAGGAAACCAAGGCACGGGCGGAACAGGTCGACCTTCCCCTGGAACTAGCCGGTTACAGGACTTACTGGAATGCCGCCGAAAAACCGGGCTACTCCGGTACCGCCATCTTCTCCAAGTACGAGCCGATCAGCACAAGCTATGGCATTGGCATCGAGGAACACGACAACGAGGGCCGGGTCATCACCGCCGAGTTTCCTGATTTCCACCTGGTGACAGTCTACACACCCAATTCCCAAAATGAGCTGCGCAGACTTCCCTACCGCCAACAATGGGATATTGATTTCCTTACATATTGCAAAAAACTCGAAAAGTCCAAGCCCGTGATTTTCTGCGGCGACCTCAATGTGGCCCATCAGGAAATCGATTTGGCACGCCCGAAACAGAACCGTCACAGCGCTGGCTTTTCAGACGAGGAGCGTGCCAATTTTGACAAAATCATCGAGCACGGCTTCATTGATACCTACCGGCACTTTCACCCGGACAAAAAAGATGCCTATTCCTGGTGGAGCTACCGAGCCGGAGCCCGCGGCAAGAACATCGGCTGGCGCATCGATTACTTCTGCGTCTCCAATCAGATCATGGATCGGGTCAAGGGCGCAGACATTCTCGCCGAGGTTCACGGATCAGACCACTGCCCCGTGACACTCGAACTATCCCAGCCACCCACAACTCCCTGAGATGCTGACAAATTTTTATTCCTACGAGACAGGCAAGCCTTTCACACATTGTTGCGACTGTGCATGCAAGCTCAACGACGCTGAAATGCACATCATCAACCAATCATTTGTCGGAGATGAGTGCGTTTTTGAATTCGCCATGTGTCTCGATTGCCGGGAAAGACTCAATGACCAGTTCTCCGAAGAGTCAAAAGTCTCGATGTTTGATTTCATGCACGATCATGCAGACATGGAGGCCCGGCAGCAGGCCCTTGGGCAAGACTCCGCCACAGAGGCCTACATTGAGAATTGTCTCACTTGCGGCAAGGCACGGATCAGTGCAAAAACCTTCACCCTTGGAGCCATGTTTAGCCGCAACACCCTCATCAAGGGTCCCTTTCCCCTGCTCATTTGTGATGACTGCGAAAACAAACTGGCGGAGACGATCTCTGATGAAACCCGTAATTTCTGGGAGGATTACGTAACTGAGCACTTCCCGGGACCACCCTCTGAAGTTGATATCCCCGGCAAACCCCAGCCCATTCTGATTTAGTTCGTAAGTAGCCAGAAATAGAGCGCCTCCAGATACATGACCTCAGTCCTCGACACCATCGAAAAAGGCACCTCCTATTTGGAGAGCAAGGGCATCGAAGATGCGCGCAGGAATATGCAGCTGATGGTCACCCATCAGCTTGGATGCTCCAAGGTCGAGCTCTACATGCAGTTTGATCGCCCGATGACCGAAGACGAGCTCACACCGCTGCGTGAGAAACTCAAGCGCAGAGGCAACGGTGAACCACTTCAGCACATTCTTGGCAGCGTAGAGTTTTACCGGCGTGAATTCAAAACCGATTCACGGGCCCTGATACCCCGACCTGAGACGGAGGAACTGACGTCGATCATTCTGCAGCAAAACCTACCTTCCAGCTTTGATTTACTGGACATGGGCACGGGAAGCGGCGTTCTCGGATTAAGCCTGGCAGCAGAACTTGGGGGCAGATGCCACTCGGCAACGCTTGTGGATGTCTCACATGATGCCCTGGCCCTGGCCGAGGAAAACACCAAACTTCTGGGCCTGGGCCGCGTTGAATTACTTTGGTCTGATCTTTTCTCCAAGCTGGATGAGCAGAAATTTCATCTGATTGTCGCCAATCTGCCTTATGTTCCGGATTCAGACGAGCCCAGCCTTTCGCCAGAAGTACATCGAGATCCTCCTCTTGCCCTCTACGGTGGAAAAGATGGGCTGGACATCTTGCATGATTTCATTAAGCAAGCCCCCAACCACCTGCACCCGGGAGGCATTATCGCCATGGAAATTGGATACGATCAGGCAACCGCCGTTGAGTCCATGCTTCAAGATAACGAATTCACCAATATTGCAATACATCAAGACCTTAGTGGTGTTGCGCGTTTCCCCATTGCGAATATTCCGGGCACCCCCCCTCCAACCGAGCAAAACATTGCGACAGATGAAGCTCTCCGCGAAGCTCACGACTCATCACTGACCAAGGACAGCGACTATTCTTAACCTTAAAAGCTGATGGACAAACTTCTCGTACATGGCGGATCCACCCTGAGTGGGTCTGTGCACATATCAGGCTCCAAAAACGCCTCCTTGCCCATTCTCGCTGCAACGCTACTTACCGATCAACCATGTATTATCCGCAGGGTGCCCGATGTCTCGGACACTAACTACATGCTCCAGATCCTCACTGCTTTGGGAGCTGAGGTTGAGCGTTCAAGTGGAACCGTGCGCATCACCGCTGCGAAAATCGATCATAACGCTCCCTATGACATTGTGCGTAAAATGCGTGCATCCATCTGTGTGATGGGGCCATTGCTCGCAAGACTTCACAAGGCCAGTGTCTCGTTGCCCGGCGGGTGCGTCATTGGTGACAGGCCCGTCGACCTGCACCTCAAGGGGCTCGAGGGCATTGGCGCTGACATCAACATGGAGGGAGGAAACATGGTTATCAATGCCCCACATGGACTGGAGGGCAACGAAGTCGACCTCCGTGGTAAACACGGACCCACCGTACTGGGCACTGACAATCTCATGATGGCCGCCGTCTTGGCGAAGGGCACCACAGTTATCGAATCCGCTGCCTGTGAACCCGAAGTCGTTGATCTGGCCAATTTCCTCAACAAGATGGGGGCTAAAATCTCGGGGGCCGGAACCCGCCGTATCACCATTGAGGGAGTTGAAACTCTTCATGGCACTGAACACACCGTCATTCCTGACCGCATCGAAGCCGGCACATTCATGGTCGCTGCAGCCATGGCCGGATGCCCGAAAAATGGCGTTACCCTACATCGCGTCTGTGAACAAGATCTCAGTCCTTCTTCACAAAAACTCATTGAGTCAGGCCATGTCGTGGAATTTAACGATGAGGGCACGAGCTGCACTGTAAAACCTGGTCATGAGCCGAAAGGAGCCAACATTGTCACCGCACCATTCCCCGGCTTCCCCACCGACATGCAGGCACAATTCACTGCTCTTTTCTCCGTGACCCCCGGTATTTCAGTTGTCGAGGACACCATTTTCCCACAGCGTTTCATGCATTGTGCCGAAATGACCCGCATGGGTGCAGACATCAAGGTGGATAATGGCACTGCGGTGATTCATGGATCCCATAACATGTCGGGAGCCCCAGTGATGGCCTCGGATCTGCGAGCCTCGGCAGCCCTCGTGCTGGCAGCACTGCGCTCTGAGGGAACCACAGAAATCAATCGCCTTTATCACATCGACCGTGGTTACGAGAATATCGACGACAAACTTATCATGCTTGGTGCCAATATCGAGCGAGTGAGGGAATAACGTCTCATTTCAGTGCGAATACCTACGCCGCTGTGCTACCGCCCAATTGCAGAGGCCTATCAAACACCTCAACAAAAAGGGTTTATTACAATAAATTTACCCTTGACCAATGATACGCTCTCATTGAGATTCACGCCCTTCTCTGGCGCAGCAGTGTCAGCCCATACTGGGTGAACTGTACCCAAAAATTTCATCTTCCCTACCCATCTCCTCATTCTCATGGCCAAGAAAAAAGCAGCGGCAAAAAAAACAGCCAAGAAAGTGACCAAAAAAGCCCCTAAAAAGGCAGTTAAAAAAGCAGTGAAGAAGGCTACTAAGAAAACGGTCAAAAAACAGGCCAAAATGCCTGTAAAAAAAGCGGCAAAGAAAACCACCAAGAAGGCTGCCAAGAAAGCTGCCAAAAAAACTGCCAAGAAGGCGGCTAAAAAAACTGTCAAGAAGGTAGCTAAAAAGGTGGTAAAGAAGACCTCAAAAAAGGTTGCTAAGAAGGTGGCAAAGAAGACCCCAAAAAAGGTCGCTAAAAAGGTGGTGAAAAAATCCACCAAAAAAGAAGCAAAGAAGGCGCCAAAAAAACCCGCAAAAAACGACTCCAAGGCTGAGCTCAAAGTCGAGGAGGCTGCCGAGAAACCCAAGAAAAAGGCCTCGAAGAAAGCGCCCAAAAGCCGGGTAGATACACCGGAAATTCAGGAAAAGATTCGCGAGCTCATTAAACTTGCCAAGGAGCAGGAATACCTGACCTACGAGGATGTCAATGAGGTCCTGCCCAATGACCTTGTGGATCCCGCTGATGTAGAGGCCATTCTGGATCGCCTCCGCAAGATGGAATTCGATATCATCGACGCCTCCGAAGTTGACTCTTATCGTGACCGCAAAAAAGAAGGTGACGATGTCACTGCGAGCAAGACGGATCAGAAACTCGATATTCTCGATGATCCTGTCAGGATGTATCTCAAGCAAATGGGGCAGGTTCCTCTGTTGACTCGCGAACAGGAGGTGGAGATTTCCAAACGCATCGAGGATGCTGAAATCGCCGCCAATTCAGAACTGCACAAGTTTGGCTTTGTTGCCTCTTGCTACCTCAATCTCGCCGACCGCCTCACCCGCGGCAAGGAGCGGTTTGACCGTGTTATTCAGGACAAGAAAATCGAAAGCCGCGAGCGCTACATGCGTGCCCTGCCGAAACTCTGTGAGCAGGTGCGCAACCTTCATGAGGATAACGATCAGATCTTCCGCAAACTCCAGGCTAAAAACCCACGTGGCAAAAAGAAGCTGATCGAAAACTTTGACAAAAATCTGGTATCCATAGCCAGACTCTACAACCGCTTTTACTACAAGCAGAAGGTCGTTGAAGATTTCAATGCGGAAGTGGAAGACAACCAGAAAAAGCTCTGGAGATATGACCGCAAGCTCAAGAGCCATCCCAATGACAAGGAGTTTAAGACCAAGATCCGCGAGCTTCAACAACTTGCCTGGCACAAAGCTGAGGATTTCTCGTCCGCACGCAAAAACCTCCGTGTCCGCACTCGCGAGGCATATCAGGCAAAAACCGAAATGGTGGAAGCCAACCTACGCCTTGTTATTTCCATCGCCAAAAAATACACCAACCGAGGCCTTTCCTTCCTTGATCTGATTCAGGAGGGCAATATGGGACTCATGAAAGCCGTGGAGAAATTCGAGTATCGCCGTGGCTACAAATTCTCCACCTACGCTACATGGTGGATTCGCCAGGCAATCACCCGCTCCATTGCAGACCAGGCGCGGACGATCCGCATTCCTGTGCACATGATCGAGACCATCAACAAGCTGATGCGCGTGCAGAAGCAGCTCGTGCAAGAATACGGTCGTGAGCCAAGTCCGGACGAAATCGCCGAGGAAATTCACCTTCCCGTTGAGCGTGTGCGCGCGGTTCTCAAAATGGCTCAGCAGCCGATCTCTTTACAAGCTCCTGTAGGTGATTCCGACGACACCTCATTCGGAGATTTCATCGAGGACAAGGCAGCAGAGAACCCCATGGAGGAAGCCGGCTTTGCCATGCTCAAGGAGAAGATTGGCGACGTTCTCGATACGCTCACCGAGCGTGAGCGCGAGGTACTTGAGCAACGCTTCGGCCTCAAGGACGGCTACTCCCGCACCCTTGAAGAGGTCGGTCGTCAGTTCCAGGTTACCCGTGAGCGCATTCGCCAGATCGAAGCCAAGGCTCTGCGTAAAATGCGCCATCCCACACGTATCCGCAAGCTGGAGGGCTTTATTGAGCTCCCCAATCTTCCGTAAGCTGGACTCGCTACCAACCCGCACAGGAGCAGAATCCAACTTACCAGATTCAAGTTTTGCACAGACGGCCACACGGCCGTCTGTTTTTCCGTACCCCCTATAAGGGGATAATCTTACGCTTTGTTTAGGCTGAAAACCTTGAAACATAGCCTCCCATGTGTAGCGTATCACTTGCAAGCATCATGAAACACCTCATTCAACTGTTCACCCTTCTCATTGCCCTCTCACTCCTTGTAATCCCGGTCCACGCCAAGAAGAAAATCCTCTTCCTTGCGGGCCCTCCAAGCCACGGCAACGGGGAACATGAATTCCGTGCCGGCTGCATGCTACTCGCCGATGCTCTCAACGAGAGCGGTCTCGACGTGGAGGCCAAGGTTCACTGGTATGGCTGGCCCAAGGACGAGTCTATTTTTGACGGAGTGGACGCCTGTATCATTTACGCAGACGCCGGTGGCCGGCTTGGCAACAAGGTTGAATTTCTCGACGAGAAGGTGAAGTCAGGAATGGGCATTATGTTCATGCACTACGGTGTCCACCCCAGCAAGGAGGTCGGGGAAAAATACTTCAAGCACTGGATCGGGGGGTATATGGAGACCGGCTGGTCGGTTAACCCCCACTGGATTGCCGACATGACTGCCAGGGAAAAACACCCGGTATCCAATGGCCTGGACAAGCCGATCACGGCCTATGACGAGTTCTACTGGAATATGCGCTTCCCCACCAAGGATGAATGCCAGCACTGTTATTCACTAGCCACGGCAATTCCAACTCCTGACCGGGTTGTTCGCTACATCAACCTCTGGAACGAGTACGGTGAGAAATGCTTCGGCACGGAGCAGGCACTCATGTGGTGCCGTGACCCCGAGCCCGGCAAGGGTGGCCGTGGCATCGGCTTCGTTGGCGGCCACTACCACCGCAACTGGGCCATCGATGACTTCCGCAAGCTGGTGCTCAACTCCATCGTCTGGCTGGCACGCGCCGAGATTCCCGAGGGAGGTGTGCCATCCAAACCCGTTACCCTGGAGATGCTCAACGCCAATCTGGACCGGCCAGTAGAGGGCAAACCCGTGCAACTCCCCACTCCCGATCTCCTCAAGCAAAAGCCCATGGCTCAGCCGGATCTCAAAGCGCGTGCCGCGGCCAAACTGAAGGCCGAACAAGCAAAAGAACGCAGAGACAGGGAAAAAGCGGCATCTGAAGCTAAAAAAAAAACAGCTCCAGTAAGTAACGAGTCTTCATCACTCATCCAAAGCCCGAAACTGCGGGCCTCAGGTCAAAAGCGCAGCCACCTTGTCAGCGTTAACATCAAGGGTTTGGCTCAGATACAGCTCCACGTCAGCGATCTTGGCAGCAAAGATCATGACTGGGCCAATTGGATCAACCCGACATTCATTGATGCCAATGGTGAAAGCACAGCTATTGAGAAAAAACACGTTGCCAGCGCCACGCAGGCTTGGGGCAGCCTCAAATACAACCTCAATGTTGAGAACAAACCTCTCATTGTTGATGGCAAAAAATACGATACTGGCCTCGGCACTCACGCTTCATCCACCATTGTCCTGAACGTGCCCGCAAATGCTGTAACCTTCACAGCATTGGCTGGCCTTGATGATGGAGGAGCCCTTCGCAATGGCAAACCCACCTCGGCAGCTGTTCGCTTCTCTGTTCACAAACCCGGA
The DNA here is from genome assembly GCA_049632765.1 of Akkermansiaceae bacterium. GTDB lineage: Bacteria > Verrucomicrobiota > Verrucomicrobiia > Verrucomicrobiales > Akkermansiaceae > Oceaniferula. Next base: position 4,770 of record JBNACB010000013.1, on the reverse strand, counting down.
CCGATCACTCACCCCATTGAGAGTGAATGGGAATCTGATCACGAGCCTGAGTATGTAAAACTTGATCAATTCTCACTACCCGACGACCTTGAGGTTAGCATTTGGGCCACTTCACCTTATTTATACAACCCCACGAACATGGACATCGACCACAAGGGTCGGATATGGGTTGCTGAGGGAGTCAACTACCGGCGCCACAATGGCCGTCGGCCTGGTGGCGACCGCATCGCTGTTCTTGAAGATACAGATGGCGACGGCAAATGCGACAAGTCCCATACCTTTGTTCAGGAAAAAGGGCTTGTGGCACCTCTGGGAGTTGCCGTCTTTGATAATGTCATCTATGTATCACAACCCCCGGAGTTGCTGGTTTACACCGATGTCAATCGCGACCTTAAATTCGACCCTGCCGTTGATAAACGCGAAGTGCTTCTCACAGGCTTCAATGCCGGCAACCACGACCACTCACTTCACTCACTCACTGCAGGACCTGACGGAAAGTTCTATTTCAACAACGGTAACTGTGGTGCTGTCTTCAAGGATCGCTCAGGCAAGAACTTCTACATGGGCGGCCCTTACAAAGGCGGCGGAGGTGTTTGGTATGTCGACCATCTCGCTGCCTCGGGCAAGCGCTCTGATGATGGACACATCTGGTCATCAGGATTCACCGTTCGCATGAACCCGGATGGCACTGACTGTGAAATTGTCGGTCAGGGATACCGCAACTCCTATGAGCAGTCTCTGGATTCCTTCGGCAATGCGTTCCAGAATGACAACGATGATCCCCCGGCCTGCCGAGTCTCCTACATTCTTGAGTACGGATCTGCCGGCTACTTTACCCGGGATGCCAAACAACTCTACAGGAGTGTCAAACGCCCCGGCCAGAACCATGGCAGTGCTCATTGGCGCCAATTAGATCCGGGTACTATGGATGTCGGCCACATCTACGGAGGAGGATCTCCCACCGGTGTCACCATGTATGAAAACGGCGCTCTGCCGGAACGATTCAATGGAGCCTTTTTCTCAGCCGAACCCGGAAAAAACACCATCTTCCATTATCATCCGGAACCACAAGGTGCCACCTTCAAGCTTGAACAAGGCAATCTCATCACCTCCAACCCGGACAAAAAATACGCAGGTTCAGACTTTGTTGGCCGTGGAAAAGGCGATCACGACCAAAATAAAATCCTCTTCCGCCCCTCGGACATCAGCGTTGGCCCAGACGGTGCAATCTACATTTGCGACTGGTATGACCCTCGTGTTGGTGGCCACGGAGATAGTGACCGTTCTTGCTCGGGCACCATCTACCGTATCGCACCCAAAGGCTTTAAGAGCAAAGTAAGTGACTTTGATCTGAAGACCGTGGATGGTGCGATCACCGCCCTCTCAAGCCCTGCCATCAATACCCGCTATCTGGGCTTTCGCGCCCTCAAAAAGCATGGGGCAAAAACACTGCCTGCGCTGAACAAGCTTCTCAAGCACAGCAACAAACACATCGCCGCCCGAGCAATCTGGCTACTGCCTCATCTCGGTGATCAGGGAAAAGCCGAGTGTGTTAAGCTGTTGAGCTCTGCCCAGCCCCATGTTCGTCTCACCGCCTACCGGGCCTTACGCCGCATCAACCCCATCGGCTCGCAAGGCACGGCTATTCTCCCCTACGCAAAGCAACTCGCCAACGATCCGGATCCCGGTGTGCGTCGAGATGTTGCCCTCTCCCTGCGTGACCTGCCCGCGGAGCAGACCAAGGCTATCTTTGCAATCCTCGCCCCCCAGGTAGATCACACTGACAAAAATGCCATTGAGGCCATAGGCCTGGGAGCAGCTAATCAGGAAAACGAAATCTGGCTCGCCATCAAACAAGCCATGCAGCCCGGAGAGCCACACGAATGGTCAGACCAATTCGCCAGGCTTACCTGGCGCCTCTGGCCCTCAGTTGCTGTCTCCGATCTCAAAGCTAGAGCCCTACACCCCTCACTCTCGCCGGAAGCGCGGAGCTTTGCGGTGGAGTCACTTGCATTTATCAACCACAAGGCATCGGTCGATGCCATGCTGGAGCTCGCCGACAATGATCGCACCAAGGCTGATGCTTCATTCTGGCTGCTGCGCAACGGCCTCGGAGAATGGAAAGCATACAACATCGCAGGTGAGCTCAAAACACGGGGCATCTATGACCCGTCCAAAATCAAACCTATTGCCGTCACCGTTCCAGCCCCCACCGCCAAACCCAGCTACAAGGTTGAAGATGTGCTGGCTCTCAAAGGTGACATTGATCGTGGCAGAGCAACCATGACAAGGTGCATTATGTGCCACCAAGTCGGAGAGCCAACGCTTGCTGGCCCCAGCTACGGACCAGCTCTCAAAGCATGGGGTATTGGTCAGCCAAGTGAAGTCATCGCGCGCGCCATCATCGAGCCCTCCCACGATATCGCCCACGGCTACGGAGGAAAAGTAGTCAAACTCAAAGCCGGTGGTGAAATCCATGGACTCATTACCAGCGAGTCAGACCCTGTCATCATCAAATCAACAGGCGGCCAAACCCAAATGATTCCACGCGGATTCATCGATGGCAGGCCCCACAACTTGAATCGATCCCTCATGCTCTCGGCAGACCAACTGGGACTCAGCGCCCAGGACGTCGCTGATATCGTCGCCTATATGAGGCAATGGCGATGATCATAGAGCCATTATTGATAGTCTTCACCCCCTTCCTAAGCCCCGTCGAAGCTCGGGTGGTCAGAATGCCACACAATGCATTTTTTACCAGTTGACCGGCTTCGTGACTGCATGCAAATTCCTCTGGCTTGAATTTGCCTCTATCGTAATTCCAACCAACACAGAAAATCATGTCTACAGCATCCAAATGCCCTTTTAATCACGGCGCAGGTGAAGGCACCAGCAACAAAGACTGGTGGCCGGACCACCTCAAAGTTGAACTCCTTCATCAGCATTCCACCAAGTCGGACCCCATGGGTGATGATTTTGATTACAAAACAGAGTTTGAAAGCCTCGATTACGACGCCCTGAAAAAGGACCTCGCAGACCTGATGACCGATTCCCAGGAATGGTGGCCAGCAGACTATGGCCACTATGGCCCCTTCTTCATCCGCATGGCATGGCATAGTGCTGGCACCTACCGCACCGGTGATGGCCGCGGAGGTGGTGGCCGTGGCCAGCAGCGCTTTGCCCCGCTCAATAGCTGGCCGGACAACACCAGCCTGGACAAGGCACGCCGCTTACTCTGGCCCATCAAGCAAAAATACGGCCGCAAAATCTCCTGGGCAGACCTGATGATCCTCACCGGCAACGTCGCACTCGAGACCATGGGCTTCAAAACCTTCGGTTTCGGAGGTGGCCGCAAGGATACCTGGGAGCCGGATCACGACGTTTACTGGGGCACGGAACAAGAGTGGCTCGATGACAAGCGATACACTGGAGAGCGCGATCTGGAAAACCCGCTGGCAGCTGTCCAAATGGGTCTGATTTACGTCAACCCCGAGGGTCCCAACGGCAACCCTGACCCCGTGGCAGCCGCCCATGACATTCGTGAAACCTTCGCGCGTATGGCAATGAACGACGAGGAAACCGTTGCTCTCATTGCAGGTGGGCACACCTTCGGCAAAACCCACGGTGCCGGACCTGCCGATCACGTGGGACCGGAACCTGAGGCCGCAAGCATCGAGGAACAAGGTCTCGGCTGGACCAGCAGCTACGGATCCGGCAAGGGTGGCGACACCATTACCAGTGGCCTTGAAGTCACCTGGACCACTACCCCCACCCAGTGGAGTAACAACTACTTTGAAAACCTTTTTGGTTACGAGTGGGAGCTCACCAAGAGCCCTGCAGGTGCCAACCAGTGGAAGCCCAAGGACAATGCCGGTGAAGGCACCGTTCCTCACGCTCATGACGCTGACACAAAGATCGCACCTTCCATGCTTACCACGGACCTGTCTCTGAGATTTGACCCCGAGTATGAGAAGATTTCACGTCGTTTCCTGGAGAATCCTGACCAGTTTGCCGATGCCTTCGCCCGTGCGTGGTTCAAGCTGACCCACCGTGACATGGGCCCCCGTGACCTCTACCTCGGACCGGAAGTTCCCGCTGAGGAGCTCATCTGGCAAGATCCCCTGCCCGAGGCCACTCAAGCCATAATCGACAGCAGTGACATCGCCACGCTCAAGGAAAAGGTGCTCGCCTCCGGGTTGACTGTCTCCCAGCTCGTTTCAACAGCGTGGGCATCAGCATCCACCTTCCGTGGCTCAGACAAGCGCGGTGGTGCCAATGGTGCTCGCATTCGCCTCGCTCCCCAGAAAGACTGGGAGGTGAATCAACCTGAGCAACTCGCACAGGTCCTCCAAGTACTTGAGGGCATCCAAGCTGAGTTCGACGCTTCCGCAGAAGGAGGCAAGCAGGTCTCCATGGCAGATCTTATCGTGCTGGCAGGATGCGCCGGTGTTGAGCAGGCTGCAAAGGCTGCCGGCCACGAGGTCACCGTTCCCTTCACACCAGGCCGGGTTGATGCCAGCCAGGAGCAGACCGATGTCGAGTCCTTCCAAGCACTCGAGCCGATCGCGGACGGCTTCCGTAACTACCTCAAGGGGCAATATACGGTACCCGCTGAAACCCTGCTCATCGACAAGGCGCAGCTACTCACGCTAACTGCCCCGGAGATGACCGTGCTTCTTGGAGGCATGCGTGTCCTGGGCACGAATGCTGATGGCTCACCAACGGGTGTGCTGACCAACCGCCCCGGAACCCTGAGCAATGACTTCTTTG
>JBNACB010000012.1:0-43749 GCA_049632765.1 Akkermansiaceae bacterium | reverse complement strand
TTACAGGCGACCAATCTTGCGCTCCAGTTTTTGAGGACACCCGCCTCAGTAGTGCTTTTGAGGAATTAAAGCTAAACGACGCTAAGAACATCATTCGGGAATATACTGCTAAGCATGATTTGTGGGCATGGAAACGACCTGGATCTCTAGATTATCTCGATAAAGTCGAACAGGCATTCGAGAATCCTTTCTATATAATTATTTTCAAAGATATTTTTTCCATTGCTAATAGGAATAAGATATCCATGGGTATTGATCTCACGAAAGGGCTACGGGGTGCCTTGCAAAAATACGAAAAAATAATCGATTTTATCTCTAGATCCAACAAACCAATGTTGCTGGTTTCAGCAGACAAAATTTTGCACAACAAGGAGTATTTCATTGATTTGCTTATCTCTATAAATACTGACATTCGCGACCTTGCCCCAAATAAAAATAGAGCTCTGGAATTCATCACTCCCAACCCCTCAGCATACCTTGATGCGAGCAGAGCAGGTAAAGCGATAGGCCAGATCGGCAAGTTTACTTCCACAGAGATCAAAGGATGGGCGGCGTTTGTTCACAATAAAAACGCAAGTCCTGAGGTAGAGTTGTATTTTGATGACACTTTGTTCTCAACTGTCAGGGCGGAAGAACTTCGCATAGGGCCTCGCGATCAAGGCTTGCACAACACAGGCGCGTGTGGCTTTTCCTTCAATTTAGAGGATATCAACATCGAAGCTTATAAGAAAATAGTTGTGATGGTGAAAGGTGATGTGGCCCCACTCAAAAACGGAGTGCAGGCGGTAGACGTCTTGTTGAGCCCCGAACGAGGGGCTTAGTTTCGCTAGTGCAACCTGTCAAATTGTGACTTTTTGATCGCCGGTTTACCACCCAAGCTTAAGATGAATTCTATAAAGCATACACTAAACCCGGTCATAAATAGACGCCAGTATAGCGCGTGATATGTACAGAAGTAAGAGTATCACCACGACTGACGTAATCGACAGGTAGGCACGACGTGGGTGTGTGTATTCGTCCAGCAAATAAGGATGCTGGATGACGGAGAAGAAGCGTGAGGTTGCAATTGCCTCGGTGCGCGTTTTTTCCAAAATAATCTCTGCCCCCTTGCGTAAATTCAATGCGAGCTCGAGGTTGAGCTGCAGCTCCTTGAACTGAGCCAGAATCTGGTTGAGCTTTTGCGCTTCGGGACCTGAAAGAGCCTCTTCCTGGTTTCTTATTTCGTGCTCCAAATTTTCTATAGTCGTGACGAGGGAGCTTCTGATCGGGGAATTGGGAGAGCTCGCCTCCAGCGTGGCCAGCTCGATACCCTTGCGTATCTTTTCAAGCCGTAGGGTCTGGATCGCCTCCAATTGAGCCTGGATGATAGCCTCTGGTTGAATAATCTTATTCTTGTTTTGAAAGTCCAGTAGAGCTTGCTCATTCTCCTTAATGACTGTCTGGGCTCGGTCTACTTCCTCACGAGCGAAGGCAAGGCGTTTGGCAGCAACTTCCTTGTTGAGCTTGTTGATGAATTCCTCCGTTTTATCGAGAATATACTGGGACAAGTCTCTGGAAAGCTCAGGAGAAAAACTCTCTACAGTGAGATGAATGAGGCCTGAGTGCGCATCCAGCTGTGCTGTCATTTTCTTCCTATAATATTTAAGCCTGTCTTCGGTTGATGCGTCACGGTCGAGCCTGAATAAAAAATCCCTTTCCGGCGCTGTGTAATGGTCGATGAGATTGAACTTCTCCTCTAGCTCAAACAAAAGATCTGAAGAGTTGATAAAGCCAATGGCAATTTGATCATCCGTGGCGCCGCTATTGGTTCCAGTGACCATGTTTAACAAGCCCATGGAGGCCTCCACATTGCTATTCTCCTCCACAACGACAGAGAAATGAGAAGTCGCTTGAAACCTGTCTTGCGCGATAAAGCATAAATAGGTGACGGGTAGAGCGCAGAGTGCTGCAATACTCCATACTTTTATTGTTCTGTTCAAATTAAAGATCATTTTGTTTGGGTTGAAACTCTTGGTTCGTGCTTTTCTCGTCCGTCTTATCGACCATCTTCCTTGCCATCTTGCGAGCTATTTTACGGGCCAATTTTCGAGCCTTTTTTCTTACTGCCGCTTTGCTCGCCATTGGCGTCTTCCTGGCTGATCTCTTCAAAGACCCTCCCCTGTCTTTGATGTATGCCTCGTATGCATCGATCGCATCCTGGACCTTCTCATAATAGGTCGCCTCCCCCTCTCGCAGGAAGATGCCGCTTTGACAGTATTTCTTCAAGCTGCCAAGACTGTGGGATACATAAATCAACGAGGATGTTTTGCTGATTTGCTGGAACGCTTTCTTTGCCTTCTTTTTGAAAATGATGTCACCAACCGAGGTCAATTCATCAATCAGATAGCAATCGAAGTCAAAGCTAATAGAGAGACCAAATCCGAGTCGGGCACGCATGCCTGAGGAATAGCTCTTGACCGGCATGTCAAAAAATTTCCCCAGTTCGGCGAAATTGATGACCTGCTCTAAAACTTGATCTCTCTGTTCCTGATTGAGCCCGTTAATTTGGCACACAAAATCGATATTCTGTCGGCCCGTCAGGGAACCCTGGAAGCCGACCCCGAGTCCCAGCGGCCAGGAAATTCTCGACCGGGTTACAATAGAGCCGGAATTAGGTGCTTCAGCTCCACCTATCATTCTGAGCAGAGTGCTCTTACCAGAACCATTGGGACCTATGATCGCCACACTATGATGGCTTGGGATCTCCAGATTGACATCCTTGAGCACATAATGAACTTGCCCCTTCCTCATGGGGTAATACTTCGTAACATTGCGTATGCTGATCATCTCTGAGTCAGGAAATGCCGGTTATTACGATAGGACATCAGGCCAAAAGCACAGCAGCACAGAGCCCATGCGAGAGGATAATACAGATTAACCCCCTCTGCATGGTAGCCGGGGAAAAAATTGATTCTCAGGGACTCAATCGTGTGCACCAGAGGGTTGTAGAGTAGGATTGTTTGTATTTCTGGCGGCAGGCCGTTGAGAGGGTGCAGAACACAGGAGAAAAACAGCAGCGGCCGTGGCATGTAGGCCGCGATCTTCTCAACCTCCTTAAATTTGGTAGAAGCAATACCGACGTGCAGCCCAAAGCCGGATCCAATAAGCCAGGTGATCAATACGCAGGCGATCGCTTGTGGTATTCTCTCAAGCGAGATCACCAGCCCGAGCCAATAGGCTACCACACAGAAGAACGCCAAGGCAAAGCCGTTGATACATAGCTGGAAAAAGAACCGGGCCACATAGGGATCAATGGGCTGCACTTTTTTAAACACCAGGAGCCCCTGGTTAGCACTGATCGCACTGATGCCGGCCGAGATGCATCCAGTACACGTATTCAGCAGCATGAAGCCGCACAAGATAAAGAAGATATAGGGTATCTCACCCGTGGACCTACTCATGAAAGGGCCCAATATTAGTCCCAGATACAAGACAGACAGCAAGGGGTCAGTGAGAATCCATATGGCCCCCAGCTTGTATTTGCCAAAACGCGTTATTAGCTCGCGCTTGAGCAGGGCCTTGATGACCAGCACCTGACTCTTCCACGGAGAATGCTCCTGTATCCTTATCGCCATAGAAGCATTTGTGGAGGCATCTTAATAGGCCCCGAACCGCGAGAAATTGTTCACCTGACTAAAGGGCAGGATATTACGGATTGTGCGATTCCATCTGGTAAGGGATGCCTCGGTGACATAGACGATATCATTGCCATGTACTGCAAACTCGCTTGCCCCGATAACTCCGTCTGGCTCGCTGAGATTAAATCGATAGATGTTGGTAACTTGTGATGGCATTTTTCTGAATATAAAGACCCCTTTGATGTCTGCGCTATCCTCGCGGAAACCCCCTCCCTGCCCGATCACATCATCCAGCTTGCTGTCATGACTGGGAAAGGGATAGGTGCCGGGACGATTTACCGCTCCCAGAAGGGTTATTGATCGTTCAGCACTCTTGCGGATTTCAAGAATATCACCATCCTGAGCAAGAACATTACGGTTGGTAATGTCTTTATTGCTCAACTGATAGGTAGAGCCGCTTCTGTGAAGGAGATATTCACAGGTGAAAGGCTCAAGGGTGGTTCCCCCACTTTTTGCCACAAGGTCTGCCAAGCTGACCCCCTTCCTGTCGATGATTTGCTGACCAGGGGCACGAGCGATGCCAATAACGTTGGCGCGGAGCGGCAATCGCTCGACTCTGACGATCGACATGCGGGCGCTACTGAAAACGGTGGAGTAGGCTCTCCCAATTTCTTTCTGAACTTCTGAAAGCTGCTTGCCCAAAAGGTTGAATTCCCCCGCATAAGGAATGGAGACCACACCTGACTGGGGCACTTCCAGAGGTCCAAAAATGGAAGCTTGAGCAGGCCCTCCTGCCTCCGAGGTGCCGAAAACCTGGATGCTGATTTTGTCATAGGGCCGAATTGCATCCGAGTATGTTCTGCTCCAGTCGACACGGGGCAACGCGCTTTTCGGAGGATTTTGCTTCTTGTTGTATGCAGCTATGTTCTCGGTTGTGATGTCTATGATTTCATACTCGTCGGTCTCATGTGTGCCTCTCTGCTGGGCTTTCTGTATGGACTTGAGTCGAGTCGGCCCCTGCTCTGAGGACCATTGGCATCCACTTATTAGAAATGCCGGTATGAGACTTGATATGATGAGGAGTGATTTGCTCATGAAGTTTAATTACTGGGTACGGTGATTTGTTCAAGCTTTGAAGGTGGCCTTGCAGCAGATCTTGGCTTTCTGGTTAATTTCTTGGGGCCTTTCTCCGAATCAAATAGGGGTTTGAATGGCTCAGGCCATACGATCTTGCTGTGGCCATACGACGCATACAGGCGCTGGTACAGTGTGCCGTGTGCCTGGGAAGTTTGCTCCAAGAGCTTAACGAAAGATCTTACTGCGTCACGGTCTACCCCGCCATGATTCAACCAGAAGGAATGCAGCCCCCCCTGGTAGCACAATTCATCATGATCGTAGGCCGCGACCCCGAGCGCGATTACTGGGGTGTTGTGAATGAGGGCGGATAAGCCCACCGAGCTGTTGATGGTCACACAGCCCCTTGCATGATCGAGCGCTGTCGGCAAATGGATACGATCCAGGTAAAGGATGCGGTGCCCCCCAGCCTGCGCTTGGAGCGATTTTATCAGCTTGGTGTAATCCTTGTAACCCCGGTCCACAGGGTGAACCTTGAAAATCAAGCGTGTTCCATGAGGGGCGTTTTTGAGGAAAGATCGCGATACCTTCCTTATAAATTGCTCCATACCCTGAAAATTCGAGCGCTGAGTGATCTGGCTATCCAAGTGCACCTGAAGCGGAGCGATGTAGTATTTGCCGGACCATTCGTTAGCAAAAATCTGATCAAAGCGCTTTTGTTTATCGCGCCCCTGGAAACGTAAAGCGCCTCGCACAAGGGCCATCAGGTGATGTCTGAAATTCATTTTCCTTTGGTCCACGTAGTGCCGATATTTGCGGCATACCACTGTCATGAATCTGGCGAAGCTGTAATAAAGGCCGAACTGAACCATTTTGCATGGAGTGCTCATTCTCCCAAGAGGTTCCAGCTCGATGACATTAGCCCGGGCATGAGAGTCATCAGGCAGTGAGGACCATCGTTTGGAGAGGTAGTTGAACTGATCCATCTCGCGTGAGTATATCGTGCAATAGTCCGGCCTCAAAAGACCTTGTTCAAAGACGAGGCACTCGATATCCAGGTCTCGCGCGATGTCCCACCCGATTTGGTTATACGGGCGATACTGATTATAGAGAACAACACAGTCAATGCTGCCTGCTTGAATACGATGACGCAGCCAGTTTTCAAAGTTGTCAATGGGTTGATCAAATTTAATGCATGGAACGCCCTTCAGCTTGTAAATCCAGTCGCCTGCATGAAAAATGACTTTGGTCACCTGCTTGCCGGTATCCATGAGATCTAGGGCAGCATTGCAGAGACCTGCTTCCCAATCCCCTTGCAGAATAAGGGCTTTTTTGAAATCCGGGGATTTTGGGTGATCGGACATTTCAGGTTAACACAGGGTCATGCAGGTGTGTTTTGGAGGCCTAAATACGGCTAATGAGCTGACCTCGTTTTGTTAACACTTACATGGCACTAAACAATACGAAAAAGTTCTGAAGCTCAGATATTTGGCTCGTTGCCTGAATGAGGCTCTGATAATGCCTTTTTCACCGATGCACATCGAGTTTGTCACCGACACCTACCCCCCCGATGTCAATGGGGCGGCCAAAACCCTGTCTTACCTTGTTCCTTGTCTCAGGAAGGCCGGGCACAGGGTCACCCTGGTGGGACCACACCCCGAGAGTGAGCTCAATATCATCTCAGTGCGGGTGCCAAAATACGCCTCGGTTAGCATTGGATTGATACGGAAATCCCGTTTGCTGGCACATTGGCAGCGAAATGGCCCGGATGTGGTCTACATCGCCGGTGAAGCCTTTCTCGGCAAAGCCGCGATCAAAGCCGCCTCGGAACTGGGAATTCCCACCATCGCAGGCTATCACACCAACTTTGCGCAATACGCCGCAAACTGGAGAATGAAGTTTCTGGAGAAACGCACCGAGCGCTATCTCTTCAACTTTCATCGGCGAGCAACAGCCACTGTGGTTCCCTCAGAGACCGTGATGGAAAACCTGAGCATGCAAAATTATCCGAATTTGCATGTATTGGGCAGGGGCGTCGATGGAGATCTGTTCAACCCAAGCAAAAGATCTTATGAGCTGCGTTCGAGCTGGGGGGCCGGGCCCGGAGACCCCGTGGCGATTTTTGTTTCCCGAATATCTCCGGAGAAGAACCTAGATCTCCTGGCAAGGGCCTTCAAACAATTAGTGCAAGCAAATCCGGCTGCACGCTGCGTGGTCGTTGGAGACGGCCCATCTCAGGAACGCTTTGCCCGCGAAAATCCGGATTACATCCATTACAAGTTCACCCACGGCGAAAAACTGGCAGAGATTTGCGCATCTGCCGATATTTCCATATTCCCAAGCATGACGGAAACATTCGGCAACACCGTCACCGAAGCTCTTGCATCAGGGTTAGTGGTCGTTGCCTTTGATTATGCCGCGGCACAAATGCACATAGATCATCAAGTGAATGGGCTTTTGGTCGATTACGGAGACGAGGCGCAGTTTTTGGCGACTTGCATGGAGGCACTTGATTATGTGCAAGATAGCAATTTTAGGGAAAGAGCACGTAGTTCGGTCAGCGACTTAAGCTGGGATTCCATTGCTGAGAAATTCATCGAGATTGCAAAGAGCCTCCTGCGTAAAAAACCAGCGGGCGCAGGCAATTAAAACTCCTGCTTGCTGCTGCTAAGCTTGGCATCTCTCCAGATTTGATGACTCCTGTTGTCGTTAGCCTGATTGCCAGCAAACTCATGCACTTTGACTCCATCATGGGTGAGAATACCAGCCTGGCGATTGGCATTGGTGACATTGCCGTTCATGGCAATCTCGGTCCCCTGCCCCCGCGCGACAATTCCGCTGAGGAGGTTTTGCTCGCAGGTGTTCGCCGTGAGCTTGGCGGATACACCCTCGGATATGAGAATCCCAGCCTCCCGGTTGCCTGAGCAAACATTGGAGCCAAGGTTTGTGCTGGTTCCTGCGCCCATGGCGACAATTCCACACAGGCCGTTTTTAAGGGCTTTTGTGTTCGTCACCATCCCGCTGCCACCTTGCCAGAAGCCGATACCATGCTGGATATTGTTCTGGCACAGGGTATCGGATATTTCAGCTGCGCTCTGCTCACCATAAACTGAAATGCCGTCCCATCCGGCCTCAAGGATCTTGCAGCCCCTGATTTTACCCTGGCCGCCTTCAAGGACGGCAATTCCATGACCTGCTGTTCTTACAATGGTGCATGAGGAGACCGTGGTATCCTTGGCCTGGATGGTAATGCCTGAAAATCGATCCTTGCTGTGGTCGAAGCCCACATGCCGCAACTCAAAGCCGCTGATATGCGTGCCAATGGCAGTCGGCGTGACGGTGATCATCGCTGCTTCTGTTGCGGGCAGCTCAATCACTGTATTACCCTCGGGGCTGCCCATGAGCTTGATGGGGCGGTCAATGTAGAGTGGCTCTGTATACTTACCTGCTGCTACCCGAATGATGTCGCGCGGACGCGCTGCGACGATGGCTGCTGGTATCGTGGGGTAGTCCTGAGGCACTCTGAGAGCACGCGCGTAGCCCCCCATTTTTTTATAGAGATGGGTGATTTTATCTGCTGTTGGGTTGAGTCTGGCAGCTTCCTCAAGCAGTATCATTGCTGGCGCTGAATACTCACCCGTATCAAGTGCCGTAGCTTGCTGATACAAGCTTTCCGCTCGCTCATGGCGCAACCTTATTTCTTCTGCTTTTGTTTTGATGCGATGAGAAAGCTCCTTGATGGCGGTGTTTTGAGGATCTTTTTGTCTCAATTGAGCCAGTGCTTGCCGGGCCGCAGTAATGTCATCTGCCTCTATGGCTTCAGACACTGTATCTAGCATCAAAGCCAGCTCCTGTTTTTTTCTCTCCCGGATAATGATGAGCAGCTTGCGCTGTGCTGCCTCGTTCTCTGGGTCGAGGGCAATGATTGACTGGGCAAGTCTCTCAGCCTCATCCCAGCGACCAGCTTCAAGTGCCGCCTGGCTCTCGCCAAGTGTGTAGGAAATCTGCTGATTGCGCTCGTCAATCTTGCCCTGTTCAATGGCGTTGAACCCCTCCTCCGCAATGACTGAACCCGGCTCGATCTTATCAATCTCCCGGAAAGCCTCTTGGGCTTGATCCCATTTGCGTGCAGCAATGGCAGACAAACCGGCAGCACGCCATTCAGCAAGCTCGACACCGCGTTTCATGTCCACATACCACTCTTTCTGATGCCATTGATAACCCCACCATCCTACTGAAGCCACGACGGCTATCAGTAGCAGTACGATCATGAAATCAGCATGCGGCCGCAGTTTCTTCCTGCCCACAACCACCTGCAGAGCCGCCTTATACTCCAGCAAATCCTGCTGATAGCCAAATCTCAGCTCATCATTAGGTGCGCTCTTAACCAGATCCTGCTTGTATTCCAGCGTCTCTTCAAAATCCGAGCGAAAAGCACGCGGGTCGTCATTGGGCTCCAAGCCCAGGATTTCACGCGCTTCCGATTTCTTCATCTCGATACCTGGTTAATACTCTAGCTAATCGGTGTAGCGTTGCGCAAGAGGCATGCGGCGACCCATGCCAAAGGCCTTGGATGTGACCCTGAGGCCAGGAGCAGCCTGGAAACGTTTCCACTCATTAAGATCAACACGACGCTGAATCCATCGAACCAGATTCTCATCAAAACCGTGTTTTTCAATGATCTCACTACCTGAAAGATGCTTTTCGACGTAGAGCTCAAGCACAGCATCGAGAACCTCGTAGGGAGGCAGCGTATCCTGGTCTTTCTGATCGGGACGCAGCTCGGCACTGGGTGGCTTGTCGATGGTCTCCCAGGGAATAAGCTCCTGTTCACGGTTAATCCACCTGGAAAGAGCGTAGACTTGTAGTTTTGGCAAGTCACTGATGACCGCAAGCCCTCCACACATGTCACCATACATCGTGCAGTAGCCGACAGCGAGCTCGCTTTTGTTTCCCGTCGTGAGCAAAAGACGTCCTGTCTTATTCGAAAGAGACATGAGAAAGAGCCCGCGAATGCGTGCCTGCATGTTCTCCTCGGTGATATCCTCGGCAAGGTCACCAAAAACCGGATTCATCGCTGACTTGACCGCCTCGAAAGCATCCTTGATGGGCACACAGTCACATTGCATGCCGAGCTTTGTCGCCAGCTCTATGGAGTGATCAACACTGCCGCTTGATGAATACTCACTGGGCATGGTCAGGCCATGAACATTTTCCGGCCCAAGGGCTTCACAAGCAATGACAGCCGTGAGCGCAGAATCAATTCCGCCGCTCAATCCCAAACAGGCTCTTGAAAAACCACACTTTCGAGCATAATCGCGCAGACCGAGGACCAGCGCCTTGAAGCACTCTTCTTCTGTGCTCATGGGCACGGGCTCATGTCTTGAGCCACCGTGATCAGAAGTATCAACCACCTGGCAATCCTCCTCGAACGCGCTGAGTGTGGTCATTTGGTTGCCCTGAGCATCAAAGGCTGCGGAATTACCATCGAAAATCAATTGGTCATTCCCTCCAATGCAATTGCAATAGACCAAAGGGGTTTTTATGCGCCTGGCAATATCCCCCAGCATGGCAAAACGTGCTTGCCGCTTCCCAAGATTGAACGGAGATGCGCTCAGATTGAGCAGGATATCCATGCCCTGCCTGGACAATTCTAGCGCCGGGTCATACTGGTAAAGCGGCCTGTGTAGATACCCCTCTGTCCAGATGTCCTCACAGATGGTAATGCCGATTTTCAGGCCTTTGAATTCAATGGGAGCATTGGAGTTTCCGGGTTCAAAGTAACGGCGCTCATCGAAAACATCATACGTGGGCAGCAAGGATTTCCATACCCTGTCCTCGATCTTGCCATTATGAAGGAAAGCTGCCGCATTGCGGAATGGCTTGCCGGTCTCGCCATCTGCGCATTGGTCCACATAGCCCACAACGAGCGGGATTTCTCCGATTTCATCGGCCAAATAGTCAAGCGCCTGTAGGCACTTGGGGACAAACTCCGTTCTGAAAAGCAGGTCCATGGGAGGGTAGCCAACCAGTGCCATCTCAGGCGTGATTATAAGCTCTGCGCCCTTCTCCACACACTCTCGATACGAGGCAAGGATGCGCTTGGCGTTGCCAGGAAAATCCCCTACTACGGCGTTAATCTGGGCGATACCTATCTTCATACGAGTGACATGAGCAATGAATAGTCGACCTGCGCTAATGTAAATGAAGATGATCAGAAATTTGATGCATTTGCAATCGATACCGGATCCGGTCAGCGCCTATTACCAGAGCCCATACTTGCCGGTTTCAAGCGCATACCAGCCCATGAGCAGGTTGGCAACACCGTGCATCACCACGCAGGCAAGCAAGCTTTTGGTGCGCACAGCCACCCAATACATAAGTGAGCCGAAAATCAGGGCTCCGAGGTAATCCACGGGCTGGTGAATGAGCATAAATGCCAATGTCACCACGATGTAGGATATCCAAGCCGGCTTGCCAAATGGCACTTTCCAGTAGTCCCGGTCGCGATCCAGCAGGAAACGCATTAAAAACCCCCGCCAGAAGATTTCCTCAACCAAGGCAACGACCACAACAGCACGGAAAAAGCGCATCAGCAGGGAAAACCAGTATGCTCCCTGATGTCCGCCAAACTTGTCTGCGAGATCCTGTGGATTGAATCCATCCTCTCGGGGCATCACGCCCAACCATTTGAGAATGCCCTCCTGTTTGCCATCCAACTCAAGCCAGCTGTGTATTTGAGTGGGAAGTATCCAGAACCCGATACCCACGGCACCCATAATAGCCCCGAAAACAACCGGTTTTAGAGACCATTTCAATTCATAGTTTTTGCGGAAAAATATGAGTAAGCATATGACGATCAATGACTGAAGCGGATATTGCCATTGTTCTGGGTGGTGCTGCCACCAGGGCGCGTCCGGATGCTCCCACCTAAGCCAGCCAGTGAGCTGAAATGGAGCAAGCAGCACCATAAAAACAGCCAAAGGCACCACGTGGGCACGAGCACGATCGTTTCTCAGGTCTGTCAGGAAGCTCATGATTGCATCCAGGTCATAGGGAGCCGACGAAGCGCTCCATCCTACTCATCGCGATTTTCAGCTCTTCAAAGGATGTTGCGTAGCAACAACGCAGGAACCCCTCGCCTGCTGCCCCGAAGGCATCACCTGGAACGGCAGCCACATCCTCGGCC
Source organism: Akkermansiaceae bacterium (assembly GCA_049632765.1). Classification (GTDB taxonomy): domain Bacteria; phylum Verrucomicrobiota; class Verrucomicrobiia; order Verrucomicrobiales; family Akkermansiaceae; genus Oceaniferula. The sequence continues at coordinate 31,869 of JBNACB010000012.1, read as the reverse complement.
TCAAGCAGCTTGAATGCGAAATCCTTACTTGAAAGCCCGGTTTGGCGGATATCCGGAAAAACATAGAAGGCTCCCCCGGGAGCGTGACAATCAATACCCATTTCATTGAGGCGCATCACGGTGAAATCTCGCCGGTGATGATAGCTTTCACGCATCTCATTCATGGCGGCATCACCATTCTGAAGAGCTTCAAGAGCTGCAGCTTGACTGGTAATGGGGGCGCAAAGCATGGCATACTGATGAATTTTCATCATGGCCTCAATCAAGGGCGAGGGAGCGCAGGCATAGCCCAGCCGGAAACCAGTCATGGAATAGGCTTTGGAAAAGCCATGAAGCAGAATGGTGCGTTCCTTCATGCCCGGCAGCGAGGCGATCGATAGGTGCTCTTCCCCGTCATAGCGCAGCTCCGAGTAAATTTCATCCGTGATAACGATGAGGTCGTGTTTAATGCATAACTCGGCAATTTTCTTAAGCTCAGAGGCAGGCATCACCGCTCCAGTTGGATTTGTGGGGAAATTGAGCATTAATACACGTGATTGAGGCGTGATAGCGGCCTCGAGCATCTCCGCCTTGAGCGCGAAATCATCTTGTTTGGTGGTAGCCACCTCAACGCCAACACCGTAGGCCAGCGTAATACTAGGCAAGTAGGATACGTAGCACGGGGTATGGTAGATAACCTCTTCACCGGGATTAATCAGGGCGCGCAAGGCAAGATCGATTGCCTCTGAGACCCCTACGGTGATCAAGACCTCGGTTGCAGGATCATAATCCACATGAAAAAAACCCTCCACATAGCGGCTGATCTCTCTACGCAGGCTGATCAGTCCGAGGTTTGATGTGTAGCTGGTATGGCCTTTTTCAAGCGAGTAAATGGCCGCTTCGCGGATGTGCCACGGGGTCGCAAAGTCAGGCTCACCGACGCCAAGCGAGATGACATCGTCACGGCCTTGAACGAGCTCAAAAAAATCACGAATACCCGATCTGGGTATGCCCGCCACCTGACGGGATATTTTGCCAGTGTAGTCCATTTTTGGGGGTGGTTATGGGCTTACTGGCAGCCTCTCATCAGACTCACCGGCCTCGAAGATGAATCCTTTTTCCTTGTAGGCTTTCAGGCGGAAATGGGTTGCCGTGGATAAGACACCCTCTAGGGTGCTGAGCTTCTGGGAGACAAAGCTGGCAACCTCTCTCAAGTCCTTGCCTGCAGCCACTACCATCAAGTCATAACCGCCACTGGCGAGATAACATGAGACCACCTGATCAAAGCGCGCAATACGCATTGCCAATCCGTCAAATCCACCTCCCCGCTCTGGAGTGACGGTCACCTCGATGAATGCGGTGACACCTGGCTCGCCTGCCTTTTCCTCGTCGATCACTGCCTGGTAACCGAGGATGGTTCCATCCTGTTCCCACGCATCGATGCGAGCTTGAACCTCATCAGCGGATAAATTCAAAGCCTCCGCCAACTCCTCGTTGGAATAGCGTGCTTTTGTTTGCAATAATGTAAGTAGCGGATCCTTCATGCGCGGTTATCCATGACATAAAATCCCTTAATCGCCCAGACAAATACCAAGGGCGCGCGCAGTATCGACAATTTCATCATTGGGGTCTACGAGACGAAGCTTGTGGACCGCCTGCTCAATGGGAACTGACCCGACGTGGTAGGCCTCGTAGCTTACCATGCGGCCATACTTGCCAGCCTCGATAAGCTTGACAGCCTTAACGCCAAAGCGCGCACCTAGAATCCTGTCGATTGCCGTGGGGGACCCGCCGCGCTGCAGGTGTCCCAGCGTGCAGGAACGTGTCTCCTTGCCCGTTTTCTGACTCAGTTGTTCGGCTACAATGTCACCCACACCTCCCAGAGTCACCTCACTGGCTCCATTCTGGCTCTTGGTGATCAATTCTCCTCCGGATATGCGGGCCCCCTCCGCTACGACCACGAGAGAGCTTCGCTTGCCCTCGTTCTCCCGCTCCTTGATGAATTCAGCAACCTGATCAATATCGAAGTCAATTTCGGGGATGAGGATGGCATGGGCGCCTCCGGCAATACCACCCCACAAGGCAATCCATCCGGCATGACGCCCCATGACCTCGAGAACCATGACACGCTTGTGGCTTTGTCCGGTTGTCTGCAGGCGGTCAAGCGCATCCACTACAGAGGTAACTGCACTATCAAAACCGAAAGTCATGGCAGTCGCCTGCAGGTCGTTATCGATGGTCTTGGGAACGCCAACAACATTGAAGCCCTCATGATTCATTTGTAGTGCGGTCGTAAGAGATCCGTCCCCGCCAATGACAATGATGGCCTCTATGCCGAGAGCGTTCACGTTATCCCTGGCAGATTCAATGATGTCCCCGGGGATCTTCACCACATTACCCTCGCCCACCTTGGCCGCGAAATGCCCCTTGTTGGTGGTTCCCAGTATCGTACCCCCCAGTTTGGCGATGCCTATCGTGTCGTTGGGAGTCAGTTTAATGTAATCGCCTCCCTTGGGTAAGAGCCCCTCAAAGCCATCGATGAAGCCATAAACTTCCCAGCCCAGTTTGTCGGCTGCACCCACGACCCCATTGATTACTGCATTCAAGCCCGGGCAATCGCCCCCGCTGTTCAAAACCCCTATTTTCATAACAAAATTTGCAACCTCATGGCCGGCAGCCTGATGCCATACCAGTCAGATTGTCCTTTCCCGAAATGACGAGCGCATTATCAATAGTAAGCCCACGCTATTGAAGGCGCGGCACATGAAGCAGCTCCCGGCGTTTCGGTGAAACAACGAACCCTTGCTCGGCCCACTGATCATAGATCGGCCAGGCCTCAGCAATCAACTGCTTTACACGGGCTTGTCTGTCATGACTACCCAGAACGACTACAATGAGGTCACGTTTTCTGATTTGCGAGCGGGTATCGTCAATTTTGCGGACCACGGGACTGCGGTGGGCGTTAATACTGATGCACTGCCCTGCTTCTGCACTCATTCCCGCCTTAATACCATTGATGCCCATCTCGCCGATTAGCGGATTATTGTTTTTGAGGGTGTAAGAGCGCTTTTCGCCAGAGGCATTGAGGATTGTCACTTGGCGGGATGGCTGTTTGACATAAAAACCAAATCCCACATCCCTCATCACATGGACACTAATGCGCGCTATGTCTGATGCCGTTGACTGAGCGCGACGGCTGTAGGCGTCTAGCCCATGGGCATTGGTAAAGCGTGTGCGCCGCATCCCGAGTGATTTGGCAAGCAGGTTCATTTCTGCAACAAATGCCTTCTCCGGGTCGCCTGCGATCTGGCGCCTCCGAAGAAGCTCTTGACCCACATGTATGCAAAGCGTGTGCGCGGCAATACTGTCTGAGCTCAGAAGTGCTGCGTAAAGCGCATCACGGAACTGAATTCTGTCACCGGGCGTCAACTGCATTGGATTAATACCCATTAACTGAGAAGCACTGGCTGGCACAGTGACATATGAAGATAGGCTCGTTCCGGACAGATTCGCCCAGTCAAGGGCAACCCTCGCAGTGACAATTTTGGTAAGCCCTGCTACTGGCCGCTTTTTTTCAGTGTTGTAGGCCAGTAAAACCCTACCAGTATTGGCCTCAAGTGCTATGTAGCTCTCTGAGGCTTGGATGCTGGGGTGAAGAGCCATTAAACATATGGCAAGTGCTTTGAAAAACTTCATAAAATACGGCAATGACGATGTGCGTTCACCATACTCATTACCGTATCTCTGACAACCTTGGAATACTTCCTTGTAAAATATGCGCCAAGGCCTAGATTGGATCCGTCAGCGATGTCGATGCACGTCTTAACCATTATTGCTCTCTTGACCTCTCGAAGCACGGGATTCGATGCCCGCGCCAGAGGAGAGTGCGCATGTGCTCACTTGATGAAACGCCTGATCATTTTAATCACGGCAGCTCTGCAATCACTGACAAAGAAACAATCCAGCCCATGCAGGGCCGGTGCGCAAATCATGGCACTCAAGCCGCAACCCCAAAAAGACAAATACGGCTACAAAGACGAGGCTGCGACCGATGGCTATTTAGCGGTCACAGCTTTCGCTTACCCCCACGTCATGTCGATGCGCCCCAAACAATACAAAACGACTTATTATCATGTCTCAAGAAAACAACAGCAACTCCCGGAGAAGCGGGGGTCAGGGCCGCCAAGGCGGCAACAATCGCAACAGGAACAGAAATCGGAATAGAAACCGCAACCGAAACCGCAACAATCAAGGTGGCGGCCAAGGTGATGGCCGGCGTCCACGTCGTCGTCAACCCAAGGACATACCTCTGACATTCTGGGAAAAAATCCTCAAATTCCTCGGCTTATACAAGGCCCCTACGAGGCCTCCTCGCAGGCGCCCAGCGTCTGACAAAAAGGCCCCCAAGGCCAATGTTCGTAACGCTCGTAGCAACAAGCAATCCGGGAACAAGCAAACTGCTGGTCCCGTTCCTGCAAAAGGTCGCGGAGCAGGCGAAAAAGGCAAGGACTTCCCCGTAGAGACCCCCAGGCTCTATGTAGGTAATCTTTCCTATGATGCCACTGAGCATGATTTGGAGGAGCTGTTCAAAGGCATCGGTGGCGTTAAAAACGTCGAGATCATTTACAACCGCCATACACACCGCTCCCGTGGCTACGGCTTCATCCAGATGTTCAATCTAGAAGAGGCTCAGAAGGCAGTTGAAGTACTTCACGACCAACCCTTCATGGGGCGCAACATGATCGTCAACGGAGCCAGCTCCAAGCCGGCTGATGACCCGCAGGATCAGGAAGCGGCCGTAACATCAGCCGACTAAAGTCGGCTGTATCATTATGATAATCCAAACCCGCTTGCGAGTTTATCTCCTGGCGGGTTTTCTCTGTAAAACGAGCAACTTCAAACTATGACGCAGCCGATCTATGTATGTGGTCCCACCGCATCAGGCAAGTCGTCTCTGGCCATTGAGCTGGCCCGCATCATGAATGGCGAAATCGTCAATGCGGATGCCTACCAGCTCTACGAGGGGCTGGAAATCATATCCGCTGCACCTGACACCTCGGAACTGGCCCAGGTGCCACATCATCTTTACGGCGTTCTCCGCCCCAATGAGTTGTGTGATGCCATGCGTTATCGTGAAATGGCTCTTGATGTCATTTCCAGCATCGAGTCCCGCGGGAAAGTTCCGATCATTACGGGTGGCTCTGGCCTCTATCTCAAGTTTCTCAGCCACGGGCCATCGGCCGTCCCCTCCGGGGATCCAGTTCTCAGAGAGGAACTCGAGAAGCAAAGCGATGAGTCTCTCGTAGCACGCTTACAAGAACTCGATCCCGAGGGGGCCTCCATCACTAATCTTAAAAATCGTCGCTATGTCATCAGGGCCCTTGAAATCTGCATTCTGAGTGGACGCAAAATGTCAGAGGTGAAAAATGACTGGAAGCGCGAGTGTGGGCGCATCGAGGCAAGCCTGCGTGGCCTTTATCTGCAATGGGATCGAGAGCTACTCAGGCAGCGGATCAACCAGCGCGTGGATGCCATGGTTCATGGCGGGGCGATTGAGGAGGTTGCGGCATTGAAAGACCCCTCGGCCACATGCGAGAAAGCTATTGGAGTAACTCTGATCAGGTCCTACCTCAATGGAGAGATTTCGATGGATGATTGCAAAGAACAAATTGCCGCCGCAACCAGGCAATATGCCAAAAGGCAGCGCACTTGGTTTGGCAAAGAGAAATGGCTTACTCCTTGCCCTGTTGGACCCAAGACTAAGTTCAAGCAACTTGCTGTGGACCTCTCGAAAACACTTTGAGGGCAGTGGGCACAAAAAACGCATGCTCAACATATACCTGCCCGACAACTGATCACTTGCCTCCGGTCCCAAGGAGGGTCATGCGCAAAAAATTTCTGGGCAATAACTTGGCTGCATATCCAGTTGCGATGATCGAAATAACCGCAAGCGCAGAAAATTGAATGCTGTAGGGTAAGGCAAATTTGGCCATCAGGGCCTGAATGACAACAGCCAGCAAGCCTGCAATACAGTCGAGCAAATTCACTCCTGCGATCACACGGCCCCGCTTTTCAGGCGGACAGACATCCTGCAAATAGGCATTCAAGGGAACGAGCAGTGTGGCACCCCCTGCCCCTGCAACGGCGATCCAGATCTTGATCCAGGAAGACTCTATCGAGGTCATGGCCAGCGCCACGGACCCCAGAGCCATCAGAAATCCGCCCACGGGAACCAAGGCCAGTTCTATTCTCTTTTTGCAAATCAACGAACTGATAACACCTCCGCCTGTGATACCGCCACTTGCAGCCAGCATAAGCCAGGCAATATCATTACCAAACCCAACACCGCCCCCGGAGGTATCCTTGCCCATTTGGATGGCTGCGAGATTAAGAAAACCAGCAAACCCCCAGAAAAAAGCCACCCCCGAAGCGCTAAACCTTATCTTGCGATCCTCCCAGAGGTCTTTGAGTTGGGAAAAATGCTCCCACAAGATCCTCTTCTCAAATCTTCGTTTCCCCATGGCAGGTATTTTCTCAATACCAAAAGAGAGAAAAATAGTAGGGATTGCGGCGAGCGTGATAATCGAAAGGGGGATGAATGCCGCCTTCCAGCCATTGGCGCTCACGTCCGGTTGTATGGCCTCAAGCTCGACCAAGTTGAGGTCAAACCACTTACTTGAGAGAATCTGGCCAGCACAGACAGCAAGCACAACCGACATCTCCATCACGCCACTCGCGTAGCCTAGCCTCCCATGTCCCACCAATTCCTTTACAATGCCTCTCTTGGCTGGGCTCAAAATGACAGACTCAACTGAGAGTAAAAAGAAACCAAAGATCGCAAACCAGAGATTCCTGTAATGAATGGAGATCAATATGGAAGCAAACACTGCAAACTGCAGAAAAATGGCGCCACGGATAACATGTGTTTTGCTGTAGCGGTCTGATAGCCAGCCGGCCAGTGGGGCGAGAACGATAAAGGGCAGCACGATCAACGCACCAAGGATATATTCAAGACCTCCCGCGACGAACACACCACTTCCAGTGCTGATCAAATACCCCCCCAATGGAATGAGCAGAAATTGAGCCGCCTTGTCATTGAAGGCATTTTGTGTCTGCAGTATAAGCAGGCTGTAAAACGAGGCCCAGTTCCTACGGCTAGGTGCTGCCTGCTGTGAATGGCTGCTCATTGGCTTATGCATGGCAGATGGATGAGGAAAATGCGAGCATATGATTGATGGTTTTTCTCAGCCGTTTCTGCCCTGCAAAACTCTTACTCATGATCTGGCACCAGTTACCCGGGAGCACATCTTGCACGAGTGGTCATGCACATGCACTGTGCGATAGATGCTTGCATTGGCTTATGGAGCCTTATACTTAGATTTACCTGCACATGAGCTCTTTCGCGATATGACCCTTCTGAGACATCTACTTGGGGCTGTAATCCTCTCCATACTTTTTAGCCAATGCTCTGGTCCTGCCAGCCCCAATGGTTTGCAGCAAAAGCCTTACAAGGCAGCACATGTCAATCCCTTTGAACCTGGCACCTATCCACACTTCCGGGCCAAAAGCGGTTACCCCAGAAATTACAGCATCTGGATCAACAAAGAAGTTCTCGCGCAAACCAACGAGGCGAATTCAAGCGTCCGGATCGACCTGTCAGATCAGCGAGGTTACCTGTTGAACGGCTTGAAACTTGCCATGGACTTTCCGGTGGCTACAGGACGTTCGGCTTTTCCAACACCCACAGGGGAATTTCAGATTCTGGAAAAAGTCAAATCAGGTAAGCGCTCAGCCACCTATGGGAAAATCTATGATGCAGGCGGTGTATTGATCAACGACGACGCAGACAGCCGCAAGGACCCAGTACCACCGGGCGGCAAATATGTGGGTGCTGAGATGCCTTATTGGATGCGTGTCACCTGGGATGGCATTGGGATGCACAAAGGGCGCGTGCCGCGCCGACCAGCATCTCATGGCTGCATTCGCATTTACTGGAAGGTGGTTGCCACGATCTACTCGAAGGTCAAACGAGGCACCCCGGTAAAGATCGTGCCTTGATGCCTAGCGTGGCGTGTATCACATCAGCTCAACGCCAAAGCGCTTCATGATCCATGCTGTAAGAGCAAATAGGGTGGCAGTAACCAGGCAACCAGCGAGCAGAGACCAGCCATAGTGGATCCCCTTGCGTAGCATCCATGGCATCAGCAAAAACATCGGCATGGTTGGAATGACATACCAGAATGTATACCACGCGTGATTGGCTATTTTCTCTGTCTGTTGCGGCCCCTTGATCTCAAAAAACATCCATGTCATCGCAAGGACTGTGACCATGGGTAATGCAGCGATAAGGGCTCCGAGTTTGTCGCTACGGCGAGCAACCTCAGAAATCAAAACCACCAACCCGGCTGTAATCAGATATTTCAGAATGATCGGCATAAAACTTCTCCTTGGAGCAGAGGCATTAGAGCGTATGGTATCTGCATGATGCAAGCATATCCTGCCGGCGCCATTTGGTCACTCATCCTTATCACAATCCCGTTGACCGGGTGCACAGTCTCTCCTCCGACAAGCGCACTTCAAACTGGAGCTGGGTTATCCTTGCGAACATCTGCTGAAACCCATCTCTCTCCCGCAGCCAAAGACAAGATCGGCCACAAAATCTGGCAAAACGAGTCCGGCAGGTCAGTTTCCGGACTCACCCACTGGAATGATGGAGAGGAATTCCCCTCGATGGGAATAGGGCATTTTATATGGTATCCTCTTGGTTTTCGTGGCCGCTGGACGGAATCATTTCCTCGCTTTGTCGCTTATGCGCGGCAGCGAGGTGTATCTTCCATGCCGGGATGGCTCAGCACTGCAGAGCACTGCCCATGGCCGGACAAGAGCTCCTTCATGCGCGACTTTAATGGGCCCAGACTCCAATCCTTACGGCGCTGGTTAGCAAGCAACATTCCTCTGCAAACCGATTTCATCATTCTAACCAGTAGGCAGGCATTACCCAATATCATGTCATCGGCACCCGTTGAACAACGTGACCGCATTCAGGCCAATTACCAAAAAGTAGCCTCTACGGCTAATGGTGTTTACGCCCTGATTGACTATGTGAACTTCAAGGGAGATGGCACCAACCCTACAGAACAATACAAGGGACAGGGATGGGGCTTGATGTGGGTGCTGATGGAAATGAGGCCTGTTGGACACGGGCAAGAAGCCGCTGCTGAATTTGCTGCAGCAGCAAAGCGGTGTCTGGACAGGCGCATCGAAAACTCTCCCCCGATACGGGGCGAGAAAAGATGGAGAGCTGGCTGGCACAACCGCTGCAACACCTACGCGACACCGTTTTAGGTGCGTGATTCCAATATGTCAGGGCAGCTGGATCACGCTTTCCCTCTCAAGCTCTATGGCGCCTTTCGTGCGCATCCTCCCCCTCCCCTCCATGATTGGGTGGTCCATCGCAATTTCACCCTTCATCTCCATGCTGAGTGGCAAGAGATAATCAAGCGATATAAGTGCAACAGCTCTTCCTACCAGTTGCATTTCCATTCCTTCCGGCTCCTCACCAGTAAGGTTGAACCTCGTCACAATAACCGCGCAATCATGTCCTTGGTGTTTGCGTAGTGATTGAAACCGCACTTTGCACAGGCCCTGCATTTCCTTCAGGCTCCCCATGTATGAATGAAGCTTTGTAGCTTCGATATCCCATGAGTCCCCCACCTTGCGTGGAAACTCTCCGAACAACACCTTGTAATTTGTCGCATTAAGGTGACGTGCCAAGTCATCGATGCGCTTTTTTTGATCTGTTGTAGGCACACCATCTTCCAATGTTCCACTCCAGCTGTCTCCAGCCCTGTTGAAAATAATGGTCTTTTCATGCAAGGATAGCGATTCATTTGGCTGGGGTGCCGGCTTGCCATTGACAATGGCTCGTCCAGAGACCTTGTCCTCTTGATATTGTACGCTCATCGAGCTATTACTGAGATAAGAAGCCGTGTAAGCATGCTCGTAGCGCTTTGCCATGATCCCCTTGATCGTCTGCCCTTGAATACTCATCTCCAGAGTGGCGTTGGAGAGGTTTCTGACTTCCTTCGTAACAACTGTCGCACCCGCCGGCACAAGACAGTCACGAGAGTAAAGAATGTGAGGCTGCTTAAAAAGCTGTTCCGCAACCGCAACCTTTTCATCAGAGACTGCAGGTATAGGGGATTTTTTGCATGAAGCCGCGAAGCATAAGGGTACCAGCAATGAAAGGAGCCTCCCGGAAATATGGAACAAGCGAGTCTTCATCGTAGGCTGAATTTGTTATGATTGCGACTTTCTGCGAGGTCTTCGCTGCATCAGCTTACGAATAAGAGTGACTGGAAGGAGGTGAAACAGCGTAGCCATAAGGCCTATGATTTTTCCCGGGTAGTGACGTGCCTTGCCCTTCTCAATGGCATTGATCGCCTCCGCCACCACTTGCTTACACTCTACGTAAACAATCTCCCCTCCCGGAGTCACATTGGATGCACTCCCTCTCTGTGCCACTTCACCGAACCCAGTATGAACAGGCCCTGGGCAGAGCGCCATGACCTTAATGCCCTGATCTGCCAACTCGATGCGTAGCGCCTCGGAAAAACTGGTTACATAGGCCTTGGAGGCGGCATACACGGCAAAATCTGGAATGGGAAGCACACTCGCCAGAGAGCTCACATTGATGATACTGCCTGACCGAGCATTGATCATGCTTGGAAGCATACAATGAGTTAAGCGAGTCAATACCTCCATGTTAAGCCGAATCATTGTTTCGACCTTGGCCCAATCAGCTGACTTAAACTCGCCGTAGTCCCCCATCCCCGCATTATTAATGAGCAGGTCCGGATACAATCCGGCGGATTGGATTGAGCTTACCAAGTCCTCAAAGTCCTGGCCCTCGGTCAGATCAGCTTGAATGCAGTGAACCTTGATGTCATTGAATTGCCCCTCTATTTCCGAGGACAGGGCATCGAGTAGGTCCACACGGCGCGCTACCAGAACAAGCTCCTTGCATACCGGAGCCAATTGCCGGGCAAACTCGGCACCTATACCAGAGGAGGCACCGGTGATGAGAGCACACTGATATGGTCCGACAGCTGCCATGGGGAATGTGGGTTAAGCGTCAGGCAGTCTGTTCTGTTTGTTCTTGTCGATCTGCACCACACGCAAAGGCAGGCGCTGGATGAGCTCGTTTTCAATACACACATCAATGAAGTAGACGCCTGTTTTGGTGAACTTCAAGCCCTGTAAATTAAGGATGAGGTTGCGGTGAAGAAATGGCACCTCATCAGGTAATTCAACAGGCATATCAGCCTTAATGGGCATCTTTGCGTCAATCGACTTTCCGTCACCATCGATAATATTGACTGTGAACTTGTTATTGCCGTTGTCTTCAGGGGTTATGCACAGGCGCAAAACAAGGCAGCAGTGAGGCTGAACAATAGGCAAAGCTGGCGCTGCCAGCACATCGATGGTGCCCGATATGACGAGTTTGCCATTATAGTCAGCGGCAAAGTCGCAAAGGGTTGCAATTTGGATATCCATGGTTAGTTGGTGAAAGGTTGAATTGTCTTATCAGCTCTCGTCGGATTCGAGCTCGTCGACACGTTGACGCAAATCCTTCAATTCTTGAACGATCTTGGGAAGTCGTGACATGTGAGCGAGTTTTTTCTGCTCCTCGCGCATGGGTCTGGCAGGCGAGCCCTTGAAGACCATGCCCTCCTTGAGGTCTTTGAGTGCGGCTGATTGGGCAGCTAGAATGGCACGATCATGAATCTTGATGTGCCCTGCAACCCCTGCCTGAGCTGCGATGGTGACGTAGTCTCCCAGCGAGCTACTGCCGGCTATGCCTGACTGGGCAACAACAAGGCAGTGTTTGCCGATGCGCACGTTGTGGGCAATCTGGACGAGATTGTCGATTTTACTCCCCTCGCCAATGACCGTTCTGCCAAACCTGGCACGATCAATAGTGGAATTCGCACCTACCTCCACATCATCCTCCAGCACTACAACACCCACTTGATCCACCTTCTGATGCTTGCCATCAATGAGTTCATAGCCGTAGCCATCAGAGCCGATGACGCATCCCGGCTGAAGGATCACGCGATCTCCAATAATGCACTGCTCCCGAACGGTGACATTGGCGTGCAGCAGGCAATTTTCGCCTACTTGAACGCCAGCGCCTAATACAACGCCCGGACCTATCTCACTGCCATCACCGATAGATACACCGGATTCCACGATGGCACCTGCCTTGATTGAAACCTTTTCAGCATTCAGCTTCACATTGTCAGCAACGACGGCTGCAGGATTAACTCCAGGCGAAAAATGACGCCCTGAAGCGACAAAATGCTTAACCACCTGGGCAAACGCCATGGATGGATTTTGAACTTCAATCAGGCAAACGGAATTGTCAGGAGATTCTCCTGATGCAAGACCCTCGGGTATCAAAACTGCTCCAGCCTTGGTATCGAGGAAATCCTGATGATATTTCTCATTACCCAGAAATGAGACATCATCTTTACCAGCCTCATCCAACGCTGCCATCGCTTGAACTTCTATAACATCTCCAGGATGGACCAATTTTCCCTCAGTCAATTCTACAAGCTTTTGTATCGTAAGTTTCATCGGATATTCACTTTAGAGGCAGCTCATGATGACTCTCATTGAGCTGAGTGATGATGCTGCCAGTGATATCGGCAGCACCCTCAAGATGCAGGAAGAAGGGCAAGTTACGTGTAGTTTTGCCCTCCATTTCTATGACCATGTCGTAATTGTGCTGTTCGGCGTATGTATTGATTGTTGCCTTGATGCGTTCCAATATAAACTTTGAGGTGCGGGTTTCCTGTTCGGATATTTTACGGTTCTCGCTGGACAAATAATCAGCCCGGTTTTGCTCAAGGGCATCCAATTCCATCCCCAGCTTCTTATAATCGCTGTCCATACGAGACCTCTCCTCCATACTCAAGCTCGTCTTAAGCTCCTGGTATTGCTGAGCCATTTTGGAGCGTTTACTCATGAGACCTTTGATGGCAGTTAAGCGCTCATTATTTTCAACCTCCACGGCATCCCGCAAGGCTTGAATCCTGTCTTCAAACCTAATGGTAAAGTCCCAGTGACTGAATATCTTGCCGACATCTACAGTGGCAATCTTCATCCCGTGTGCGCAGACCAGCTCGCCAGCCAATACGGCCAGAATGAGCGGTAGCAATGCGAATTTCACGAAAAAAGGAATACGTGGCTCAAATGCCACAGGCAAGCATTATGCCGGATTCTTTGTCACAATATACTTTTCAGAACTGGCTTGTTCACATAGCACCTACGTGGCAGATGTCGCCGTCAGCACGCAGAAACCCTATCACGCAATGAATTGCCCAAACCCGCAATCCGACCAACTCCCCGAAACAGAGCTTCTGGCTCCTGCCGGATGTTTCCCCTCCTTGCAGGCTGCAATCGACAATGGTGCAGATGCGGTCTACTTCGGCCTGGCCCAGCTCAACATGCGAGCCCGTGCAAGAAGATCATTCAATGTGCCGGATTTGAAGGAGATCATGGGCCGCCTTCATGATAGAGGCGTCAAGGGTTGCCTCACGCTCAACACCCTGCTCTACGAGCACGACCTCACCCTGGCTCGTAAAATGCTCGAGACGGCCAGAGAGCACAATGTGGATGCGGTGATACTCTCAGACATGGCTGCCATGCAAATGGCAAATGAGCTCGGCCTCGAGGTGCACTTATCTACACAGTTATCTCTTTCCAATTACGAGTCGGTCAAATTTTACGCTCCCTACTGCGACCGTGTCGTCTTAGCGCGTGAGCTTAACCTCAAAATGATCAAATCCATTTACGACAAGATCAAGAACAACGGCCTTGTCGGGCGTGACGGTCGTGAGATGGAAATTGAGGCCTTTGCCCATGGTGCGCTATGCATCGCAGTCTCAGGGCGCTGCGGCATGAGTCTTTTCACCTCCAATGCTTCTGCCAACAGGGGCGCCTGTGAGCAGAATTGCCGCAAGGAATATACGGTCACGGATAGCGAAACCGGCAAGCAGCTCAAAATTGACAACAACTTTGTCATGAGCCCCAATGACATTGCCACGCTCGACTTCATGGACGAGTTTCTGGCTTCGGGCATCAAGGTTCTCAAAATTGAAGGGCGCGGACGTAGCCCGGAGTACGTCGCGACTGTCACCCGCGCATACCGCAAGGCAATAGATGCCGTTCACTCGGGGGAGTTCAACAAGGACTTTGTGCAGTCACTCTATGGTCAGCTCGAGTCAGTCTACAACCGCGGCTTGTCCAGCGGATACTATCTAGGTCGTGAACAAGGCTGGTCAGCTGATTACGGAAACAAGTCCAAGCGGCGCAAGGTACTGGTGGGAAGTGTAGCCCACGCATATCGCAAAGCCGGAGTCATTGAAGTGCGCTCTTCAGCCACCTCACTCAAAAAAGGTGATGACATTCTCGTTATTGGCAACTCCACCGGGGTCATCGAGGGCAAAGTTGAGCAAATGAGGGTATTGCAGGAGAATGGCGAGATGACCGATGCTCATCACTGCGAGAATGGCAAGACACTGACCCTGAGGGTGGAGGGCAAGATTCGCACCAATGACAAGCTCTACAAGGTGGTGGATGCCTAGGGCATGGAATTGCGATATTTTCAGGAATTAGAGAGTGGTAAAAATCCGACATAAAAAACCGGAATGCATCGGGTGCAAGCTATGCGCAGATGTCGCGCCGCAGTATTTCCAAATGGACGAGGACGGACTGGCCCAGCTGCTCCACTCCACACAAGAAGGCGTCTTTCAGGTCGCTCATGGATTTGAGGAGGACATCGAAGACCTCCAACGCGCAGAAGAAGGCTGCCCTGTGGACATCATCCACATTGATTGACTCAACAAAATCAATCGGCACAAAAAAAACGGGGCCTGCAATCATGCAAGCCCCGCTGGTAAATTTGTTTTAGCCTTTAGAGCAGGTCCGCAACCGCATCCCGCTCCTCACGGAGCTCCTGCACGGTGGCATCGAGCTTCTCCCGGGAGAAATCATCAAGCTCAACTCCGGGCACCACATCCCATCGGCCCTCTGCATCCACCCGAATGGGCATGGAGGCAATTAGTCCTGCATCAATGCCATAGGAACCATCGGAACAAACGCAAACACTTGTCCAGTCACCCTCTGGCGTGGGAGTGGTCAAGCTACGCACCGTATCAACAACTCCATTGGCCGCTGAGGCAGCCGAGGAAGCACCTCGAGCCGCAATAATGGCAGCCCCACGCTGCTGCACGGTGGAGATAAACTCGCCCTGCAGCCAGTCAGTGTCGGTGATAAAATCGGTCACTGGCTTGCCTTTGATTTTCGCATTCGTGTAGTCAGGATACTGGGTGGCTGAGTGATTGCCCCAGATACACATGTTGGTTACGTCACTGTTGTGAACACCGGCTTTGGCTGCAAGTTGCGACTTGGCACGATTCTCATCGAGGCGGGTCATGGCGAAGAAGCGGTCATTGGGCACACCCTCAGCATTGTTCATCGCAATAAGAGCATTGGTGTTGCAGGGGTTGCCTACAACAACCACTCGCACATCATCAGCGGCACTCGCAGCAATTGCCTTGCCCTGGCCGGTGAAAATACCACCATTCACCTTGAGCAAATCACCCCGCTCCATACCCGGCCCGCGAGGCACAGACCCGACAAGCAGAACCCAGTTGGCACCTTTGAAACCCTCGTTGAGATCACTTGTAGCAACCACATCATTAAGCAGGGGGAAAGCGCAGTCATCGAGCTCCATAATCACTCCCTGGAGGGCCTTCATACCCGGCTCAATTTCAATGAGGCGAAGGTTTACTGGCTGGTCAGGGCCAAACATCGAACCTGATGCGATACGAAAGAGCAGTGCGTAGCCGATTTGTCCAGCTGCACCCGTTACTGAGACGGTGATTGGTGATTTCATAAGATTGAATAATTGAGGGGGCAATATTCACAGCTGGAGACGAAGGTCAAACCGATATGCTGCTATTTCACGAGAAAACTCAGCTCTTAATGGAAGCATAAAAATGTCGGCAAGCGTCAACATCCCGCTGTATTTGCCCGCGCAGATCTTCAATGGACTCGAATTTTTGCTCGGGCCTTACATACTTAAGAAACTCCACCTCCATGGCCTCACCATAGACATCTTGATTAAAATCCAGCAAATGCACCTCGAGCATCCGCTTGGCCTCGCCACCCTCAACAGTGGGCCTCACTCCCAAATTCCCAACGCCCTTAACGACACTGCCGTCACCAAGTCGAGCGGTTACACACCAGACACCATCAGCTGGCAACTGCTCATTGAAAACCCTCAGATTAGCTGTGGGGAACCCCCACTGGCGACCAAGCTGTCGCCCCTCGATAACCTCACCGAGAACCGTATATGGCCTCCCGAGCATGGCATGAGCGGCCTTTATGTTACCATCACGAATCGCTTGCCTGATCCGGGTGCTGCTTACCCTTTCACCATCAATCATGACGGCAGAACTACTGATGACAGAAAAACCATGTAATGAGCCGAGCTTTCTGAGCATTGCTACGTCCCCTTGCCTGTTTTTACCGAACTTCCAATCCTCGCCAATGGATACCGTCTTGAGATCCGAGCAAGCGTCTACAAGCGAGCGCAAGAAGGTCTCAGCCTCACAATCTGCAAACTCCCTGGTGAAATGCACTACGATCATGAGGTCCACACCAAGTTGATCAAGTAGTTCGCGCTTGTGGTTAAGAGACGCAAGGATTCTGCGCGGAGCAAGATGAGGGGCCAGAATCCTTATTGGATGTGGCTCAAACGTCAACACGCCAGCAAGACCGCCCTCCTTGCGGGCGGATTCAACCACATTACCAATAACTTTCTGGTGCCCAATGTGAAGACCATCGAAGACACCCAGCGCGAGATGGAGGGAACCGTCAACCCTCCTTAAATCCTCTATATTTTCTATAAGCCGGACCATTACTTGCGCAGGAAAGTCATTACGGCCTCTCGCACTAATGGAAAGGATAAAAGAGAAAACGCCTGATGTTCCTCAAAAGAACAACAGGCGCTCAAACTAGGGAGATGCCAGTGCTGAAAATCTCAGCAAGGCATCAGCTTGTCAGTTGATTACTTGGAGCAGCATCCTCCTGCTGGGTCAGCAGAGCAGCACTTTTTCTCAGAACAGGGCTTGCTGCAATCAGCAGCGCCACCGCAGGCACATGAGCTCAGAGCAAGGGAGGACAATGCCATAAGAGACATCAACGACAGGCTTTGGATTACTTTTTTCATAGATTGCATATTACTTGTTTAGTGTTAACTGACATCGATAGATGACGAAACACCTGACTAATCTAGGTCCGATTGGTATTTATGCCACAAGAAATTTTCAAAAGATACGTGCAGTCAGTTCGCCTGATGAACCTTGGACGAATCAGGCTTTGGTTGTGATTTTACAGGAGCCGCTACTTCAGCAGCCTGTTGAGCAATCTTCCTGAGAACCCAACTTGATTCAGCCAGCCCATCGAGAGGCAGGTTATAAGTAAGACGATAGCTCTGTGTGGATGCGTCGTAATCAGCCTGCCAGAAATCATTACCATGGACTGATTGGTCCAGCTGATGTTCCTTGCCGTCCTTGATCTGGAAAAGGGCATATCCCGTGGGAGCATCTAAACCCTCAAAACGAATCGGAACATATCCCACGCCACCCTTGATGGATACTTCAACACGTTGGGTTTCAGCACTGACAATCACCGGGTAGCTGTTGAGCAATTTCCCTCCCTGCACCATCACATTCAAGTTATTGCCCGCAGCTTCCCGGTAGGTTGTCTGCCATGAAGAGGGAGCGGCCTGTAAATGCTGTCTGAATGCCTGGTTTGGCCCATAATAATCAACTGCTTGTCGTGGTAGCGTGATCCATTCCACATCGAGCGCTATGCTATCACCGGGATTGAACTCTATGACGCCCTCGGGGGCCGTGAGCAGGAAATCCAAGCCAGATCTTCCATCTGCTTGCACATGATAGACGGGAAACTTGACTGTGGGATTGGAGTAAGCCTTCCCTGCAATCACTGCCTTGTAGGAGCGGATCACCATCGCCCGGTAACCGGAGCCCGCGATGTGGCTGCCCAGATTGTGATGGTGTGCTCCCGGAAAGGAAACCCACCATGGGCCCTTACCCTGAAGCGTGGTGCGATCAATAAAGACCTGGTCACGCTTTAGCCCCTTCGGAACTGCTTGTTCCTTGATCAGCCCGTCCCCATTACCATAAGCGATACGCGGTGTCAGATAGCCACCGGTGCGTCCCATTTTGAAGAGCCAGCCTTTTGCGGAAACCTTTTTATCAAAGGTATAATTGATGGTCGTAAACGTACGGGCATAGTCGTCCGTGCGAAGGGTGCGCACTGTGGAATCAAAAGCCACGTCCCGCGAATCACCATAGAAGCCGTTGTATTTGACCTCAGTTAAGCACGGTCCGTGCGCCAGATAGGCCGTCTTGAGAGAGTTGGGAAGCCGCTTTTTATTCTTCTCGTCATTCAACCCAAGCCAATCTCCTCCCCATCCTGCATCGGTCCAGGCCCACATAGTCCCCTTCTCTCCGGCACGCAGCATGAGACCTCTGACATCAGTGACAGCTACATCCACACAACTCATATCCACGTCCATGCAATAGGTCTCCCCCCAGCACCCAATCGCAAGCTGATCCCAACGCCCATTGCCATTGTATCCTACCAGGGAAAGCTGTGCATGAGAGGCTGAAGGCAGGGAACCATAGAATCCATAGGCTATCCTCAGCCTATACTTTTTCTGCCCCTTGCTGGCCGGCAATAAAGCATAGGCCCTCAGATACGCGCCCATTTTCGAGTAGTGCCAGTTCTTGCTTAACTGCACAGGGATGCCCGTGGGACGCCCCTGTTCATCACACAAAACTGGACAAATACCGGTTATATTAGCCGGCTCGATAAGCTCCATGAGGAATGGCACTGCTCTGCCGGTCTGGGAGTCTATAGTGATATCAATTTCATCATAGTCACGGATATCATTGTAACCTCGCTTGCCGTGTCGCTTCGGCCACCGGATGGAGGCCACGTAGCAATCGTAATCATCGCGGAAATTCACACCGAGCTGTCCATTGTGCTTCATGTGCGCCTGAACCCTCTCCTTGCCTCGGTCCCGCGGGGCCAGCCGGCAATTGAGGGTAAACTGGCGCTTCTCACCGACTCCCCACGGTTCTGCTACCGATCTCTCAAAAGCCCACCTCTTGCCGCCACCTGCGAGCACGATTCTGACCTTGGCATTTTTCCACACAGGCAATTGGAGCTCAGCCCCTTCCTCGAAATCATTCACGTAAGTCAAATTCTGTCGCTGGTCTATTTTACCGGGATTGCGCGTGTGCCGGATGATTTCGTGCCGAGTCAACGGCTTGTTCCAAACGCGCAACTGATCGACTACTATCCGGGCTGAAGGCCCTCTATTATCGGCCTTTTTGCCAATTCGCATCACCCCGTTACCGCGGACTCTTTTCTTGTTGATTTCAACGCTGTCACGCCTGCTTCCGTCCAGATAAAGGCAGAGAGTCTTACCATCATAAGTCATGGCCACGTGGTGCCACTTATCGGGAACCAGGGCATGCCTGACAGAGCTGATCTCGCGATAATGACGACGATCTACGCCCCCTATATTCATACCCGCGATCAAAGCATCCCCTCGGATGCCTATCCCAAAGTAGCCGTCGGTGCCTTCATGGCCGTTTTTGGACACAATCCAACTTCTGTTTTTATGGATATAGGCCTCTGGCACTTTCACCCAAGCCTCCACAGTAAATTGCTCATGTTCGAGCTCTGGCTTGTGCTCGATTAGGCGGGATTGATTGTAGACACCCTGCCCTTTTCCCACGACGCCCTGCTGGATGTTGTCTCCCAATTTGATAATGGGCTCCATTTCAACATTGAATGTCATTGAGTCCGGCCACGCAACCAGATCGAGTTTTGCGTTGGCGACAAGCAATTCACCTGCGTCATCGACAAACTCCAAACCGTTGAAATCATAGTGCTGTGCCAGCCTTGCGGACTCCCACAGGCGCGCGTTCTGCATGCGCCCCTCTGCTGCACGCTCAGCCGCAGCCTTACAACGCTTCACTCGGTAGGTTTTACCGTTGAGTTCTAACTCTATCTGCAGATCAGCATCGGCAAGCTGCTTGATCTTGGTGTCGCCTGTCTTGAGTCCTGCCTCATACCCGACAGCTGAATCAATCAGGGCAAATCTGGGTTTGTCGAGCTGGGCCATATCCAGAGCAAGGGCGTAATAACCAGTCTCGAGACACAAAATATCCGGCGATGTGCTACCCTTGTGCTTACGCATACCATTCTGCCAGTAGCCATATGTAAAATCTCTGGCAGTGATATTTAAAGAGGGTTCAGCAGTGCCTGCATGCGTGGACTGGCAATAATGACCATTACCCAGAAAAAAAGCCAACATGAGGCATACAGCCGAAGAGCGAAAAGTGGTAATTATCTTCATTTGATCGTGATGGCCAGAAGCTACTATTTGCTTACTGCAACAATGTCACGCATCTATCACATAATCAGCAGATATTTATGATCCGCAAATGCGAAAACCACGACAGCAGTTCGGCCAATGTTACGAAGCCTGGGCCGCTGAGTATATGGCTCTCATGGTTCTTGACTCCATGCTCTGTCGCAACTAGCTTGCCGCCTCGCCGTCATTTTCAGCCAAATCAGGCTCAAAACCATGGCGCACTCACAAAGCCCACCATCCAGAACCCAGGTTTTCTTTCACCATGAACATTACTGTCGACAAACAACCAGAATGCACTGCGACTCTCCGTGCCACCATTCCTGCCGAGAAAGTGCAGAGCGAACGTAAAAGCATTGTTACCGCCTTTGGATCGCAAGCCAAGATTCCCGGCTTTCGCCCCGGAAAAACTCCCACTTCTGTCATTGAGAAGCGATTCGCCAATGATATCAAGCAAGAGCTCGAGTCCCGTCTGATAAGTGCCGCATGCAGCGAGGCCATGAAGCAAGACGAGGAGCTCAAGGTCCTTAATTTCAAAAACCCGGAAACACTCGACCACGCAGAGGATGGCTCCTTTAGCTTTGTGATGCCCATGATCCTTGCCCCGAGTTTCGAGTTACCGGAATACAAAGGCATAGAAATCAAAGTAGCATCCACTGACGCCTCCGATGAGGAGGTCCAGCGTGAAATAGACGGGGTCGCCGAACGCTACGCAGAATATAACGATATAGAAGGCCGCCCGCTCGCTCCCAATGACATAGCCATCATAGATTTTACCTCCAAGCTGGAAGGCCAGCCACTGGAAGAGTTTCTCGGTGAGCCAGCCGGCGTACTTGGCGGCAAAGAGGATTACTGGGTTCAACTTAAGGAAGAAGCATTCCTTCCCGGCTTTGCCAAGCAGCTCGAGGGAGCATCCATCGGAGACAACCTGGAAGTCACCAGCTCTGTGGGCGACAACTTCCCTGTTGAAAAGCTTCATGGAAAGGAGATCCAGTTTGACGTGACCATCAAGTCCATCAAGGAGCAGAAACTTCCTGAAATCGATGATGCGTTCGTAGCTGAAACATTGCAATTCGGAGAAGGCAAGACTCTCGAAGATCTCAAGGAGCTCATTGCCGAGCAAATTTCACAACAAAAGCAGCGTCAGGCTGAGGAGTCCAAAGTGAATCAGCTTGTTGAAAGCCTGCTCGCAAAGGTAGACTTTGAGCTTCCTGAGGAGATGGTTTCTGCTGAGGCACAGGGCAATGCAGATGACATGGTCGCACGCGGAGCTCAGGCCGGGATGAGCGACGAGGAACTTGCCACACAACAGGCTGAAATCATCGCCACTGCCCAAGTTCAAGCACGCAACAACCTCAAGACAAACTTCATACTCCAGGAAATTGCTCGCGCTGAGAGCATCGAGGCGAGTGATGCTGAGGTCATTCAGCGTATTGGCGTCATGGCCAAGCAGCAAAAAAAATCCGCCAAGGCACTCACCAAGGAAATGCAGCGCTCAGGGCGACTCTCGAGCTTGAGAAACTCAATTCTCATCGGTAAGGCCATTGACTTCCTGCTGGATAACGCAAAAGTAGAAGAGGTCGAGGCCGAGGCTTCGGATGCATAAGCATCCATGTTTGCCATTTCACTCCTATGACCTTCAGCCATTCTAAGAACCATGGAATCAACACCTAAGAATAACTACTACATCCCGACAGTGATCGAATCAGACGGACGCGGAGAGCGTGCGTTTGACATCTACTCCCGCCTCCTCAAGGACCGCATCATCTTCATTGGAACAGGGATCGACGACGGAGTGGCAAACTCTGTTATTGCGCAGATGTTATTTTTACAAATGCAGGACCCCAAAAAGGATATCCACATCTACATCAATTCACCCGGGGGCTCCGTCACAGCAGGCTTGGCGATCTACGACACCATGCAATTCCTGACATGTGACGTGAACACCTACTGTATTGGCATCGCAGCTTCCATGGGTGCCGTACTTCTCACCGCAGGCACCAAGGGCAAGCGCTTCTGTCTACCTAATTCCCATGTCATGATCCACCAGGTGTCTGGCGGCGCTCAGGGCACTGCCGCAGACGTTGAAAGAACGATTGGCTTCATGTTCAACCTCAAGAAGCGGCTCAATGCCATTCTCTCGAAGCACACCGGCAAAACGGTCAAGCAAGTTGAAAAGGACGCTGACCGGGACAACTACATGTCCGCAGAAGAGTCTACTGAATATGGCCTAGTGGACAAGGTTTTGGAGAGCCGCAAGGAACTCCCCTCCAATGATGACGCGGATGACGCAAAAAAATAAGACATCAGCATCATTCTGAGGTAGTATGAAGGCGTGTCATTGGTGTTTTACACCTGACACGCCTTAACTTTGCACTATAGCATATCCCTCATCCATCCCGGTCATTTGACCATCACAAACTTCCTACATGGCACGCTCATCCAACATTACCATGTGCTCTTTCTGCGGCAAGAGTCACTCTGAAGTCAAAAAGCTGATCGCTGGTCCAGCTGTCTACATATGTGATGAGTGCATTGATGTTTGCTCATCGATTCTGGAAAAAGAGCTCGGAAACAACAAAGACAAGGTTGCTGAAACCCACATCAATCAAGGTGAAGTTCCCACCCCGGAGGAGCTGTCCAAAAAGCTGGATGAATTTGTGGTGGGTCAGGAGCGTGCCAAGAAAGTCCTCTCTGTGGCCGTATACAACCACTACATGCGCTTGCGTCAGAGCAGCATGAACACTGCCGCTGAATATGACGATGTAGACATCGAGAAGTCCAACATTCTGATGCTTGGGCCCACCGGTTCAGGGAAAACCCTTCTTGCAAGAACCCTCGCCAAGGTGTTGGACGTCCCCTTCACCATTGTCGATGCCACTACCCTTACCGAGGCCGGTTATGTCGGCGATGATGTTGAAAACATCATCCTCAGATTGCTCCAGGCTGCCGACTTTGATGTTGAGCGAGCCGAGCGAGGTATTATTTATGTCGATGAAATCGATAAAATCGGCCGCACCACCCAGAACGTCTCCATCACCCGCGACGTCTCCGGCGAGGGTGTGCAGCAAGCACTTCTCAAGATACTGGAGGGCACGGTCTGCAACGTTCCACCCCAGGGCGGTCGAAAGCATCCCCAGCAGGATTACATCCAAGTCAACACAGAGCGCATTCTCTTTGTCTGCGGCGGGGCTTTTGTCGGAATTGGTGATATGATCAGCCGTCGCCTCGGCAAACATGTTCTCGGCTTTCATGAGAGCTCTGACAAGAAGGGTGATGAAAAAATGGCCCCTGTTGACCTTTTTGAAAAAGCCGAACCAGAAGACTTGCTTCATTTCGGCCTGATCCCGGAATTCATTGGCCGTTTACCCATTATCTCCTCACTTCGTGAGCTCACCACAGACGAACTCATCGAGGTGCTTACCAAGCCAAGAAACGCTCTCATCAAGCAATACTCGAAATTGCTCGCCATGAGTGGGGTCAAACTCAAGGTCACCAAAGATGGCCTCAATGCCCTTGCCAATGAAGCATTACGCCGAGGAACCGGAGCCCGTGCACTGCGTGCCATCTTCGAGAAGATCATGCTCAATGTGATGTATGAAGTTCCGGGCAGGGAGGACGTTGAGTCAGTCACCATCAATCGCGCTGTTGTCGAGGGTGAGAAACCACCGATTCTGCGCAAGAAGAAGGCTGACGCAGCTTAGCTGATGCACCTTGGCCCTCATTTATGAGGGCTGGTTGATATAATTCGGGGCAAGATCTACCTCCGGGGAGATATCTTTCTTGCATGCCACTGGCATGCGTTTATGAAGTCCGCATGAGTTCGTCTTCTGAAAATAATCATCTCGCTCAACTCAAGCAGCACACCACCGTTGTTGCGGATACGGGTGACTTCGCATCCATGGAGGAATACAAGCCTCAGGACGCCACCACCAACCCGTCCCTCATTCTACAGGCTGCAGCCAAGCCTGAGTATGAGCACCTTGTGAATCAGGCGGTGAGCGAGCACGCCGACTCCTCACTCACTGGTGATTCCCTGCTGGATAGCATTATCGACCGCATCCTCATCCTGTTTGGTCTGGAAATCCTCAAAATCGTTCCCGGCCGTGTTTCCACCGAGGTCGATGCAAGACTCTCCTTTGATACGGAAGCTACCGTAGCCAAGGCCCGCCACCTCATCTCACTCTACGAGGCCGAGGGAATTGATCGTAATCGCATTCTCATCAAAATCGCCTCCACCTGGGAGGGTATTCGTGCCGCCGAGCAGCTTGAAAAAGATGGCATTCATTGCAACCTGACTCTCCTCTTCGCCTTTGCTCAGGCTGTAGCATGTGCCGAGGCAGGCGTTCAACTCATCTCACCATTCGTTGGCAGGATCTACGACTGGTACAAGAAGGACACCGGGATCGATTACAAAGGACCTGAGGACCCTGGTGTGCTCTCCGTTCAGAGGATCTACAACTACTATAAGAAATTTGGCTACCAGACGGAGGTCATGGGAGCATCTTTCCGCAATGTAGGGCAAATTACCGAGCTTACCGGCTGTGACTTGCTAACCATTAGCCCCGGATTACTGGAGCAGCTCCAAAACACGCCTGGCGAGCTGGACTGCAAACTCTCCGCCGATCAGGCAGCGACATTGGATCTAGAGCAAATTCACCTCGATGAAAAAGCCTTTAGATTCATGTTTAACGAGGATGCCATGGCTACCGAGAAAACAGCCGAGGGTATTCGCAACTTCGCTGCGGATATCGTCAAACTTGAAAATCTCATCAAAGATAAGCTTTCCGAGTGACATTTTGCTTACTAAATATCGATTTTCAAAATCAAGATATCGAAAATTGTCTGCATTTGTCTAAAAATAAGCAGTTTTTGTTTTACAATAACTGATTAATTGCTTACTTTGCACGCGAAACATCAATTTTCGCATGAGCAAGCAAAGCATAGACGGAGCCCAAGCCCTGATCAAAACCCTTGATGACCTCGGGGTTGAATACATTTTTGGCTATTCGGGAGGCGCAGCCATTCCTATTTTTGACGCGCTCGTTACCGTAAAGAGCAACATTAAGTTTGTCCTCGCCCGCCACGAGCAGGGCTGTTGCCACATGGCTGATGGCTATGCCCGTGCAACAGGCAAGCCTGCAGTGGTTCTTGTTACATCAGGCCCGGGTGCCGGCAATACCATTACGGGTATTATGACAGCACAGATGGACTCGGTGCCCATGATCATTATCTGCGGACAGCAGGTTACCTGGATGCTCGGCAAGGACGCCTTCCAGGAGGCTGACATCTTTGGCATCACGATTCCGGTAGTGAAGCACAACTACCTCGTCAAGGATACCAACTCGATCCCCCGAATCATACGAGAGGCTCATCATATCTCAACCACCGGTCGCCCCGGTCCTGTGCTTGTTGACGTGCCCAAGGATATCAGCTCAGGTATGTTTACAGGTGATATGGACCCTGAGCTTGACCTCCCCGGTTACAAACCTCAGACCTCGTTTGAAGTTGATACAGACAAAATTGACGAGTCTTTGCAGCTCATCCACAAAGCCCAGCGACCATTGATCCTCGCTGGTCATGGCGCCATGATTTCGGGTGCGGATGCCGAGCTCAAGGAACTTGCAGAAACACTGCGCTGCCCTGTCACTTCCACCCTTCTGGGCAAAGGAGTGTTTCCCGAGGAGCATGAACTCTCTCTGGGTATGCTTGGCATGCACGGCACTGCCTACGCCAACAAGGCTATCTGCAATTGTGACCTGCTGATTAATATCGGCTCTCGTTTTGACGACCGCATCATTGGCCAGGCAGACAAGTTCTGTAAGGACGCCAAGATCATTCACATTGATATCGATCCGTCGGAGATGAACAAAATGGTCAAGCCTGACATCGAAATCGTCGGTGACGCCAAGACTACTCTTGTTGAGATCAATAAGCGCATCTCCGGGCTTGATACCGGGGCATGGCTCAACACCATTGATGGATGGAGGAAGAAATACCCTCTCACATACCGCAAGCAAGGTGGCTTGCGCATGCAGCAGGTTATCGATGAACTTTACAATATCGCCGGTGGCGATGCCATTGTCTCAACGGACGTGGGACAGCACCAAATGTGGGCTGCACAGTTCTACAAGACAAACGCCTCCTGGAAGTGGTTATCCTCAGGAGGAGCTGGAACCATGGGCTTCGGCTTCCCCGCAGCCATTGGCGCGGCACTTGCATGTCCGGATGAGACCGTAATCTCCATTTCAGGTGATGGCGGTTTCCAGATGACTCTTTTTGAGCTGGCGACAGCAGCCTTGCACAAAGTGCCGGTTAAAATCGTGGTGCTCAACAACCACTATCTCGGCATGGTTCGTCAATGGCAGGAGCTCTTCTTCGATGACCGCCAATCCGGCGTGGACCTTGAAGGCAATCCTGATTTCAGTAAATTAGCAGCTGCCTATGGGATCCCATGCTTCAACATCAAGCGTCCTGCAGATGTGAAACGTCAGCTGGAGAAAGCCTTTGAAATCAACGATGGACCCGTTCTCATCCATGCTGAGTGCGTGAAAACAGACAACGTATTCCCCATGATCCCGGCAGGTGCCGCCCTTGAGGACATGCTCACCGAGCCACCCAAGCGCAAACTCGCCAAGCCAACCGGGTCCACCTAGGCCAAAACCATTTCAAACGACATCCAAAGAAGCTGGATTCATTCAATCAAACCATACTCTCATGTCCATAGTCACCACAGACACACCACCCGAAGCCGGATCGGAAATCGTCACCGAGCAGCCTGTGCACACACTCTCTGTTTTTGTGAACAACAAAGCCGGTGTTTTGATGCGCATTTGTCAGGTTTTCGCCCGCCGTGGCTACAACATCGACTCACTTGTCGTATCAAAAGGACGTGACGTGCATTTCTCCCGCATGACCATTGGCATCAGTGGTGACCCTGAGGGACTTGAACAGATCATCCTCCAAGTAACCAAGCTTATAGACGTCATCCACTGCGTGGAGCACACCAGCTCTGATTCAGTGAACAAAGAGCTTCTCTTGGTGAAATTTCTTGTCGACAAAGAAGATCGCACCGAGGCACTTCAGATCATTGATCACTACGGAGGAAAGACAGTTGACCTCACGCCCACATCAATGATCGCCATGATCAATGGCGACACCTCTAAAATAGACGCAGCACTCGCCATGTTCACCCAGTTCGAGGTGATCGAGACCGTTCGCACTGGCAAGGTCGTCATGGCACGTGGTGAGCTTGCCACTTAGGAATCTCACTCCTACCAGGAAGCACGCAGCGTGCATCAAATCGACTTGCCCTACTTCAAGGGTGTGACCTTAATGGATTTCAGCGCGGCTGATTGCACATCCCCCCCAATGCATGCGGCACTCACCTTGTAGCGTCCGGGCTTGGGGAAGTTGATCCATCCAATCGGATAGCTTTGGAAGACATTGGATGAGTTTTGCTGGTTTTGGATAGCTTGTCCGCCCTCTACCTTCACCTGCCATACAAGCCTTCCCTCGCCCGTGTAGCTGAGATCAATCTTGTAGTCTCCAGGCTCCAGCACATCAAGCTCCCAGGTCACAGCCCCACCAGGCTGCCAGTTGCATGCCTGAATGACGTGTTTCCACTCGCCAAACTTCTCCATCCAGCGGTTGCGCTTTAGCTTGGCAAGCTTGGCCTCGGCAAATTCCGCAAGGACCTCTGTCGCTACGACTGGGTCAACTGCAAAACATGGATCAACCTCCGGCTCCCCTTCTAATTCCACCTCGATAACGGAGGCAAACTTTTCCGGAGCCTTGACCGGCAATGAGAACACCGTCCAACCGTGAAGTTTCTCATGAGAGATAGCCTCGGCATCTTCCTTGCCCTTGAGCAGCGTTGCTGACTTGATCTTGTTTTTCAGGCCCGGCAGATAGAGTTTGCCCTCTGAAGGCCACTCAAACACAGTAAGATGAAGTTTATTGCCACGTGTTGTAACATCACCCCATGGCAGGGCGTGTTCCCAGGGTGAAGGGCCGGCACCGTAAACCACCTGCGGGTATGTCCGTATCCACTCGCCGGAACGGCGCAAGGCATCAGCGGCACGCTCGGGCACAGAACCATCACCACGAGGCCCAATGTTGAGCATATAGGTACCCCCACGGCCAACACAGGACACAACCAGATTGAGGATCTGCTTGGGAGTCTTCCAGTTCTCGTCATACCAGGCATAAGCCCATGAATCATTGGTCGTATCCACAGACTCCCACAAGCCCTTGACGTTGTGATGTGGCACCTCCATGTCTCCGAGGGACTGGTAATCCCCCAGCCCGTGACCGGCACGGCCGGACACCAGTGCGTTGGGTTGGTTTTTGCGTACTACATCGATGAGTTGCTCCACATACTTCTTGGGCATATTGCCCGGTGTATCAAACCAAACGATCTCTATGGGGCCGTATTCGCTGGTGATTTCCTTTACTTGGGGAAGGCACTTCTTCGCGAAGTAGTCATCAAATGTGGCCGGTTTGCCATCCGCATCAACTGCTGGCCCCTTGCCTCCGCCCGGGAAGGTCCAGTCCTGGTTGTGGGAGTAGTAAAAGCCAAAACCAATCCCCACATCCTTGCACGCCTGGGCCAGATCCTTCATCGGATCACGCCCGAAAGGAGTGGCATCGACGATATTGAATTTGTCCGCCTTGGAATGATACATGGCAAAGCCATCGTGGTGCTTGCTGGTGATAATGATGTATTTCATGCCCGCATCCTTGGCGAGCTGGGCTATGGCCGGAGCATCGAACTTCACTGGATTAAATTCCTTTGCGAGTAGCTTGTACTTCGGAATCGGAATACCTGCCATATTCTCATTCATAATCCATTCCCCGATGCCGTAGTAAGTCTTACCATCCACCTTGTTACCAAGGTTTGAGTAAAGCCCCCAGTGAATGAACATGGCGTAATTACCATCATCAAAAAGCTGCCCACGCTTGGCATCCGCTGCCCTGAGCTTGACGACGGACTCTCCCCAGAGATCGTCCATTTTTTCCTTCCCTGCTTCAGCGGCAATACAAGCTGCTCCGGTGAGCGTCATAGCACAAGCAAGGCGGGCAGCATTTGATACAATACGTTGGTACATGTCAGTTGATGTGGTAATTCTCCAGATTTTGTTAAGTTTGATTAATATGTCAAGACAGGCTTAGTTACGGTGCTTTGAAAAGCAGCTTTCATCCGGTTTGCCAGGCAGTTGTTTTTTCCAGCCGGCCAGAGTTGCCTGCACACCCTCGACCACGTCGGGGTGCTCATTTTTGAGGTCAATCTCTTCGTACGGGTCTGCAGCGATATTGTATAGCTCGTGATAAGTCCCATCCTTGTTGGTCACCAGTTTCCACTGTTTTTCAACGACTGCATAACTGACCCAGTGATCTGGTCGCGCCTTGTCTGCGGGCCAGGGAGCATTGATCTTCCAGAATAGAGGTTTCTCCCGCTCGGGTAACTCTTGCCCATTGAGCACATTGACAATGCTGACTCCATCCGGCTTGTATCCCTCAGGAAGGCTCGCGCCTGCCAGCTCACAAAAAGTGGGCAACAGGTCCACAGCGGAAATCAGGGATGTGTCATCGACCGCCCCGGCTGCTATCTTGCCCGGCCATCGTGCAAGGAACGGAACCCCAATGCCCCCCTCCATCAAAGCACCCTTATAGGCTTTACGGCCACCTGTAACCCCCTTGGCAGCGCCCGTGTCGTAGCCTGCTCCCGTTGCGGTATCATAGAAGAGCTTGGGCGCTTTATTGCCAATTGCACGTGCAGGGCCATTATCTGAGCTGAAAATCACCAGTGTGTTGTCCGCAAGGTCCAGATCATCAAGTGTCTGCAACAACGCACCAATGCGGTCATCGGCGTGGGCCAGAGTGGCTGCGTAGATGTTATCAGCTTCTTCCAGGTCCGGAAACCAGTGCCTATACTTGGGCAGGACATGGAAGGGCGTGTGTGGCTCATGCATCCAGAGGTTGATAAAAAATGGCTTATCCTTCTGCTTTGCCTCTTTGATAAATGCGATACTTCGGGCCACGTCATCATGCACGGGCATCTGCTCACCAGCGCAATTATAGGCACCGTAGTCATCGTAGCCATACTCGCTGGGTAACGGGGAATCAGGGATCATGTCGTTGGCGAGATGCCACTTGCCGTAATGAGCGGTGAGGTAGCCGGCCTCCTGAAGCATGCGGGGTAAAAGCGGCGCCTTGGGGCTGAGCCAGTCCGGCATGCCGCGTCTGGCATTGTCATTGGGCCATGCAAAGTGCCCGTCGATCTTGTAGCGTGCCGGAAAATGCCCCGTCATCACCGCTGTGCGGCTGGGTGAGCATACTCCACTTGCCACGGTAAAGCGCTGGAAATCCGTGCCCTCTTTGGCAATGCGGTCAATATTGGGCGTTTTAATATAGGGATGATCATGACAACTCAGATCCCCCCATCCCCAATCATCGGTGAAAATGAACAGAATATTGGGTCTTTCTGCGCCAGCAGCATGAGAGAATGTGAATATACATACGCCCACAGAGAGCAGCATGGATTTGATGAGCTTGTGCAGAATGGCCGGCCTCATAAATTCGGAGGATTTCATGTCGGTCTATTACGGTAAAAAAAGATACACCTTACATGTGAGGTGCTGAAAACATTGACACCATAATGAAAAAACAAGCCTTGGCTATTTGCAAAACAGCAAAAAATGATGACTAGCTGACCTATTGGCCAACATCAACGCCCCCCCTCAAGAGACTTAACCACTCCAGAAACTCAATTCACCTGTGGTAGCTGCCTGGGGATGAGCTGGTTGTAGAACTTCAACTTCAGGCGCTCACTACCCTCAACCGGTGAAGGCCTCATTACAACGATCTCACGCCCATTGGGCTGCCCGAAAAGACGCGTTCCGAAGAGGATCTTCTCGCGATCTACCGCCTTGTTTGCGGCCTCTTGATCCTGTTCTTCATTCTGATCATTTTTCGAGGGTGCAATCTGCTCTTTAACAGCTGCCCTGATGACACAGGGCACAAAAGTACCTCCCCCATCCAGTATTTTGTAGGGCATTTCAGCTATCTGGCCGATGGCAAAATGCCGTGTATGGCCGGAGAACTCCACACTGAGCTCCCGACCCGACAAATTTACAAAGCGGAACATCCCACTGGGGAAGGCCTCAAGTGAATCATCCATGGTGATGATTTGATAGTCAGGCTTGCCCTCTTTCTTGTCGGCGATGATGTAAAACAGCACATCCCTTATATCAGCTGGTATCACCACCTTACCCAGCAACACGTAGGGCATCTCACCCTGCTGGGGATTTTCTCGCTCACCATAGAGTTCAAAATCAGACATG
>JBNACB010000011.1:0-44155 GCA_049632765.1 Akkermansiaceae bacterium | reverse complement strand
GCTCTACCAATTGAACTACTGCCCTTTTATGTGTATTCGCTTTGTTCCTGATGCCTTGTCTTTAGGCGACTGAGGGGCACCCCGGCATTTGACCGCCGAAGTGCCCCTAAAAACCAGCCTTGTTGGCAGCCTCCCGGGGAGGGCTGGCTGCCAGACCTAAGTATGACTTAGTCGATGATGTCGGCCACACGACCTGCACCAACGGTGCGACCACCCTCACGGATGGCGAAACGCATGGTCTTCTCCATGGCAATCGGAGTGATGAGCTCAACTTCAAGCTCAACATTGTCACCAGGCATGACCATCTCAACTCCGTCAGGAAGTTTGATGCTGCCGGTCACGTCCGTTGTACGGAAGTAGAACTGTGGACGGTAGTTGCTGAAGAATGGAGTGTGACGTCCACCCTCGTCTTTACTGAGAACGTAGATCTCGCCCTTGAACTTGGTGTGAGGTGTAACACTGCCTTTCTTGGCAATCACCTGACCACGCTCAAGATCATCTTTCTTGAGACCACGCATAAGCAGTCCGACGTTGTCGCCTGCGCGACCCTCGTCGAGGAGCTTGCGGAACATCTCGATGTCAGTGACAGTGGTGGTCTGGGTGTCGCGGATACCCACGATCTCGACTTCTTCCATCTTCTTGACGATGCCACGCTCGATACGACCGGTGGCAACAGTACCGCGCCCTTCAATAGAGAACACATCCTCGATGGGCATAAGGAAATCTTGGTCAACGGGACGCTCTGGCTCGGGAATGTAGCTGTCAACAGCTTCCATGAGCTTGAGGATGTTTGCCTTCTGATCGGCATCTCCTTCAAGGGCCTTGAGAGCGGAACCTTTGATGATTGGAATGTCGTCGCCTGGGAATTCGTAAGCGCTGAGAAGCTCGCGGATCTCCATCTCGACAAGCTCGAGAAGCTCTTCATCGTCGACCTGGTCGGTCTTGTTCATGAAAACAACGAGAGCAGGCACACCAACCTGACGTGCAAGCAGAATGTGCTCACGGGTCTGGGGCATTGGGCCATCAGCTGCTGATACCACGAGGATGCCACCATCCATTTGGGCAGCGCCAGTGATCATGTTCTTCACGTAGTCGGCGTGACCTGGGCAGTCAACGTGTGCGTAGTGACGGTTTTCGGTCTCATACTCAACGTGTGCAGTGGAAATGGTGATACCGCGCTCACGCTCCTCGGGAGCTGCGTCGATCTCATCATATGCCTTTGCCTCACCACCACCTTGCTCAGCAAGGATATTGGTGATTGCAGCGGTGAGAGTGGTTTTGCCGTGGTCAACGTGGCCGATGGTGCCGACGTTCACGTGTGGCTTGTTTCTTTCGAATGCTTCTTTAGCCATGGTTTTTGTGTTTGGTTGGTTGCCCGGTGAAGGGCTGCTGGTTTTTATTGTTGTTTGATTGCCTCGGACTGGAGCTCTTGAGCGGATTTGAACCGCCGACCTCGTCCTTACCAAGGACGCGCTCTACCCCTGAGCTACAAGAGCAGTTGCCCTCTTCACTTTCCTTTGATTTTTGGTGGGATATGCCGAATCCGCGCACATGAAACAAGGCGTGAAAACAGTTCACCCAATAGAGATACCTCCGGAAAGCGGGCGGCAAACTAGCAGAGAGCACACTTCTGTCAAAAAAAATCTCCACTATTTCGCTCTTTTTTACTCATGCGAACAGTTTTGGCTCATTTGACCCGTTTTCAGGCCTGTTGACAGCCTCATCAGCTCCATGTTGTTCCATCATGGCCCCAGCCCAGCCGACCCATGATCTATTGCGTTCATGAGGCTTTTATGTATGCTGACAGTTGTGCAAATTCACGCTGCGGACACCTCCACCCTCCTGACAACCACGAGTCTGGAATTTGGATCCATCCTCATGAGCATGGTGGGCGGACTGGCACTTTTCCTTTTTGGCATCGACCGCATGTCGATGGCCCTCAAGCTGATTGCCGGCGACAGACTGAGGCAAATCCTCTCAAGGCTGACGACCAACCGCTTCAAAGGTGCTGTCGCCGGGGCTGCCGTCACATCGATCATCCAGTCTTCCTCTGTCACCACGGTTTTAGTCGTGGGCTTCATTTCTGCCGGGCTCATGAACCTGTCCCAATCCATCGGAATCATCATGGGAGCAAACATCGGCACAACCATGACAGCCCAGATCATCGCCTTCAAGGTCACCAAATACGCCCTGTTGCTCATCGGCATCGGGTTTTCGATGTCCTTCTTTTTCAAGAAAGATCGCATTCACCACTACGGCAAGATGATCATGGGGCTCGGCCTCGTCTTTTATGGCATGCAGCTCATGAGTGACGGGGCCAAACCTCTTCAGTCCTATGAGCCTTTTATCGACATGATGAAAAACATGGATTCGCCGGTCCTTGGCATCGCCTTTGGCGCCCTCTTCACCGCACTTGTACAGAGCTCCTCAGCAACCACCGGCATTGTCATTGTCCTTGCCAGCCAAGGGCTTCTGCCACTGGGCGCGGGCATTGCACTCATTTTTGGCGCCAATATCGGCACATGCTTCACCGCTTGGCTGGCATCCATCGGCAAATCCGTGGAGGCAAAGCGCGCTGTAACCGTGCATATCCTCTTTAACATAGCCGGTGTTTTGGTATGGTTCATGTTAATTCCCGAGCTTGCTGAAGGAGTGAGACACATTTCACCGCAGGCACAGGAGCTCACTGGCATGGACAGGCTGGCTGCGGAAACCCCCCGACAAATCGCCAATGCTCACAGTGTCTTCAACATCACCAACACGCTACTCTTTATTTGGTTCGTCGGACCCATTGGAAAACTGGTTGTCAAAATAGTCCCCGAGAGACCGGTAACGGAGGCCGAGAAGGCTCAGCCGAAGTATCTCGACCCGGCCCTGCTTGGCACTCCTGCCCTGGCTCTTGATGCCGTCCGGCTTGAACTGAGCCGCATGGGGACACGCGTCGTCAGGGTGACCAATGGAGCACTTGAAGTGGTTACATCCGGAACTGCCGAGGACATGCGTAAACTCTGGAAAATGGACAGCCGTGTGGATGAAATTCACGGCTTTATTCTCTCCTATCTGGCCGATCTCTCCCGCGGCAATCTGGAAAAATCCCAATCCGATCTGCTGCACCGCTATCTGG
Source organism: Akkermansiaceae bacterium (assembly GCA_049632765.1). Classification (GTDB taxonomy): domain Bacteria; phylum Verrucomicrobiota; class Verrucomicrobiia; order Verrucomicrobiales; family Akkermansiaceae; genus Oceaniferula. The sequence continues at coordinate 41,031 of JBNACB010000011.1, read as the reverse complement.
CAGCATCCAATTACATGGAAAACATTGCCGACATGCTGGAAACCAATCTCATGGAGATCGGGCGTGAGAGGCTTCGCACAGGCCTTGTCATCAGTGATGCCACCAAGGATTTGCTGGGTCATTTCCACCGCGAGGTAAGCCTACAGGTCAATCAATCCATTGAGGCCATGATTACCAATGATCATGTCATGGCTAAAAAAATCCTCGCTGCCAAGCCCGTCATCAAGGAATTGTCCGCCGAAGCAGAGCAGCATTTGTCCCGGCGCTTTGCTGCAGACGAGCCACAGCGCATGGTGGCATTCCGCCTGGAGTCAGAGATGATTGAATACCTCAAGCGGATGTATTACTTCGCCAAACGCATCGCCAAGATTGTCGATCACAACCCGTCGACCAAGAAGATGGATGCCCCGCATGCAACCTAGGCAGGAGGCTTGGCAGCGAGCTTTTCGATCACCGTGATAATGGCAATACCCCCAATCAGACATGCAACGCCAAGCCATGCTGCAGATGTCGTTACATCGGGCAGAAAATGATTCCATCCTACGACTTTACCGGGAATCAGCTTGGAATAGACCGCGCTCTTCCACGGCCATATCACCACCAGGGATCCGACCACAAAACCCGTGATCAGGGCCACTGCGGCGTTATGGTATTTCTTGAACATCCAGCTCAGGATGTGGGACAGAGTCAACAAGCCAACAATCGCCCCGATACCAACGGGAATAAGAATGGGAAGAGATTCAGTAAGTTTGAGCTGGCGCAGGTTATTCACTGACTCGAGGACAATGAGCTGGTAATTGCCCATCAAGAGCAGGATGAATGATCCGGAAATTCCCGGTATAATCATGCTGCACATGCCTGCAACCCCACAGGCAAAAAGATAGAGCATGTTGCTATTCTCGCTGGCCGGGCTTTGAAATGCCAGGATCGCTGCCACAGCGACTCCAGAGAGCAGGCATACAATTTCTATAAAACCCCACCGCCTGACCATTTTGCCGACATAAAAAACCGATGCCAGAATCAGACCAAAGAAAAAGGCATTCACCAGCACGGGGTAGTCGGCGTAAGCAGCCTTGAGTACTTTCGCGAGAGTCAGAATACTTGCCACGACACCGAGACTGATGGTGACTATAAAGCCAAGGTCGATCTGTTTGGCAAAGCCGCCGAGATCCCCTCTGCAAAAAAGGCGCAAAGCTGTCCAGTTGAGCGATTTCAGCGCATCGATCAGACGCTCATAAACTCCAGTAATGAAGGCAATTGTTCCTCCCGAAACGCCCGGAATGACATTGGCCGCTCCCATGGCAAAGCCCTTGAGGAAGATGAAAAAATACTCCATGGCGAGAAAATCACATTTCCAGCATCAGGCGGCTAGGATTTTCCAGGCAATCCTTGATACGTATGAGGAATGTGACCGCCTCCTTGCCATCCACAAGCCGGTGATCGTAACTCATTGCCAGATACATCATGGGACGAATCACCACTTCACCATTCACCGCCACGGGACGCTGCTGAATGGTGTGCATACCTAGAATGCCGCTCTGGGGAGGATTGAGAATAGGCGTGCTCAAAAGCGAACCGTAAACCCCCCCGTTGGATATGGTAAAGACACCGCCTTGAAGATCGGCCAGATCCATGGTTCCGTCATTGGCTTTGGCGGCATAATCGAGGATACCCTTCTCGATGTCAGCAAAGCCTTTGCTGTCACAGTCCCGCAGCACGGGGACTACGAGGCCTTTCTCAGTGCCAATGGCTACGCCGATGTCATAAAAGTGATTTTCGATGATGTCGTTACCATCGATGCGACCGTTGATGCTTGGAACATCCTTGAGGGCTTGCACAGTGGCCTTCACAAAGAAGGACATGAAACCAAGCTTGCAACCGTGCTTGGCGACAAAATCCTCCTGCACCTCCTTGCGCAATTTCATGATCGCGGTCATATCCACCTCATTGAAGGTCGTGAGGATTGCCGCGGTCTGCTGGGCATTGACCAGGTGGCTGGCAATCTTCCTGCGCAGCATGCTCATTTTGCGCCTTGTTGTGCGCCCACCATCTTCACTCACAGACTGGCCGCCACGCTCTGGCTGGCTGGGGCTGAGTGACAAATCAGGGCGTGAGTCGGCAGCAGGCACTTGCGGGGCAGTGTCCACAGGTGATGGCGTGACAACCGGTTCTGTCGCTTGGGTCTGGGCATCAGCTGCCGGCTCGGGATCCTGCGCCGGCTTGGAAGATGGGGCGGCACTGGCACCGACTGCAATTTTGGCAATGACTGTGCCTATTTCAACCTCCTCGCCCTCAGCAACAATGATATGGATGACCCCACCCTCCTCGGCTTCAAGCTCATTGGACACCTTGTCGGTCTCGAGTGTCACCAGGGTGTCCCCCTTGCTGACCTGGGAATTATTGTCTACATGCCAGTGACCGACATTGGCCGAAGTGATGGACTCCCCGGCGGCCGGCACCTTGATTTCGATCTCATAACTTGCCTCGACCTGCTCATCAGTCTCAGCGGATGGTGCAGCACTCTCTTGCCCAGTCGCTGAATCCTCTTGCTTTGGCAGGGCTTCCCCCTCCTCAATGGTGCCCACCACCGTGCCGATGGCAACCTCCTCGCCTTCCTCAACAAGGATATTGAGAATACCGGCCACATCTGCATCGAGGTCGTTGGACACCTTGTCAGTTTCAATGGTCAAAACGGTCTCCCCCTTGGCGACGGGATCTCCGCTTTGCTTGTGCCAGCGTGCGACATTGGCTGTGGTGATGGATTCACCCACATTAGGGATCTTAATTTCAGTGGCCATGAAGATAGTCGTGGTTAGGAAAAGGAAAGTTTACTTAGTTCTCGAAGGCTTGCTCGACGAGCATTTGTTGCTCGCGGACATGCTGCCCCTTGGATCCTGCAGCGGGACTCGAGGACGGCTTGCGCCCGGCGTAGCGGATACGTGCATCCAGCATGGACTCGAGGATCGGTCTGATGTATGAATAGGCACCCATGTTTCGCGGCTCCTCCTGAGCCCACACCCATTTGCTCGCCTTGGGATACTGGCTCAAGATAAGCTCCAGCATTTCCTCATTGAATGGATAAAGCTGCTCAATACGTATGATGGCCGCATTGTCGATTTCCTGCTCGTCCCGGTACTTCGCCAGATCATAGAAAACCTTGCCGCTACAAAACACGATGCGCTCAACCTCATCGGGTTTTTCGAAGTCAACCACATCGGGGAGAATTTCCTGGAAGCATGCCCCCTCAAGAAAATCCGCCTCCACAGAAACGGCCTCGGGACGGGACAAGAGACTCTTGGGGGTCATCAGGATCAGGGGCTTGCGGAAAGGACGTCTCTTTTGCCTGCGCAGGGCGTGGAAATACTGGGCGGGAGTTGAGAGGTTAGCTACCTGGATATTGTTTTCTGCGCAGAGTTGCAGATAGCGCTCAAGCCTTGCGCTCGAGTGCTCGGGGCCCATGCCCTCGTAGCCGTGGGGCAGCAGCATGACCAGACTACTGGGGGTTTGCCACTTGGATTCAGCCGAGGCAATAAACTGGTCAATGATGACCTGGGCTCCGTTGGAGAAGTCGCCAAACTGGGCCTCCCACATAATCAACATGTTGGTGGCACCCAGCGAGTAACCATAGTCGAAACCAAGAACCGCGGCCTCTGACAAGAGGGAGTTGTAGACACAAAAATTCGCCTGATCCTCAGAGAGGTTTTTCAGTGGGATGTAGCGCTCGCGGGTTTCAGAATCATACAGGACGGCGTGGCGGTGGCTGAAAGTACCACGCCGGACGTCCTGTCCCGAGAGGCGCACTGGGTTACCCTCCATGAGGAGTGACCCCCACGCAAGTGACTCGGCAAAGGCCCAGTCATATCCCTCACCGCTCTCCAGTGCCTCCGCACGTCTTGGAATGAACCTTTTGGATAAAGTGGGGTGCAGATTGAAATCCTCGGGAATATCGGTGAGCACCTTGCCGATATGCTGCAGCTCCTCCCTCGGGATTCCCGTGGGCACAGGGGCATGCGTATAATCAGGCTGTGACTCTGCCGTGGATCCACTGAAAATCGTGCGGTCCCCCTCCTCCATGTGCTTGACCATGGTTTCATAGCCCTCCTCGAGGTCATTGAGAACCTGGGCCTCGATTTCATCAGCCTGCTTCTGAGTCAGGTCGCCTGAGGCAACCACGCTGTCCTTGAAAAGATCCCCGATGGGCTTGCGCGCATCAATGCGCTTGTAAATATGTGGCTGGGTGAATGCTGCCTGATCCGCCTCATTGTGGCCACGGCGGCGATAGCAATACATGTCGATGACGATGTCACGGCGGAAGGTCTGCCTGAACTCGAGGGCCAGAATGGCAGCCCACACCAGCTCATGGGGCTTCTCCCCGTTGACATGGATCACGGGTGCTTCAATCATCTTGGCAACATCGGTCGCGTAATGGGATGAGCGGGCATCCTCGGGCATGGTGGTGAAACCAATCTGATTGTTAATGACGATGTGAATGGTTCCTCCAGTGTGATAGCCCGGAAGCTGGGAGAGATTGAGAACCTCGGCCACAGAACCCTGGCCTGCAAATGCGGCATCGCCATGAAGAAGAACAGGCAGGACCCGCTCCCGGTGCTCGCCAGTCACGGCGCGCTCAGACTCCTTGAGATCATCCCCGCCTATCAGACGCTGCCTTGCTCTGGCCTTACCCTCGACGACTGCATTGACGGCTTCGAGGTGGCTGGGGTTGGCAGCAAGTGAAACGTGGACCTCGCCATCGAGCAGCATGCGGGTGCCCTCATAGCCCAGGTGGTATTTCACATCACCGTCACCAGCGACAAGATCGGGAACGTAATTGGGAGTGAACTCGTAGAGCAGTGTCGTCAACGACTTGCGCAGAAAGTTACGCAGCACATTGAGGCGACCCCGGTGTGCCATTCCCATTTCAATGGCCCGGACATCAAAGCTGGGGCATTTTTCAAGAATGGTGTTGAGCAGAACCATGGTGCCCTCCCCACCCTCGAGGGAAAATCTCTTTTCCCCGAGGAATTTCTTGGCGAGAAAAGACTCAAACATTTGCGACTCCAGCAACCACTTGAGGACTTTGCCCTCCTCATAATTGATCAGGTGCTTGTGCTCATCACGGTGCTCAACACGTTCACGGATCCAGTTGCGCACTTCCGTGTTAAATATGTGCATGAACTCAATGCCCACATTGCCGCAATAAGTCTCCTCGAGGGAGGCGATGAGCTCGCGCAACTTCATCTTCTGGCCCCGACGGTAAAACTGGGTCGACACCTCACGATCGAGATCGGACTCACTCAACCCAAACTGATCGAGTTCCAGACGTGGGTTGGGAGTCCCCGCATCATCCAGTGGATTAAGGTGCGCCTGCGTGTGACCCAATGTGCGGTAATTATAGAGCAGGCTTACTACCTTGCCTCTGAAATTCAGATAGCGCTCATCGCTGGATTGGACCTCCAGATTACCCGATGGCTGACCATTGACCCCGGCTTCCGCCTGAGCTTGCCCCTGTTGTTTTTTGAGCTGAGCATTGCCCAGTTCAAAGCCCTCGAAAAATGCACACCAGTCATCCTCCACCGACTGTGGGTCTTCACACCACTGGTCATATTTTTGATCCAGAAGATCCGCATTGAAACGCGCTGAGATGGATGATTTCATGAACGGATAAAGGTGAATTTACAGTCGCAATCTGCTTTTCTTTCTTGGAGCCAAGTGGAACTTAGTTCTAATTACTGGCACACACACACGGAGTCAACGCGCAACGCAGACCAATTACGACATTTTTGAGCTCCATTCAACCTTGGCCACCTCTACATGATAGACGTTCACAATCTCAGCAAACGCTATGGCCGGCACACAGCCGTGAGCGATATCAGCTTCAAGATTGGCAAAGGAAAAATCATTGGTTTTCTTGGGCCCAATGGTGCTGGAAAAACCACCACCTTGAGAATGCTCACAGGCTACCTGCCTCCCACCTCCGGAAGTGCCGAGGTCGCTGGGCATGACATTTTCCGTGAATCCATCGAGGCCCGGCGCAAGATTGGTTACATGCCCGAGAATGTGCCCCTCTACGATGAAATGCGCGTCCGGGAATATCTTCGCTACCGGGCCCACCTGAAGGGGCTCAAGGGAAGGGCCGCCCGTCAGAACATCGGTGAAGCCATGGAGCTGTGCGGACTCACCGAGGTCCGGCGCAAAATGATCAAAACCCTCTCCAAGGGATACCGCCAGAGGGTAGGTCTGGCCGACGCCCTTGTTCACAAGCCAGAGCTTCTCATTCTTGATGAACCCACCAATGGGCTCGACCCCAACCAGATACGCTCCATTAGGAACCTCATCAAGCGGCTCGGGGAGACTCATACCATTATGCTCTCCACCCATATTCTCCATGAGGTGGAAATGACCTGCGATCATGTCATCATCATCGATGAGGGCAAAATCAAGGCCACAGGATCACCGGCAGAACTGGTCAACAAAATGCGGGCTGCTGGCAGGATCACCGTTGAGATCCAGGCTGATGAAGAGGTGGCAGCGGAAGCCCTCAATGAACTCAAGCACGTGAAAAAAGTCCTGCGAGAAGGCAAGGATGGCCCATGGGTGAAGTTCTCCATCCTGGTCGATCACGGAACAGACACACGGGAGCGCATATCGGAGCTTGTGGCCTCTCGCGATTGGCCTATTCGCACCCTGCACCGGCACCAGTCCACCCTCGAGGACGTATTTGTCGAGCTTACCCGCAAGGATTGATATCGCGGCTGATCCCGAGTGACTCGAGCCGACGAACAAAATCAGCGGGCATCCGCCCCTGGCTGCGTGAGCTCATCTCCATTCTGGTCAGCACCTGGGATCCGCGTGCGTGAGCCTCAATGGCAATGAGAACGCGTAAACCGCCTCGCTGGCAATCCCAGTCACTATCGTTTTCAAGCGGTTCCCAGCCGTCTTTGATGATTGCATTGAGGATCGCCTCACGACCTATGAACCCCTCACACCACCACCGGGCCTCGTAGTCCTCATAGTGGTGCATCGAGTCGATAAAAATAAAGTCGCTCGCCGGGGCATTGTGCCTTGAAAGACCCTGCCAGCCAATGCTGTGCCCCTGTCTGGCCCAGGCCCTCAATAACGGCTGGACACTCTTGGCAAGGGCGAGCTTGATGCGCGCCTCCAGGCAGTCAAATTTACGGGGGATGGGCCGCAGTGGCTGCATGTGGGTGACGAGTTGCTGGTAGGGCGCGGTTCCCATCTTGCCATGGTAAATAAAACTCCCTGTGTCTGCTGTCATCACCCCGCCGGAGTATACGCACCCCTTCCATACTGCTCCTGATCCCCGATGGAACTTTTCAGGATAATCACGCATCAACAGAGCCTCGGCTTTCCCATACTGATACTGCTGCTTGAAATAGCCCCAGAGCTTTGTCCGCCTCCGGTGCCAGACAAAAGCAGCCGCACAAAAACCCATCCGAAAACCAGCCTCCTGCAAGCGCCAACAAAAATCCACATCATCACCGGCAATGCGATAGTGCTCAGCAAAACCTCCCACCGCCTGCCATACGCTTTTCCGGACTGCGAGATTGCAACCGGGAAGATGCTCCGCCTCCACATCACCTGAAAGTACGTGCGACGGAGCCCCGGGAGCCGAAGCAACCACTACCTCGTCAATGAGTCCGCCAGCCGCATGGTCGATGGATTCCGGAGAGGGCGGCAGGTTGGGTCCGCCACAGGCATCCCACCCGTTTCTCATGAATGCGTGTGCCAACCATTGCAGCCATGTCCTGTGCGGCTGGCAATCATCATCCGTGTAGGCAATAATCTCACCGCTGGCTTCGCGGGCTGCGCGGTTTCTGGCCGCACTCAACCCTGCATGGCGTGCCTGAATCAAACGCACCCCTTCAATGCCTTTTACCACCTCGGCGGTGTTGTCCGAGGATCCATCATCAACCACCAGAATCTCATAATCCGGATAATCCAGATTCTTCAGTGCCCTCAGGCACGACTTGATTCGACTGCCTCCGTTGTAGCTACAAACAACAACAGAAAACGATGGAGGATCGGCAAGCGCGATTCCATCTGTCGGGGCACTCACAGAGCCAAGCCTCTCACTCAAAGCCGGCAGTGAGGCTTTGGGCGCTCCCTTCCTGTCAATCAAACCAAAGTCCCAATCCTCAACCTCTCTATCACCCCTGAACCAATGATCACTCCATGCGTAAACCGTGATCCCGGCAATGCCCGCATCGAGGGATTCATCCACATACCAGAGCAGGGACTCACTCTGCATGCCCGCATTATTGCGACGCGTATCCAGACCAAACTCACTGAGAAGAACAGGGCGATCTCCAGCGATGTTGTGCAAGCGAGGCAGGTAAGCGGCAAAATCCTCCCGGTTTTCAAGGTAGATATTCATTGCAGTGAAGTCTGCGTTGGCTGGCTCCAGATACTCCGTGGTCGGGTAATTGGCATATGCAAAGAGCAAGTCAGGACATATACCCTTCCCCAGCTGGATAAGCTCCTCAAGAGCTCGCCTGACCCGGGTCACACCCATCCACCTGACCATGTCACTGGGTATTTCATTGGCAACAAAGACCCCGGCCACCGCAGGATGCGATCCCCACTGTTCCAGACCGTCTTTGACCATCATGTGAGCCCTGCTCAATCGTGATGCCCCAGAGATAAAATCGTGATGATACTCCCAGTTGAGGCCGACAAAAACATACAAACCGGCTTCGCGGGCTGCGTCCAAGAAGGCCAGATCAGGAACCTCGTAGAGGCGCACAGCGTTAAAGCCCGCATGTGCAATCTTTTGCAACTGCTCACGATCATCCGCGAGGTCAGCAGGCCGCGGAGTCGGGAAAGGCCCATATGTAACCATCTTGAGAAACACGCACTCGCGCCCCGCACGGAAAAACTTCCCGTCCACTCGCAAGCGTGACTGACCACCCCCGGACACAGCGCACTCTATATCAGCATACTCGAGGCTTGAAACTGAAAACTTCCCGCACAAGACTCTGCCCCGTGCTCAAAACCACTGATTTTGACTATCACCTTCCTGAGGAGCTTATCGCCAGCCGCCCGCTCGAAAACCGGGCAGGTTCGCGCATGATGGTCATCCATCGTGATACCGGGCTTATTGAGCACCGCATGTTCACCGATTTTGCAAGCTACATGCACGCGGAGGATCTGCTCGTCCTCAACGACACCAAGGTCATCGCTGCGCGCTTCTTCTCCAATGACGGAAGCATAGAGCTCGTCTGCACCAACAAGCTCTCTGAGCTCGAGTGGGAATGCCTCGTGCGCCCCGGCAAGAAGATGAAACCAGGGCGCACTGTGGAAATCGGCAAGGCCACGGGCACGGTTCACTCCATTCTGGATAATGGTAACCGCATCATTGTCTGGGACCGGCCTGTTGACGAGGAGACCCATGGCAGGCTTGCACTTCCTCACTACATGAACCGTGAGAGTGACCCGGATGACCGTGAGAGATATCAAACCACCTTTGCGCGTGAGGAGGGCGCCATTGCCGCCCCCACTGCGGGACTGCATTTCACTCCTGAAATTCTGGCAGACATACCCCACACCTTCCTTACCCTGCATGTTGGGGTGGGCACTTTCCGCCCGGTGAAGGCGGAGTATATCAAGGACCATGACATGCATTCCGAGCGCTACCATATCAGCGAGCAAAGCGCTGTCGCCATCAACTCCGCCAGGGCAGCTGGCGGCCGTGTAATCGCCACCGGAACCACTGTCACCCGCGTGCTTGAGAGCCTGGCAAAGCAGGCCCCAAGCCCGGACCTTTTCCAGTTGCAAGCGTGCTCGGGCGAAACCGATATTTTCATCACTCCCCCCCACCAGTTCAAAGCCATCGATGGCCTGTTGACCAATTTCCATCTGCCTCAATCGACCCTGATTATGCTGGTCTCAGCCTTCGCCAGCCGCGAACTCATCCTGAAAGCCTACGCAGAAGCCGTTGAGCAGCGCTACCGCTTCTTCTCCTATGGGGACTGCATGTTGATTTTATAGCGCCACTGCGCGCTATATGCCACGCATGCCGGGGAAAGCCTTGCTCACCTCATAAATGCCCTTGCAATCTGCTTGTCAGGCATTAAGAAGCCTGCGCTGTCAGGGCTGTGGAGTGTCGGCAGATGAATCTGGTCAGGACCGAAAGGTAGCAGCCATAGTTTGTCCGTCATTGCCGCAGTTCCTGGCAGTATTTTTTTGATTCTTTGGAGTATTGGATTGGCAGTTTGTTGCAAACAATGCTTAAACCCATGCATGCCCAACGATGACACCCGCGCCGCACTCAAGGCGCTGCTACTTGAAAAATCCGTCCGCACCGGTGAGTTTACCCTGGCGTCAGGCAAGACCTCCGATCTCTACATCGACTGCCGCGTCACTGCCATGGATCCCGTAGGCGCCAATCTGATCGGCAAGCTGGGCTGGGAGACCGTCAAAGCGGAAATCGCCGCTCGCGGTCTTGATGTTCAAGCCATTGGTGGCATGACCTTGGGCGCAGACCCGATCTCACTGGCCGTGGGCATGACCTCGGCATCTGATGAGAAACCCCTGCAAGTCTTCACCGTGCGCAAGGAACCCAAGGGGCACGGCAAAGGAAAACAAATTGAAGGCAATTTTTCCGAGGGGGACACCATTGTCATCGTGGACGATGTGATCACCACCGGCGGATCCACGATCAAAGCCATGGATGTAATTGAGGCAGCAGGAGGCAAGATCGCCTTTGCCCTCGTCCTGGTGGATCGCGAGGAGGGTGGTCGCGAGGCGATCGAGGCACGCGGGGTTCCGGTCGTGCCCCTGTTCTCACGCTCCACCCTGCTTGACTGAATAGCCTCAACTCATGAAGCCAAGCCATTGCGTGTAGAAATCATCAATACTGGCAGCGAACTACTGCTGGGCACCACACTCAATACCCACGGGGCCTGGATAGGCAACGAGCTCTTCAAGCTGGGTTTGCGCGTGCAGCGCCAGACCACGGTGCCCGATGGGGATGCCATTCGCACAGCCATGGCCGAGGCCATGGAGCGCAGTGATGTGGTCATTGTCACGGGTGGTTTGGGCCCCACCAGTGACGATATCACCCGCGAGGCAACTGCCGAGGTCCTGGGCGTGGAGCTTATCACCGATGAAGCAGCACTCAGATCGATCGAGGCGTTTTTTTCAGATCGGGGTCGAACCATGGCCGAGGACAATAAAAAGCAGGCCCTCAATCCTGTAGGAGCAGACATTCTACCCAATCCTCATGGCACCGCCCCCGGTGTCTATGCCCCCCCGGTCATGAGCGGGGACCGGCTCTGCGGCATCTTTCTGCTGCCAGGCCCTCCTGGCGAGATGAGACCGATGTTCAAAAACGAAGTTGAGCCAAGGCTGCGCGCTCTGGCTGATATTGCTGAGGATCACCATGTTCAGGTTCTTAGGTTTACCGAGGTCGGTGAAAGCGACTTCCATGCCCGGATCGACAAAGAGCTCACTGCCATTGCTGATCTCGAAGTCGGTTATTGCGCTCGCACTCGCGAGGTCGACTTGCGGTTGATTGGCTCAAGGAAGAGCATTGCTCGGGGGCGGGACGTCGCCCTGCGCGCCTTCCCGCATCAATGTTTCAGCGAAAATGCTGAATCCCTGGAGGAAGTTGTCATTAAGTTACTGCTCGAACAGGGCAAAAAAATCGCCACCGCCGAGAGCTGCACCGGTGGCCTCATTGCTCATCGTGTCACCAATGTGCCGGGAGCCTCTGAAGTCTTCACCCACGGCTATGTCACCTATTCCAATGAAGCCAAGCAAGAGCTTCTCGGAGTCAAGGCAAGCAGCCTTGAAGAGCATGGTGCCGTCAGCGAGCAGGTCGCACTCGAGATGGCTCGCGGAGCACTCGCCAAATCCGGCGCGGACATTGCGGTTTCTGTAACTGGAATTGCAGGCCCCGGTGGCGGGAGCGATGAAAAACCCGTAGGCACTGTCTGGATCGGAGTTGCAACATCTACGACCAGTAAGGCCATCAAAAAATTCAACCCCTATCATCGCGAGGTCTTCAAACAGGCCACCAGTCAGGACGCACTCAACCTCGTCAGAAAGTCATTGCAGGGCATGGACCTGTAGGAGTTCGGCTCACCTCAATCTTGCCGCCTGAGATAGATCAGGTAGTAGACCAAGCCCACCAACACACTACCTCCGGCAATGTTGCCAAGGATCACCGGCACCATGTTACCGGCAAACCCGGCCCAGCCAATGCCGGCATGAAGAGCGGACACGGTTTGATCCGCTGACACAAGCAGCATCCCCATGGGGATCAAATACATGTTGGCAATACTGTGCTCAAATCCGGCAGCAACAAATGCCGAAATGGGAAAAACAATTGCGACTGCCTTGTCAAAAACACTGCGCCCGGCAATGGCCATCCAAATGGCCAGACAAACGAGAAGATTGCACAAAGCCCCCCTGAAAAACGCCTCCCAGAACGGCAGCGAACACTTGGCTGCGGCTATTTTGAGATACTGCTCCTTGATCGCACCACCATTGAGTTCCCAGTGCCCCGATCGGAACACCAGATAAGCCAGACCCGCTGCCCCAACGAAGTTGGATAAGAAAACAATGGACCAGTTTCTCAACAGCCCTGTCGTGGACACCTTGCGATCCGCCCACGCCATCACAATGAGGTTGTTGCCGGTAAAGAGCTCTGCCCCAGCCACCACCACAAGAATCAAACCCAGGGAAAAAGCGACTCCACCCAAGACCTGAGAGAGGGCAAAGCCGAGACTCGCGTCAGATTTGATGAGCACATAATACAGCGCCCCCAGACCAATAAAGGCACCTGCCAGCACACCCAGAACCATCATCGGCAAGAGGGACAAGCGCGCCTTGGCAACACCCATGGTCTCCACCCGGCTGGCAATCTCCTTCGGTTGATAAACATCAAAGTCAAACACCTTCGCCATAGGTTGCCATGCTAGTGTGTGGATGCCGGAAGGTCAATCTCCCAGCTCATGCTCCTCAGACCCCGGTCAGACAATCCTGCTGTCGAGGTTGAACACCTGGCCGGATGTATGTGGCATGTGCAGGTGCATGTGCGTGATAAAACCCGCTGCCTCCCCTGTCGTGTTGAATCTGCCAAGCACATGCCTGCCGAGTATGGCCGCCTTGACATCACTACTGAGGCCTGAAGTCATCCTCGTCTCCATGAAGCCGGGCACCACTGCATTCACCCGCACATTGCGCCCACCGAGCTCCTGCGCCATTGACTTCATCATGCCCAGCAGCGCGGACTTCGCAGAGCTGTAATTGACCTGGCCGATGGGAGGATGCAGTGCCGAAAAACTGGACACAAAAATAATGTGCCCACTTCGGCGCTTGACCATACCCCTGGCGACCTCGCGGGCACACAAAAAAGCACCCTTCAAATTAACATCCAGCACATGGTCCCAGTCCTGCTCGCTCATCTTGGACAGGGTCCTGTCAGCGAGAACTCCGGCATTGCACACCAATAGCTCAAGCTCACCTGCCTCAGAGATGAAACTCTTGACGGAATCCGCAGAGGTAACATCCAGTTGGATTCTACCCGGTGCAAGCACCTCCACACCAGCTACCCGCAGGCTCTCGGCGACAGCTTGACCCAGATCACCCTCGGCACCTGTCACAAGTGCCCTCATCACACCAGCATGAGAGCCGGATTCTCAATGAGCTTTTTCACCTCATTGAGGAACTGGGCACCGACAGCGCCATCCACGACACGGTGGTCACAGCTCAGGCCGACGTTCATCCGCATTCCCGGAACAATCTGACCATCTTTCACGACAGGTTTCTCAACAATGGCACCAACACTCAGGATCGCAGCCTGTGGTGGATTGATGATGGCATCAAAACTCTCGATACCCCAGGCTCCGAGGTTGGATACTGTGACTGTGCCCCCGTCAAATTCGTTGGGTAGCAGCTTCTTGTCACGAGCACGGGCAGCAAGATCCTTCACCTCCTGGGAAATCTGGAGCATGGACTTGCTGGCCGCATCCTTGATCACAGGTGTGACAAGACCGTCATCGACAGCAACAGCGATGGAAACACCCACCTTGGCATACTGCACAATGCTGTCACCGTTGAAGGATGCGTTTACCTGTGGAACAGCCTGAGCGGCATTGATCACAGCCTTGAGAACAAAGTCATTGATGCTGTATTTGTTTCCATGGGTCTGCTCTGCCTGGGCGTTGACCTGCTTGCGCAGAGTCATCAGGGGCGCAGTGTCGCACTCAACGTGCAAATAGAAATGAGGAATGGTGGTCTTTGATGTCAACAGACGCTCCGCAATGATGTTACGCATTGAGCTCAGCGCAATGATTTGGTCCTCCGCAGCAGCCACAGGGTTGATGGCCGTGACAGGAGCCGGGGTGGATTGTACGACCTGTGCACGAGCCGAGGCAGCAAGAGCGGAGGCTGCATCAGCCAGCGGAGAAGCAGCACTGCCGCCGGCCGGACCTGCGGCTTCAACATCGGCCTTCACGATTCTTCCACCTGGGCCCGTTCCCTGGATACTACCCAGATCAAGACCCTTGGATTCCGCGATTTTGCGAGCGAGTGGAGAGGCTTTGATACGGCCACCGGGAGCTGCAGCGGGTGTAGCTGGCGCGGGTGCACTGGCTGGCGCGGGTGCCTCATTGGCCGGCTGGTCCGCAGCAGACGCATCATCGACAGCGGCTTGCTCCGGGGCACTCGCTGCGGCAGCAGCAGATCCACCAGCAGGCGCCTCCTCGCCCTCCTCGAGCAATACTCCTAAAATAGCTCCAACCGCAGCCTTCTCCCCCTCTTGAACAAGAATCTCTGACAAAATACCCTCATCAAATGCCTCCATTTCCATGGTTGCCTTGTCTGTCTCAACTTCAGCAATGACGTCCCCGATTTCAATCGTGTCGCCTTGCTGTTTGTTCCACTTCACAAGGGTGCCCTCCGTCATGGTGTCGGAGAGCTTGGGCATTTCAATATTGGTTGGCATAAGTCAGATGAATGGATTGTGCGATGCGCACTGCTTTTCTTAGAAACACGCCCACGGCGCAAGCTGATTATATCAAAATCCGTGACTGCCTGATTCAGCTCCACCACGAAACTGCTACCGAAGTTTTTTAAAAAACAAAAAAAGGTCATGACCCGAAAGTCATGACCTTGAGAGGTTGGCTACCTTTAAATATTTAATCGCTGGTGGCGAGATCCTTCATTGTGGGAATCAAACCGATACCCGGCCCTCCCGATGCCTGGGCAGATGCCCGCGCCAGAACTTTGTCACTGACGACATCATAACGCTTTGATACACGCTTAGTTACGGTCACTGGAATCGGGTCAGAAACACCGTTGTATGAGCTGCTTTGGCTGAAGGTCGTCACCTCCTTCTCAGCTGAAATGGTTCCCCCGCGAATCAACACACCGCTACATGATGATAGTGCCAAAGAGCACAATGTAAGGATGGATAAATGTGTGGTGAGTTTCATAATTAGCATTAATTTATAAAAATGTAATGCTAATTACAAGAAAAAACTAAATAATTATTGAGCTTGTCAGCCAAGCTTCAGCACCTGCTCGACGATGCGGCGCGGATTGGGCAATTGCTCGTCCTCGATGTGGGGGGAATAGATGGCGGGCGCGTCGAGGGCACAGACCCGCTTGATAGGAGCGTCCAAGTAATCAAAAGCATGCTCCTGGATAATACTGGCAATTGTGGCACTGACCCCGGAGAAAGGCTTGCTCTCATCCACGAGGACCACTCTGTTGGTCTTCATCACAGTGTCGAGAACAGCCTGCTGATCGAGCGGACGGATCGAGCGCAGATCCAGAACCTCGGCATTGATTCCATGCTCGGATTGCAGGGTTTCGGCAGCTTCGAGCGCGCGGATCACACTGCGGCCATGCGCAATGAGCGACACATCAGAGCCCTCGCGCTTCACCTCTGCCTTGCCCAGAGGGACAAGATGATCGCCTTCTTCCGGATCAGGCACTGGACCTGACGTTCCGTAAAGCAGGGTGTTCTCCATGATATAGACTGGGTCATTATCCCTGATGGCAGTTTTCATCAAGCCCTTGGCATCGGCCGGAGTAGCCGGTGCACAAACCTTGAGACCGGGGAAGGCAGCGAAGAGCCCCTCCGGACAATGCGAGTGTGTCGCACCGACTGCTGTGCCACCATTGGCGGGCCCCCTCATGACAATGGGCACGTTACATAAACCGCCTGACATATACCGAACGCATGCTGCATTGTTGACAAGCTGATCAAAAGCCACCGAGTGGAAACTCCAGAACATGAGCTCCATCACCGGCCGGACACCCAGCATGGAGGCACCAATGCCCATGCCAATGAACCCTGCCTCGGAAATAGGCGTGTCAACAATCCGCTTGCTACCCCACTTGTCCCATAGTCCTTCAGTGACCTTGTAGGCACCGTTGTATTGGGCAACTTCCTCGCCCATGATGACGACGTTTTCATCACGCTCTAGTTCTTCGTCAAGGGCTTCGCGAATGGCGTGGCGGTAGAGTAACTCTCTCATAAGAAAATGCTTTGGGGCTTCCCTGCAGGTTTAAAAATCAATCGTTGAAAAAATGGCGGCCGGTCTTGCCTGACTCGGTTTCATTGTCTGTCTCCCAGTAGACATCATCAAAAATTTCATCCACCGTAGGTGGCGCGGATTGCTCCGCAAACACCGCAGCCTGGTCTGCCTCAGCCTTAGCTTCCTTGTCGATGGCATCAGCCTCGGCATCGGTAAAGACGGCTTCCTCAATTAAGCGCCGACGCCAGAGGCGGATCGGGTCATGGTAGGTTTTGTATTTTTCGATTTCCTCAGGAGTGCGGTACTTCTTGGCATTGGCGTCCGCCACAGAATGCCCGTAGTAGCGGTAGGTAGCTATTTCGAGCACGGTTGGCTTGGATTCCTTGCGCGCGCGCTCCATGGCAATGTGGGTCTTGGCACGCACCTCGTAGAGGTCCTCGCCATTGACCAGATCCCAGGCCATGTCATAGGCCTCGGCACGCTGGGCCAGGCAGTTTTTGTAGGCGCTGGAGCGTCCCTGGCTTGTGCCCATGGAGTAACCGTTATTCTCAATGATATAGACGACAGGCAACTCAAAGAGCTCGGCGAGGTTGAGAGACTCGTGAAACACGCCCTGATTGACGGCCCCGTCCCCCAGATAACACAGGCTGCAGCCCTCCAGCTCCTGATACTTCACGCCGTAGGCGAGTCCAAGGCCGAGAGGGGTTTGTCCAGCGACAATCCCGTGGCCACCCCAGAAATTTTTTGAAGGGTCAAACAAATGCATCGAGCCTCCCTTGCCTTTGGCGGCACCGGTCGACTTGCCATACAACTCGGCCATGCAGGAATTCATATCCATGCCCACGGCAAGCGCATGGCCGTGGCAGCGATAGGCAGTGATCACGTGGTCGTTTTCCCCGCACAGGCCAATGGTGCCCGCAGCAACCGACTCCTGGCCAATGTAGAGATGGAGGAATCCCCCCATCATGCCTTTATTATAGAACTTGAGGGCAGTCTGCTCAAAACGGCGGATGCGAGACATGTCCCGGAAAAACTGGATCTTGTCCTCAGCCGTCAACTCCTGGTTGATTTTGGATTCCGAAAAGTCGAGTGAAGTGGGAGTGTTCTCAATCATGAAATTCTAGCTATGATGTGGCAGTGGCTTTATGGGCTGACGGCATATGGTTCAAGACAAAATACTGAGACCATGCAGTGGACAGACTCTCAAAGCAAAGGCAGATGAAGCTAATCATGCCCCGGGGGTTTGACCAGAACAATTCAAGCCATAACAGCAAGCCCGCTGTAAAAAACCCTAGGAATTGAGCATTCTGAGGGCGTCGCGGATAAGATCTTCCGTCGCCGCACCGGGCTTGAGCTTGGCCACAGCCGATACCGCCTTTTTGGCTTCGGCCTGCTTGTAGCCGAGACCAATGAGGGCTGACTCAGCATCCACAGAGGCACTCGGGGCTGCCTCACTGGCCGCTGCCTGCCATGCCTCCGCAACGCCGACCTTGTCTTTCAATTCCAGAATGATTCGCTCCGCCGTTTTTTTGCCAAGCCCCTTGATCTGGGCTAGTGCCGCAGCATCACCATTAACCACACATGCTTTGAAATGTTCCACCGGCATGCCACTGAGAACGGACATTCCAATCGATGGCCCAATACCGCTGACCCGCTCAATCAAAAGCAAAAACAGATCACGCTCGGCATCCGTGGCAAAACCGTAAAGGGTGTGCGCGGTCTCGCGGATGTGAAGATGGGTGCGCAGCTCCACCTCCTGGCCTTCCACGGGATTGATGTGGTCATAGGTGCTCAGCGAGACAGTGACGAGGTATCCAACCCCATTAACATCCAGAACGAGCCTGCCAGGCAGGGCCTCTAACACTTTGCCGCGAAGTCGTGCTATCATCGTTATTATTAGAGTCTCCCCCAGGCCCCCGCGTCAACAGGAATTGCTCCAAGACATAGCGAATCGACGGGGACTGCCGAAGACTTGCGTTTAGGACGCGGAAAAATTCCAGCAGAAATCCTAGGATGTTGCACGGATTGGACGTGAGCCAAAGAACGCACGCATGGATGCACAATCGTCCCCTACACAATTGACACAGCACGGGCGAATTTCGCTCTTACATTCGTTTGCCAAATGCTCAGCCACCAGGCGCACACAGAGATCGATGAATAGCTCCTCAAGATTGAAGCAATCCACCCGGGCGAAGTGATCCACTACTTTTTCTGCCTCTTCACGAAACTCGATATCAATTTCGTCAAGGGTTTCGATATGGTCTGTGGTGAAAGCAATCGGCACGATCAGAATAGCTTTCTCCTTGGTTTCATGAATAACTTCGGGAGTACTGGGAGAGAGCCATTTGGTTTTCTTGGGGCCCACCTTGCTCTGCCAGGAAAGGGCATGCGCATGACTGGTCATACCCCTCTTTTTGAGAGCTTCTTCAACACGGCTGACGGTACCCTCGATTTCCTCGTTATACTTATCTCCTTTTTCAAGACAGTATGCTTCCGGAAGGCTGTGGGCAGAATAGATGATGCGGATGTTTTGGTCTTCCAAGGCATGCTCTTTTTTGAACGCTTCAAACTTCCGCTGAATTAATTCCGCCCAGAGCTCCGTGTAATCATCACGGTCCCACCAGCGGTCAATGACCGAGAGATGGGGGCCGTACTCCTTACCGTTGAGCCATCTGTAGGCATCACACAGGCTGGACCCACTGGTTGAACAACTGTGTTGTGGGTAGTGCGAGAATAAAATGACCCTCTCCACGTGCTTGAATTTCTCCAGCATCTCGCCGGTGCGTGGAACCGCATAACGAAAACCGGGCACACAGGCATGGGGCGCGGATTCCGGATACTGCTCATCGAGTTTACGGGCAATGGCCTCACCCTGTCCTTCCATGAGCTTTCGGGTCGGAGAGTATTGCCCCAGTTCCTCATACCTTTGCTGGATGAAAGGAGTGCGTCTCCATGCAATGAATTTACCGAGGATTTTTTGAGCAGGAAGCTTGAGCAATTCACGATCTTGAAAAAGCTCTTTCATGTAGGGGTGCACCTCTTCGGGAGATTCCGGGCCACCCATATTGAGCAGGAGTATTGCGGTTTTTACGTGTTGTTCTTCCATGACTTTTTGAAGCTGTGCATAAATGGTATGCTTTTGACTTCCTAGCCTAATTTTAGACCCTAGGCAAAGGGAACCTGCTCAAATTAACAATTATTCGTTTGGGGAAATGCCTCCCCAGCCTCCACCAATGCGTCCTTGCATCAACTCCAGCTCTCGCTTCGGAGAACAGTGGCTAATCTGAAACTTCTGCCTGCTCCCTGAGAAATTCCTCCACCGCCTTGGACAGCGCCAGCTTGTGACATGCCACGCGGCGGCTCAGCTCGAGTGAGCTGGGAGTCTCCAGGGTGTATGACACTTGCGTGCCCCGGTCTGCCATCCAGATCGCCTCCGGCCAGTCCTCGGGAAAGTCAGCGCGGGGCTCGTGAAAAATCCACCCCGGTTCACGCACTTCGTGATCATCTATCAAGGGGCTGGGCTCAGGCCCAATCGCATCTGCGGCAGCTTGCAAGATGGCGTGGGCAACACTGTTGCAGGCACTCTTCTGAATTTCATAGAGATAAAAACCCGTGCTCTCCCAGTCCTCATGGAGAGACAAGAACACATCGGGCACCGGCTGGGTTTCGAGCCAGGCGACATGCCCAGCCACTTCCGCGCTGACCCGGCGCAGATAATCCCGGTTCAAATCCACTCCCTGATGGTTTTCACGCCTTCCCATTGAGACCCCTGTGGGATTCATCATCGGACACAGCATCCACTCGACATCGTCACCAAATGACCGGCCCTCGAGAAGATCCAACAAGGCGATGGGCCCTGCCGGCTCATCACCGTGCATGCCCGAGGATATGTAGACCCGGGGAGCACCCTCGGCACTGCGCGTGAACGCCGGGATCTCGTGACCTTCAACCCCTGCAATCACACGCCGCTGAAATCCACATTCCTCCGCCAGGCGCGAGAAACGGGCAAGATATTCCGGCACATCAATTTCCACAGCAGCACCATAATACACGTAAATGAAACTTGAAACTTGAAACTTCCATCAGCACATTGCGCCACGTGAATGTTCTCGTCGTAGGAGGCGCAGGCTACATCGGCAGCCACTGCGTCAGACAACTCCAGGCTGCCGGCCACTCCCCCTTTGTACTCGATAATCTTGTCTACGGCCACCGTGCTGCTGTGGCTGATGACATCCCCTTCTTCAATGAGGATCTGGGAAACCGCGACGCTGTCAGGAAGATACTTGAGGAGAACCGGATCGACGTTGTCATGCACTTTGCGGCCTTCATCAATGTGGGTGAATCCGTCAATGTGCCGCTCAAGTATTACGAGAACAATGTCGGCAACACCATCCAGCTTTTACTTGCCATGAGTGACGCCGGGGTCAGCAAGTTTGTATTCTCCTCCACCTGCGCCACCTACGGGGAGCCTGATACATTACCACTTGTCGAGGATCTTCCCCAGGCTCCGATCAATCCCTACGGGGCCACCAAGCTGCATGTCGAACACATCCTGCAGGATCTGGCCCGCTGCGGAGAAATCTCATCTGCTGTATTCCGCTACTTCAACGCATCCGGAGCCGCAGCCGATGGCACCATTGGTGAGGACCACAGCCCGGAGTCTCACCTCATTCCCCTGGCCATCTTTGCTGCCACCGGCCAACGGGGCGCACTCAAAATATTTGGCACGGACTACCCAACTCCGGATGGCACCTGCCTGCGTGACTACATTCATGTGGATGACCTGTCGCGAGCGCACATCGCCGTCTTCGACAAACTCGACACTCCTAACACCTACGTTCACTACAATCTGGGCACGGGCAAACCCACCTCAGTGCGGGAAATACTCGATGCGGTTGAGCACGTCACAGGCTTGCCCGTACCCGCTGAGGAGGCTCCACGCCGGGCCGGAGACCCGCCCTCCCTTTATGCAGACAACACCAAGGCACGCACAGAACTAGGTTGGGAACCAGAGCACATGGACATTGAGTCCACGATTGCCTCCGCATGGAAATGGCACCAGTCCCACCCGAATGGGTATGGCAAAGCCTAGCCAAAGGTCTTGATTCCAGGATACATTCGGTTTGAACAGACCTTGACTCCATTCACCTCTGGACTGAATCTACTCGCATGCCCACCGAGCTCCACTACTGCAAGGACTACTTCGCTTACTCGCGCCGCAAGACGCGCGAGATCATGGTTGGCAATGTCGGCATTGGTGGTGACAACCCGATCCGGGTGCAGTCCATGATCACTTCTGACACGCGCGACACCGAGGCCTGTGTGAAGCAAGTGCTCGATCTGGCCGAGGCAGGCTGTGAGGTTGTCAGGATCACTGCGCAGACCAAAAAATACGCCGAGAATCTCGAACACATCCGCGATGGTGTCCGGGCTGCCGGATGTGATGTCCCCCTCGTCGCCGACATCCACTTCAAACCTGACGCTGCCTTTGAAGCGGCCAAGTGGGTGGAGAAAATACGAGTCAATCCGGGCAACTACGCGGACAAGAAGAAATTCGAAATCCGGGAATACACAGACGAGCAATACGCCGAGGAGCTGGAGCGCATCCGCGCTGACTTTGCCCCCTTGGTCGAGCTCTGCAAGGACCTTGGCCGGGCCATGCGCATTGGCACCAACCACGGCTCTCTCTCTGACCGGATCATGAACCGCTATGGTGACACCCCCCTCGGCATGGTGGAGAGCGCTCTCGAGTTTGCACGCATCGCACGCGATCACGACTACCACAACTTCTGCTTCTCGATGAAGGCCTCCAACCCCAAGGTCATGATCGAGGCCTACCGCTTACTGGTGGCACGCCTTGATCAGGAGGGGCCGGACTGGAACTACCCGATTCACCTGGGGGTCACTGAGGCCGGGGACGGCGAGGACGGCCGGATCAAATCCGCCATCGGCATCGGCTCGCTCCTGGCTGATGGCGTGGGTGACACCATCAGGGTCTCACTCACCGAAGATGCAGTCTTTGAGATACCGGTTGCCAAGGCCTTGGTGGCGAGTATTGAGAACTCCCACCTTGTCGATGACCCGACGGGCTCACAGCGTGGCACCTTGTCCTATGATCCCTTCTCCTATGAGCGCCGCCACAGCCATGAGATGGAGATCAACGGCCATAAGCTGGGGGGAAACAACACCATCCGGGTGTTTACTTCACGCAAGAAATGGGATGCGCTCGCCCATAAGATCGACAAGCTCGGTGACTTCACTCCGGAAGCGGTGATTGAGGACTCCGGGGTCATCGAGCTTGACCCATGGGACACGGCATCGATTCAGGAAGTCAACGCCATCCAGGAACCCCGGCTTGTAACCGTCAAGGACAGCTGCCACGAAGCTGCCGTCATCCATGCTTTCCGCCTGCTCGCCTCCAAGCTCTCGGCTCATCACCCCATTTTGCTCAAGGACACCCTTGAACCGAGCTCCGATGCCGGCAAGGACTTCCTCGACACCCTGCTCATTGCCTCACGCAACATTGGCTCTCTTCTTTGTGACGGCATTGGAGATGCCATCCTCATCCAGGGTGAAGAAGCACCCGGACAGTCACTGCGCCTCGCCTACAATATTCTCCAGGGCGCGGGATCGCGCATTTTCAAAACCGATTACGTCGCCTGCCCCTCCTGTGGACGAACACTCTTCAACCTGCAGGAGACCACCCAGAAAGTGCGCGCTGCCACCGGCCACCTCAAGGGCGTGCGCATCGCCATCATGGGCTGCATTGTCAACGGCCCCGGGGAAATGGCAGACGCGGACTTTGGCTACGTCGGTGGTGCTCCGGGGAAAATCAACCTCTATGTCGGCAAGCAGGCGGTCAAATTCAACATCCCCGAAGCTGAAGCCGTGGACCGACTCATTGACCTCATCCGCGAGCACGACAAGTGGATCGAGGCACCCGTCGCCGCGAGCTAGCACCCTTATCAGCGGCTGCCGTGCTCTTTATCGATCTCACGCCAGACTTCATCGGCCATGCCCGCCTCCGTGCGAATGAAGAGCTCCTGCAGTCCCTTGGAGGTCTGGGTCACGGCCTTGAGCCCACCCGGCATCTCACGCTGCACGCGTATCTCGCCTGTTTTGCCACCCTGACCAAGTGACTTTCCACCGTAGGAATGGCCGATGATCACACCCGCCACTCCCGGCATTGCCTCAATCCTGGCAATGGCCCGCAGGCATTCCTTGGAACTACTTTGGTGACGACCGCGCGATGGCATGACTTTTTATAGATGCAATCGGCTCAAAGTTCACCTCCAAAGCCTCACTTTAAAAAATCAATGATCCGCTGCTTGGGTCTGCCGATAATTGCCTTGCTGCCACGCAACAAAACGGGGCGCTGGAGCAACTGTTTGTGTTTGAGAAGAATTTCGACCACAGCCTCCGGGTTGTTGACATAGTCATCCGGATCCAGTTCTAGTTTCTTAAACTTGGAATCTTTGCGTACCAGATCCTCGACTGGATCCTCCAGAGCCTTGACGATTTTTTCCAGATCTTCACGACCCGGCGGGGTCTTGATGTATAGAATCACCTCATGCTCAACTCCCAGTTCCTCGGCGACCGCCAAGGCATTTTTCGACGAGCCTCAATGCGGGTAGTGGTAAATGATTGTTTTGGCCATGCCTTTTGAAAGCATGAGCACGGCGGTCTTTCAAAGCTAAAACTTGCCCCAAGGGAGAAATCGGGACACTTGAAAAAAAGCATTTGAGGGCTTCTCGTGTCATTCTGCTTGGTTTAGCTTGCACCATATGGACGAGGAGCACGCATCGCTGTCGGCTGACCAGTCACCCAGACAACATCGGGCGAAGTCGCATGCCGCCGGGGCCGCGGCAGTCGCCTCGTCACTCAATCACGTCCTGCGTACGGCTGGCCCTATTCGCGGCACCAAGGCGCTGTTAGATCTCAACCAGATTGACGGCTTTGACTGCCCGAGCTGTGCCTGGCCGGATCCAGATGACCACAGGGCGGTCACCGAATTTTGTGAAAACGGAGCCAAGGCCATTGCCTCGGAGGCAACCACCCGCCGGATCACCCGGGACTTCTTTCGCAAGCACAGTGTGGCCGAGCTCCTGCAACAAAGCGATTACTGGCACGATCAGCAGGGCCGACTCACCGAGCCCATGGTATTGCGCGCGGGTGAAAGCCACTACCAGCCCATTTCCTGGCAGGACGCGTTTCAGCTCCTTGCCACTGAGCTCAATGAATTGGACCACCCTGACGAAGCGGTTTTCTATACCTCTGGACGCACCAGCAACGAGGCAGCTTTTCTCTATCAGCTCTTCGCCCGCGTCTTTGGCACCAACAACCTTCCCGATTGCTCCAACATGTGCCACGAGTCCAGCGGCACGGCGATGAAACAGTCCGTGGGCATTGGCAAGGGAACGGTAACCCTGGAGGACTTCAACGAAGCCGACACCATCATCTGCATCGGGCAAAATCCGGGAACCAACCACCCACGCATGCTTTCCGCCTTGGAAACCGCTGTGGAAAACGGAGCAAAAATTGTTGCCATCAATCCGCTCAAGGAAGCCGGCCTGATGGGCTTTGCCCACCCGCAAAAGCTATCCGGCATGCTGGGTAAATCCACCCCGCTTGCCTCGCAATACCTCCAGGTGAAACTCAACGGCGACCTGGCACTGCTGCGCGCTCTGGGCAAGGAGCTCTTCGAGCGCGGCGCCTTGGACGAGACATTCATTGCCGAGCACACCCAGGGGATCGAAGCATACCGCGAGCTCTGCGAAGCTGCAAACCGTGACGATCTCAGCAAACTCTCCGGCATCAGCCCGGAAGATATCGAACAGCTCGCAGACACCATCCTGCGTGGTGAGCGCAAGCTGATCACTTGCTGGGCGATGGGTATAACCCAACACCGCAATGCGGTGGCCACCATCCGCGAAATTTGCAACATCCACTTGCTGCTGGGCGCGATTGGCAGACCCGGCGCGGGTCTCTGCCCAGTCCGGGGACACAGCAATGTACAAGGCGATCGCACTGTGGGCATCTACGAAAAAATGCCAGAGGCTTTCCTTGCCGCTCTGGATCAGGAACTCGGCATCAACTGCCCGCGCAAGCACGGCTACGACACCGTGGAGGCCATCCTCGCGATGCATCGTGGTGACGCCAGGGTCTTCTTTGCCATGGGGGGCAACTTCGTGCAGGCATCGCCCGATACGAATTTTACCAGCGAGGCACTCTCGAACTGCTCACTTACTTGCCACGTCTCCACCAAGCTCAACCGGAGCCATCTGATTCACGGCAAGACAGCACTCATTCTACCCTGCCTTGGCCGCAGTGAGCGCGATACCCAGAACGAGGGGGACCAGTTTGTGAGCTGTGAGAACTCCATGGGCATTGTGCACATGTCCCGCGGCAAGCTGGAACCAGCATCGCCCGACCTACTAAGCGAGCCCGATATTGTTGCCCGCCTGGCGGAGGCTACCGTCGGCAATCTGGATCAAATCGAGTGGCGTTGGCTGGTGAGTGACTACGACCGCATTCGTGAGCTCATTGAAAAAATTATTCCCGGCTTTGCTCCCTATAACACGCAGGTTCGACAGGCGGGCGGCTTCTACCTGCCCAACCCAGCAAAGCAACGCCTCTGGGATACAGCCTCGGGCAAGGCTGAATTTGGTGCCGCCGATCTCGAACAACTCCAGGTAGCTGAAGGCCGCCTGATCCTGCAAACGCTGCGCAGCCACGACCAGTACAACACCACGGTCTACGGCCTCAACGACCGCTACCGTGGCATCGGCATGGGCAGGCGCATCATCTTCCTCAACCCGGACGACATGAAAGCGCGCCAGATCGCTCCGGTATCTCTGGTAGATATCACTAGCCACTGGCAAGACGGGGAGAGGAAACTGAAAGCCTTCTACGCCATTCCCTATGACACCCCCAGGGGAACCGCAGCCGCTTACTTCCCTGAAGCCAATCCACTTGTCCCGTTGCAATCCACCGCACGACAAAGTAATACCCCCACAAGTAAATCGATCGAAATCAGCATTCAACCATCCAGCTAGGCATGTCACAAAAAACTTACCTCGTCTACATTCTCAAGAACCGCATGAATCGCCGCTTTATCGGCACCTGCGAGGATGCCGAGAAGGAACTTACCTTGCACAACAAGGGCCACTTCAAAGGCACCAAGGCCTTCAAACCATGGCAGCTGGAGTGGGTCAGTGAGCCTCTCTCACGCAATGACTCCATTCGACTTGAGGGAGCACTTCGCCACCACAAAACCAACACGGACATGATCTACACGGTGATCCGTGACCATGAGCTCAAGGGGCTCAAGTGATGCAAGGTATCTCCCCCGTCATACCCTAAAAAATCACTAGCGCAGAATGCGATTGAAGCTATAGTGCGCGCATGGCTAATCCATATACAAGTTCCTACGCCAACCCCTACACCGTCGCCGCACAGCCGGTCGATGTTCGCGCCGAGTTCATCCGCAAAACCTACGCCCATCTGGCGGGTGCCATTGCCGCCTTTGTGCTTTTGGAGATGATCCTCTTCTCCATTCCCGGAATCTCTGAAACGGTGTTCGGTTTACTAAGTGGTAGCGGCTACAGCTGGTTGATCGTATTGGGCGCCTTCATGTTTGTCTCCCACTTCGCTAACAAATGGGCCATGGATTCCACCAACATCTCCACCCAGTATCTCGGACTGGGGCTCTACGTGGTTGCCGAGGCACTCATCTTCCTACCTCTGCTCTTGCTTGCCAAGGCCATGTCCGGGGACGCCACCCTCATCATTAAAGCGGGCGGTGTCACAGGACTGCTTTTTGCCGGACTCACCTTTGTGGCTTTCACCACTAAAAAGGACTTCTCCTTTCTGGGTGGCTTTCTCAAGATCGGTGGATTCATCGCCTTGGGTGTCATTGTGGTCGCCATCATCTTCCCCTCATTCATCACCCTTGGCTTCTGGTTCTCAGTAATCATGGTGCTCTTCGCTGCGGGGTCTGTGCTCTACAGCACGAGCAACATCATCCACCACTATAACACGAACCAGTATGTGGCAGCCTCCCTCGGGCTCTTTGCCAGTGTCGCCCTGATGTTCTGGTATATTCTGCGCATCTTCATGGCGCGGGACGAGTAGTCTCTCATCCCTACTCACTTGTCACAATTCGCTGCTCCCTCGCGTAGATATTAAACGTCGGGGGACGCAGGAAGCCAATCAGGGTCTGTCCACTTTCTCTGGCAAACTCCACAGCCAGGGATGTTGGTGCCGAAATCGCGGATACAACAGGAATGCGCGCAACAAGGGCTTTTTGCATGACCTCAAAGGATACCCGTCCCGAGAGTTGAAGCAAGGTCTGGGATAGATCCACGCCTTGTTCCATGGCCCAGCCAATGACCTTGTCGATGGCGTTGTGCCTGCCTACATCCTCACGCAGTATCAACACCTCGCCGTCTGCTGTGATCAGGGCAGCGGCATGCAGGCCACCGGTCTGGGAAAAAACCTCCTGAATCGCCCGGAGAACCCCGGGAAGAGTCATTATTGTATCCGTGGAGAGCGAAAAACCATCTTTAATAGGCGGAGCATTCTGCTGAATCGCCTCGATACTGGCCTTGCCACAGATACCGCATGAGGAAGCACTAAATAAATTCCTGCTCAGGCGTGCGTGATCCAGGACCACCCCGTCCTTCAAAAAGACATGGGCATGGTTTGGCTGACGGTCGAGATCGATGCGGCTGACATCCGCCAGTTCATGCACCAGTCCCTCAGTGAGCAAGAAACCCCTGACTAGATCCTCGTCATCCCCGGGAGTGCGCATCACCACAGCGAGAGGGGTTCCGTCCACCGTGATCTGCAGGGGCTCCTCGCGAGCCACCTGATCCCTCACAAGTTGGCGCTCATCGTCAACCTGCTTGTGAATTTCGAATTCGGCGGATTCCCCAGACATCTTATTTTTCATCAGGCTTTACTTCACCGGTGATTGCAAGATCGCAGTCACCCGGCTCGAGTTCCCCGCCCACGACAATCCTCGCCCTCAAGCCACCCTGCCCTTTCAGGAACTCGTGCGTCCCCGGGGCGCAGGCCTGATCCATCCAATAGCATGGTGAACACTCGCACGAGCCGGTGAACTCCAGCCCCCCTAGAGTGAAGCGCTTGCCAATGAGTGTGTTTAAATCGATCCCCTGCACTACGACATTTCTGCGAAATGCCACCGGGTCGAGTGCACCCCTGACAATTTCATCACGCACCTGCTCATACACCGCCCAGTCAAAAAACGTGATCTGCCCTTTGTAATCCGGCTTGTAGTCAAAAAAGCGGTCCCCCTCAATGCCCCGCCCAGCAACACAATGAATGCGCTCGACCTCCTGAATCGGAAAATCCAGCGCCCCCTTGCCATGCCGGCCGTAGTAATTGTGCCCGGGTGCAATAAAGAGGTGTTTCAAGGTGATTTTCACGGTGGCGTGATATTTGTTTTTTTGACTATCCCCCCAGGTAGGACATCTCCGGCTTCGGCTGGTCACTATCTGATTGCTGGCGCAACTCCGAGTAGCGGTCCCCGCGTTGTGACCAAATTGAAGTGATGTTGGCTGCGAGCGCCTCATCATCTACCCCTGCGCGCAGCATGCTTTTGATGTCGTGGCCAGTGGCTGAAAAAAGACAGGTGAAAAGCTGACCATCTGCGGAAAGCCGCGCCCGGTTACAATCACCGCAAAACGGCTTGGTAACCGAGGTAATAAAGCCGATCTCCAGATCCGGATCATCGGTGTAGCGGAAACGACGGGCCGTCTCTCCCGGATAGTCGGGTGCAACCTCTTTCACGGAATAATGTTGCTTGAGGCAAGCGAGCATCTCTTCAAAACCAACCACCTCATCCGCTCTCCAGCCGTTGGTATTGCCGGTATCCATATACTCGATCAAACGCAGAGTCACACGCCGCTGGCGTGCAAACCGGGCAAGCTCGAGGATCTGCTCCTCATTCACATTTCTCTGGATCACACTATTGATCTTCACGCCCAAACCACAGGCCAGGGCTGCATCGATGCCATCCATCACCTGCTTCGGTGAGACAGAGGTTCCATGCATGCGGGCAAAAACGTGAGGGTCAAGGGCATCGAGTGAAACAGTCACCCTACCGAGCCCTGCGTTTTTGAGACCTTGGGCGTGGCGTGCCAGCGTGGTGCCATTGGTGGTCAGTGCCAGGTCTCGTCCACCTGGAATTTCTGCAAGCATGGCAACAAGCTCATGCAGGTCTCGGCGCAGCAGGGGCTCACCTCCGGTGAGGCGTATTTTCTGAACACCAAGACCACAAAAAACACGCGCCAACCTTGCGATTTCCTCAAAACTGAGAATCTCCGGCTTGGGCAAAAACGGATAATCTTCCCCGAAGACCTCGGCAGGCATGCAGTAGCGACAACGGAAGTTGCACCGGTCCGTCACCGAGATCCTTAGATCGCGAAGTGGTCGCTGCATGGTGTCAATGGGCGGCTGCACACAGAGACACTGGCATGAATGGACAAAAAACGCCAATCGTGATTTGATCCCCGGGTGCAAAATTTGATTTCAGTCGCAGAGGCGGAGACCATCATCTCCCAGCACCTCGACACTTCAGCAGTGGAAAGCGTGCCCCTGCACACGGCCCTCGGCCGTTACCTGCGCCAGGACGTCCTTGCCGACCGCCTCCTGCCTCCCTTTGACCGCGTGATGATGGACGGCATAGCCATTGCACATGCCAGCTACGCTGCCGGAGGCACGAGCTATCCCATCAGTGGCACCCAGGCCGCAGGTTCATCGCAGCTTACCTTGAGCGATGCCAACAGCTGCATTGAAGTCATGACTGGATGCGCTTTACCTGAAGGCTGTGACTGCGTCATTCCGGTGGAACAAATCGAGGTATCCGGAAATACAGCAACGCTTCGCAATGGCGATGAGCATAGACTGGGACAGCATATCCACCCGGCTGGCAGTGACGGGCCAGCAGGAGAAATCTTGTTACACAACGGCCAGAGACTTGGCCCCACGGAACTCACCATTGCAGCTTCAGTGGGGGCGACCAACTTGCAAGTCTCACGCCTGCCACGCATCCTGACCATTACCACAGGCGACGAGCTGGTTGACCCGGAGACAACACCTGAAAGCCATCAAATTCGCCGCAGCCACGATATTACCCTCCAATCAGTGATCGGCGGCATGGGTCTCGGCACCGTCGAAAGCATCCATGTCCGCGACGATGCTGAAGCCCTCAATAAGGCGATCACCGGTGCACTCTCCACTCACGAGGTCCTGATCCTTACCGGTGGCGTCTCACGGGGCAAATTCGACCATGTTGCACCCGTCCTTGAAGAAATCCTCGGCCCACCCCAATTTCACGGTATCGCCCAGCGCCCCGGCAAACCCATGGCCTTCTGGAGCCATGGCATTTCTGTATTTGCGTTACCGGGTAATCCGGTTTCCGTCATGGCCTGCACCGCGCGCTACCTCATCCCGGCTCTCCGGCAAATGCTGGGTGGATCATCTTGGCAAGCACCCACCCTGCCGGCCACGGGCTCGTTTAAATGCCCGGCCCACTTCACCGGCCTTGTTCCCTGCCGCATCCGAGATGGCCGCATCCAGCTTGCCCCACCCTCCAACTCCGGCAACTTCCTGGCCCTTGCAAACACGGATGGCGTTGCCGAACTAACCGGCGACCTCGCCGGAAAAGAACTTCTCAACCACCCCGCCAGCTTCTACCCTTGGTCCCACCATGAGTGACTTCACCCATATCGATGACAACAACCGGCCCGGCATGGTCGATGTCTCCAGCAAGGATAACACTCGCAGGAGCG
Organism: Akkermansiaceae bacterium; assembly: GCA_049632765.1. Taxonomy (GTDB): domain Bacteria; phylum Verrucomicrobiota; class Verrucomicrobiia; order Verrucomicrobiales; family Akkermansiaceae; genus Oceaniferula. The sequence goes on along the minus strand of JBNACB010000011.1, from coordinate 9,704 downwards.
CCACTGCCCAAAGCATCATCGAGGTCGGCACTGACGTCATGACTCTGCTCGAAGGCGGCGACATCCGTAGTAAAAAAGGTCCTGTCTTCCACACCGCCATCATCGCCGGCACCATGGCCGCCAAAAAAACTTCCGACCTCATCCCCTTCTGCCACCCGATCCCATTGGATAACGCCAGCTTCACCATCGAGCCGAGCTCGGAGACGGAAATCACCATCACCTGCACCTGTGTCACCACCGGGCGTACCGGAATTGAGATGGAGGCTCTGGCTGGAGCATCCACGGCGGCCCTCACCATCTACGACATGTGCAAGGCGATCAGCAAGGACATGCGCATCATCGAAACCCGTCTACTGGAGAAGTCAGGTGGTAAGTCCGGTGACTACAGCGCCCATAGCTAACACCCCATAGCTAACACCAATGAAAGGTCTGTTACTCGTAGGCGGCAAATCCTCCCGTATGGGAACGGACAAGGCCAGCCTCGTCCTGCGTGATGGCCTCAGTCAGCAGGAGCGAGGGCTGGAACTTCTCGGCAAGGTCTGCGAGCAGGTCTTTCTATCCACCGCACAAGACACCGGCGAGCCCAACACCATTACGGACGCCTTCGGGCCCATCGGCCCCCTGGGCGCCATCGCATCCGCGCAAATGGCTGATGCTGATGCTGCATGGCTGGTCCTTGCTTGCGACCTTCCTTTGATAGAGGAGCAACATCTCAAGTGCCTCGTCTCAAACCGGGATCATAACCAGCATGCCACCTACTTCATCAGTGCCAGCGATGGTTTGCCTGAGCCCCTCTGCGCCATCTGGGAACCATCCTCAGCAGCTGGTGTCCACACTGCCATTGAAAACGGCCAGGCCTGCCCCCGCTCAGTTCTCAAGAGCCTCAGTGGCCACGCTCTTCCCTCACCCGGCCTGTGGCCACTGGCTAATACCAACACTGAGGCGGATCTCATCGAGGCCCGCGCCCGTATCAACCGCTCCACTGTCAACAAATCCATTACTATTTCCTACTTTGCCCAGCTGCGTGAGCTCACAGGCAAGGACAAGGAGGTGTTGGATACCGACTCCGAAACCCCCGCCGGCTTGTTCGAGGAAATCCGCGCAAAATATAAAATCCCACTCAAGCGCAAGGGCATGATGGTGGCTGTCAACAACGACTTTACTGACTGGAGCCACCTGCTGAGTGCAGGCGAGGAAATTGTCTTCATACCACCCGTTGCCGGTGGCTAACAATCATTGCTTCGCGTCCATGTTTCAACTAACCGAACAAACCATCGACCCGCGCTCCCTATGTGACGCAGTGCGTGATCCGGCTGCCGGTGGCTTTGCCTCTTTTGAGGGATGGGTTCGCAATCATCACGAGGGCCGTGAGGTCAGCTCACTGGAATACGAAGCCTATCCAGTCCTCGCACAAAAAGAGGGTGAGCGTATCCTTGCAAAAATCTGTTCTGAGCATGATATTGTCGCGGCGCAATGCGTTCATCGCACCGGACATCTGCAAATAGGGGAAATTGCCGTGTGTGTGGCTGTCTCAGCAGCACACCGCGATACCGCTTTCGCTGCATGTCGGGCAATCATTGACAAAATCAAGGCAACGGTCCCCATCTGGAAAAAAGAACACTACACAGACGGGACCAGCCTGTGGGTAAAATGCCACCACTGTGCCGAGCACACGCACGATCACAAATATTGAAACATCAGCGCGAAATCATCGTATAGAACCACCGCAGAACATGAACAAATATCTAGCACCCACCCTCGCTACCTGTCTGGCCGCTCTGGCCCTTGCTCCAACAAGTTTGCAGGCCCTGCCACCGGAACTGGAACAGACCACATTAGCAGGTTCAGACCTCACCCCATCACCCGCGTGTCTGAGCGCTCATCCCAATGGTGATGTCTTTGTCGGCGTGGACATGTGTGGTTCGCTCGGCAAAGGCCCTGGCAAAGGTAAGATCGTTCGCCTGCGTGACACCGACAACGACGGCGTGGCAGACGAGCACACTATCTTTGCAACACTGGACAATCCGCGTGGTCTGATCGCTGTCGGGGACAAGGTCTACGTCATCTACACCATCTGGAAGGACGAGAAGACCTTCGGCGCCATGCATCTTGGAGTGCTCGAGGACAAGGACAAGGACGGCAAGGCCGACGGTCCACCCAAGATCCTGGTATCGGACATCAGCTGCAAGGCCCACAACCAGAGCCGAGGTGCCGACCATACCACCAACGGCATGCGCATGGGTATTGACGGCTGGATCTATGTTGCTGTGGGTGACTACGGCATGCACGAGGCCACAGGCACGGATGGCAACAAACTCACCATGCTGGGTGGGGGCATTGTGCGCGTCCGCCCGGACGGCTCTGAGCTTGAGGTCTACACCCTTGGGCTGCGTAACATCTACGATGTTGCCGTTGACCCGTTCATGAACATCTACACGCGCGGCAACACCAACGACGGTGGCGGCTGGAATGTGCGCTTCATTCACAACATTCAGTCCGGCCAATACGGCTACCCCATGCTGTTCAAAAACTTCACTGATGAAATCATCCCTGCACTGGCTGACCTTGGTGGTGGCTCCGGAACTGGCGCCATGTTTTTCCAGGAACCGGGCTGGCCAGAGAAATACAACAATGTTCCTTTGATGGGCGACTGGGGTCGCAGCCACGTTTACATACACCGCCTCCAGCCGGATGGCCCGACCTTCACCCAGGAGCAGGAGGACTACATCGGCTTGACTCAATTCACCGACATCGACAGCGATGCCTCCGGACGTCTCTACCTCGCCTCCTGGGCTGGCGCAGGATTCAAAGGCAGCGCTGAAAAAGGTCACGTTGTCAGGGTTGTCCCCAAAGGCTGGACCCACACTCCCGCACCCAAGTTCAGGGAGCTCGCCGACGACGCCCTTGTCAAGCTGCTGAGGTCCCCGAGTGCCACCATCCGTCTGCACACTCAGCAGGAGATCCTCGACCGCGAGGCCAGCATTGCCCCTGCCGTGCTTGCCATTGCGGCAGACACCACTGCCAGTGCCGAGTCCCGCGTTGCCGCCATCTTCACTTACGCCCAGCTGCTGGGAGAAAAAGCCAAGAACGACCTTCATAACCTGAGCAACGATGCCAGCATTCGGGAATTCGCCCTTCGTGCCATGACCGACCGCAAGCCTCACTCTGCCAATACACCGTTGCAGCCACTCCTAGCCGGGCTCGGGGATGAGAACCCGCGGGTTCAGGTTGCCGCTGCCGTCGGTCTTGGCCGGATCACCCCCTCCGCGGAAACCGCTAAATCACTGGTTAAAAATGCCGTGCCACCTGCCGTCATCACCATCGACAACAGCGCCATCCCCCACGACCCCAAGCGCGCTCGCGACTGCGGTTGCCCGAAATGCCATCAGGGCGGTCCCCACGACATACCCAACTCTGCCATCGTATTCCCGCACGTTATTGTGCAGTCACTGGTAAGTCTCAATGCAATCGACGAGTGCCTGTCCGCCATCGATGGCCCCGGCCAGAATGGAGCACTCTGGGCCCTGCGCCGTATGCATGATCCAAAAACGGTGGATGGCCTGATCGCCAAGCTGGGCAACACAAGTGACGCGGAGCTCAAAAACAAGATTCTCACTGCCCTCGCACGGCTTTATCACAAGGAGGAGCCTTATGACGGCTCCTGGTGGTGGTTCACCCGCCCTGACACCCGAGGTCCTTATTACAAGCCCATCAAGTGGTCAGAGTCCGGCAAGATCGAACAAGTGTATCGTGCTCATTGGGACAAAGCAGATGCCCAGCAAAAAGCATTCCTCTCCGCAACCGCGGACAAGCATCGCATGAACCTCAGTGGCATCGGCAAAGCCAAGCCAGCACAAACCGCCAAGAAGAGCAACAAAGGCCAGGTTGGAAAAACTGCAATCGAGGACGTCATGGTCGCTCTCGACAAAATGAAGGGCAACCCCAAGGCGGGCAAAAAGGCTCTCGAGAGCCTCGCCTGCATCGGCTGTCACAACATCAACCCGGATGACCCGGTCAAGGCGACTGACTTCGCCAAGATGGGCTCACGCATGAGCAAGGACCAAATTGCAGAGGCCATCCTCAAACCGGATGCCACGATTGCCGACTCATGGGTCACGGTTACCACGAACGACGGCACCCCGCACATGGGAACCCTGATTAGCAAGGATGACACCAAGGTGGTTGTCAATAATATCGCCGGTATCGGCACGACTCTCGCAGCCTCTGATGTGAAGAGCATCGAGAAACAGACCTCCACCCTCATGGGGCCGGGACTGGCCAACGATCTCTCGCTGCAGGAATTTGTCGACATGGTCAGCTATCTTCACTCGCTGAAATAGTAGTACATAGCAAATCCACGGCGATCTTGACAGATATGCCGCGCCGGGTGAGTGTATGCGCATGCAACCCACTCAGTTCATGGACGCCGTGGAAGCGATCGGCTCGAAAGACCCGAGTTTTGATCAGGGTGCATACTATTTCCTGAAGGACGCCCTGGATTTCACTGTCAGGCGCGCCATGGAAAACAACGATGGTGAGCATCGTCACGTTGCTGCCAGCGAGCTACTGATTGGCTTTCGTGATCTCGCGATCCAGGAGTTCGGCCCCATGGCAGGCACGATGATGTCGGAGTGGGGAATCCAGTCATGCCGCGACATCGGCACCATGGTCTTCCAGCTCATTGAGGAAGGCGTTTTTGGCAAACAAGACTCTGATACACCGGATGATTTTGCCGAGCTCTTTCCACTCATTGAGACTCTGGAGGCACCCTTTCAGCCTAAAAATGCATTGCAGACCAGTGATCTGGGTGACTACTCCCAAGGTGTCTCCGCGAGCTGATTTGTCAGTCACTGTCACGCCATGCACCGGGTGACTTACCGGTAACGCGTTTGACAAAGTTAGACAGGCCGGCAGCATCACTGAAGCCAGACTGCTGGGCAATGTGACTGAGCCCGAGCGACTGGTTTTTGAGTAAGCGGAGAATACCCGCTGCTCGTTGCTCACGGATGACCGCTGCCGGGCTCTCCGCACAGTGCTTGGCAAAGGCACGCTCCAATCCACGCTTGGAAACACCGCATGCATGGGCAACCGTCTCCACACTGGGACCCGTCAGAGCATGCCTGGCGATATAATCTCTGGCGGTCTGAAAGACGAGCAGGTAGCGATCAACGTGATGACTTGACTCCCTGACCACCATCACTGCCGGAGTAAGATGCTGGTCTGAGGACTCTGATTCACCCCAAACCGTGGCTAAGAGCTTGCCGGCTGCCACCCGGCCTATCTCAGCAGCATGTAGGTCAATACTGCTCAGCGAGGGCGAGCTTGTTTCACATAGCAAACGATCATTATCCACACCAATGACCGCTACCTGATCGGGCGCGCTCAAACCTGACAGCTTGCAGGCATGGAGAACGGCTACACCTGCTTCATCATTGCAAGCCAGAATGCCACAGGGCTTCGCCTGTGATTCGAGCCATTCTGATATCTCCAGGACACCACTCCAGTCGTGACGCTTTTCCGGAGCCAGGGAAATCACACCAACCTCGACTCCCTGTGATCTGGCAAAGGCCTGCAAGGATTGCTTACGCGCCTCCGACCAGGAAACCCCCTGCCAATGCACGAAACCCCACTGGCGCAAACCCAGACGGACAAACTCGCTGCCGGCAATTTGTCCAATGGTCTCGTCGTCAACATGCAATCCGTCCAAGGCACGCTTCCCTCCGTCCTCCGGACCCCTTATCGAAACCACCGGGATGTTGCGTTCTTCCAGGTATTTGACGAGATGTGGAGAAAGCCCCCGCGTAATCACGCCCACCACATGTCGGCTCCTCAGGCAATCATCGAGATGTCGCTGATCGTCAATAGGAGGCACCACCCAAAGATCCCAGTCCTCCAAAGTGCGGCGTGCACTCAGTATACCCCTCAGAACCTCTCGCGAGAAGAAGCCCTGACGAATAGCAATGAGAAGAATGGTCGGTTTTGAAGCAGACATCGCAGCTGGCTATACGTGACGCAAAATAGCAGAATGTCGCAAATCGTAAATAAATTATCCGCGCCGCGATATTGTTTTTGCGCCAGAGCAGCCCCATAGTCACGTAATGGAGACAGTGTTTGTATCTGAAATTTCATACGGTAAGGCGAGTGCCACCTTTGAGCGCCTGAGCGCGGATTCGGATTTTCAGTTTGCGCCCGTGGCCGAGGACGAGGAGAGCTTATCGGCTGCCATTCGCGAGCATGGCGTGCGAGCCTTTATAGCAGACCTTTTCCCCTACACCGGCGAGCTATACCGTGCACTGCCCCGGGGAGGGGTTATAGCCCGCTTCGGTGTGGGTCACGACAGTATCGACAAGGAGCAAGCCAGCGCGGCAGGCATCTGGGTGGCAAATACCCCGGGTGTCTTGGACAACGCCGTCGCAGAGCACGCGGTCTGGATGATCGGCGCACTCGCCCGCAATGTGCATCAGGCCCACGCCAGCATGGCAGCAGGTAAATGGAAACCAGCAACGGGCATGGAAGTTCGTGGCAGGCACATTACCATCCTGGGCTGTGGGCGTATTGGCAGGGCACTGAGCGCCAAGCTACATCACGGTCTGGGCATGATCGTCACAGGTTACGACGTCATGGAAAATCCTGACTTCTCAGCCGCTGATGGCATCGACCATTACACGACCTCGCTGGACGAGGCGCTGGAGAAAGCGGATTTCGTACTCACATTACTGCCTGTTTTGGATTCAACCACGCACATGGCGAATGCGGAATTCTTTGCCAAAATGAAACCCGGCGCCCGCTTCATCAACTCCGCCCGTGGAGCGCTGGTTTGTGAGAACGATCTCTACGACGCACTTCAAAGTGGTCACCTGGGTGCTGCCGCTCTCGACGTGTTCGAAGCGGAGCCTTATCAGCCGCAGGACCCCGCCAAAGACTTGCGCACCTTACCCAATATTCTCCTGACACCGCACATAGGATCCAATACCCTGGAATCCAATGCCGCTATGGCAGAGCAAGCTGCCCGCAATGTGATGCAAATACTGAGTGAAGGCCCCGAAGCATGTCCGAACATCGTCAATTCCTAGAGCATTCCATCGTGTTGATGGGAGTCAGCGGATGTGGCAAGTCCACAGTCGGCAGATTACTCTCGGCGCGGACTGGCGCTCCTTTTTTTGACGGGGATGATTTCCATCCCGCTGAAAACGTGAGGAAGATGGCAGGTGGTGCACCCCTCACTGACCGGGACAGACAGGGCTGGCTGGAGGCACTTACCCAGCTACTTGATGAGCACTCAGAGCCAATTATTATCGCCTGCTCCGCCCTCAAGCAAAGCTACCGGGACATCCTTGCAAGTGCTGCCCACAAACCCCACTTTATCTACCTCCATGGCGAGCGGCAAACCCTTCTTGAAAGGGGCCAACAGCGCGCTCAGGCAGGTGATCACTTCATGCCCGTCTCCTTGCTCGACAGCCAGCTCGATACGCTCGAAGAACCGCAAGACGGTGCCCTCACCATATCCATTGAGCACACGCCCGAACAAATCACCGACATCATTCTCGCATCGTGAACACGATCTCCATTCATGACCACAACGCCCTGATCCAGGCGGCTTATCAGAAACGCGGTTTCCATGCCGACGAGGCGCGGGAAGCCGCCGAGGCCTGCGCCGCTGCCACCTGGCATGGCAACAATACCCACAATGCCATCAAGGCCTTGCATCTCGACGACCTCTTCGGTTCAAAAACGGGAGGCTGTGTCCCGGGAGCTGAAATTGAAGTCATCACGAATCGCTTTTCTTCCGCCGAGGTATGGAACGCCCACAAGAAACTCGGTCAGTCCGTCGCCATGCGAGCCTTCGAACGCGCCATTGATCTTGCTGAAGAGCACGGGGTCGGTATTGTCAGCGTGGACAACTGTTTCCACTACCTCTGGGGTGGCGGCTACGTCATTGATGCCGCCAAGCGAGGCTATATCGCTTACACCAATTGTACTTCTTCCATCGCCGAGGTCGTACCCTACCACGGCAAGTCCCCCACCCTGGGAACGAACCCGCACAGCTGGGGGCTTCCCACTGAAGACGCCATCGGTTTCCCCATCTGTGTGGACTGGGCAACCTCCACCGTGGCCATGGGGCGCGTACAGCAACTCAAGCGCGAGGGCAAGGAGCTACCGCCCATGGCCGCTGTTGACGCTCAGGGCAATCCCACTCAAGACCCTGCAAGTGTTGCTGCTCTTCTCCCCTTCGGAGCTCACAAGGGTTACGGACTGTCCCTGATCAATGAGCTCTTCGCCGCCTTCATCGGTGGGTCCCTGCCCAGTCACCGGGGTCGCCAACTGGAGATCGAGGGTGAAAAAAACAGCACCTCTTTCTTCTTCCAAATCATCCATCCCGATGCGATCTCGGCTGGCCATTTTGCCTGTGGGCGCAACCAGACAGAAAACGTCAGGGCCGTGATCGAAAATATCCTTGGTCCTGGGAACGAGGCTGCCATCCTTCCCGGTCAGCTCGAGGCCGAGGCCGCCGCACGCTCCGAGCAAGCGGGCGGCCTGATCTTCTCGGATGCCGAGCTCAATGAACTCAACACGCTGGCAGCGAAACTGGGTATGGCCTCACTCAAGGCGACTCCCGTTGAGCAATAGCAACCACAGCCTGCCACCACCCCTTCAGCCTGATGTCCCACCTACTCACCAGCACACTTGCAGAAAAACTCTATGTCGCCATTGAGGCACTGCCGATTGTTGATTACCACAGCCATCTGCCTGCGGAGGAAATCCTCCATGATCATCGCTTTGAGAACATCTGGGAGCTGTGGCTCAAGCACGACCACTACAAATGGCGCCTGATGCGTGCCTGTGGCGTTGAGGAGAGTCTCATCACCGGTGATGCCCCTCCCCGGGAAAAATTCCGGGCCTTTGCCTCTATCCTGCCTCTGGCCATTGGCAACCCAGTTTACCAGTGGGCACACATGGAGCTGGACAGAATTTTCAACATCATCATTCCACTCAATGCGGAAACCGCAGACACCATCTGGGAGCAAGCCAATCGTGAGCTCAACGACAACCTGAGTGTAAACACCCTGCTTGAGGAATTGAGGGTCGAGCTCATCGCCACGACCGATGACCCCTTCGATGACCTTTCCTCCCATCAGGCCATCGCCGCGCAAAACCACCCCACCAAGGTCATCCCGACATTTCGCCCGGACAAACATCTCGAGGGAGACGACATTGACCTGACAGCACTCAAGCAGTGCCATGATGACTTTGATCAGCACGGATGTCTCATGTCCGATCACGGTATGGCACAAATTCCCGTGCCCGAAACACCGCAGTATGAGGCACTCAAATCCATTGCACAGTGGAATCACGAGAAGGGATGGGGCATGCAGCTCCACCTCGGACCCCAGCGCAATGTCAACAGCCGTCGCTCGGCTCAAACTGGCCCGGACAGCGGCTACGACACCATCGGGTCGAAACTCCAGACAGAGAGGCTCATTCACTTCCTCAACGACCTCGATCAGACCGATCAACTACCCAAGATCATTGTCTACAACCTCAACCCCAACGAGAGCACCGCGCTCTGTGCTGCTCTCCAGAACTTCCAACAAGCGGCTTCGAGACCGCTTGCACTCCCTGACGGTCGCCCGCTCACACCAGGCAAACTACAAAGCGGCCGAGAGCTCGCAGGGCAAGCGAAGCTCCAGTATGGCCCAGCCTGG
>JBNACB010000010.1:12053-51463 GCA_049632765.1 Akkermansiaceae bacterium | reverse complement strand
AGTATCGGGAGCGAGGTCACAGCCCGGATTGGCCCGGGGCTCTTGGTACTTCTCGGCATTGTCGATGGCGATAACCAAGAGGACATTGACTGGCTGGTGGGGAAGATCAACCGCATGAGGATTTTTGCCGATGATGAGGGCAAGATGAACCGCTGTCTTGGCGAGACGGATGGAGAGCTGCTGGTGGTTAGCCAGTTCACTCTCCACGCGAGCACGCGCAAGGGAAACAGGCCCTCATTTATCAAGGCGGCGCGTCCCGAGACGGCGATACCGCTCTATGAGGCGTTTCTTCAGGCTGCACAGGAGGAGACGGGCAAGGCCTGTGCCTCAGGTGAGTTCGGTGCGGACATGCAGGTAAGCCTTGTCAATGACGGACCAGTCACGATCATGATTGATACGGAGCTCAGGGAGTAGCGCTGATCCTGTCAGCCATTACTCCTATTTCTTGAGACGGATCGCAGTGCCACAATAGGTGCAATAGAACCATTGGTGCGAGAGTAGCTGCATGGCTGTGGGCAGGATGTAGCCAAGTCCTTTGACGTGATGCGCCTTCTTGTGCTTCACACACTTTTTAATCATTAGCGAGGGCTGCCTGCAGACCACACACTTGGCTTTGGATGCAAAATAAAAATACAAGCCCGCGGCAATGAGCAGCAAAAAGAGCAACCCGGCAACCCACCCCACCACAAAGCTCGGCTCGAGACGTGTACGGAAGATAAAGAGACCCAGCAGGGATACGATGTTCATCACAAGAATGGCAGCAAAGATAATGAATGCCGTGGCCGCAATGCGCACCGTGCGTGCATCCCCGTGAAAAACACCTTTGATAAATTTTCGCGATTTGGGATCAACTCCCTCATTCAAACCATCTGATGCAGCAATCGCGGCTTGGGCTGCACCACGCTCCAGCGGCTTGACGTATTGCATCGAGGAATCCAGATCATCAAAATTCCGGATGCGGGAAGAGTTCAGCCCAACTCGAGAAACCTCATCCTGGCGAACAACGGCGTCTGCCCGACCCAGAGTGGTCATGATATTGATCTTTAACTTACTATCACACTTGTTGAGCAGCACCCCTTCTTCCAGATCATCCATGGAGATGCCCTCCTCAGCAAGAAGCATGGAATCCAAGGGCTCTGCCGTTGGTGAGAGGCTGAGCATTTCCATCATGCTCTCATCCTTCTCGAGATTGACCAGTTTTGCCTTGGACTGCTTCCCGGCACTTTTTGCAGGCTGCTTTTTCGCCTTGGACGCCTGACCCTTGGGAGTGGCCTCTTCAGCTTGACGCCCCTCTCGTGCCCATTGTTGCCATTGCCTCACAACATTTTTGGTCAATCCGTCAGACAGAATTTCCAGAGTCTTGTTGGCCCTCCGAAGCTCAGACAACAAATGATCGATATCAGCTTCGATCAGGTCCGAAACATCAAGATAACCGACCGCCTCGAGAAGCTCCTGCGCCTCGGAGGGAATGCGGGTAATGGTCTCAAGCCTGGGCATATCGGCAAACAGGAAATGATCTCCGAAGCGATTACCTCAATAAATAACAAACTATGGGGCACAAGCAAGCAGCATATCCATGCCCTGATGCAGCAGAGCCTAGCCGAGTGAGGCACGCATTTCCTCGAGCTGCCCTAGTTTCTGGGCCCACTCGTCCTTGCGCTGTTTCTCACGCTCAACAAGCTCAGCGGGAGCACGGTCTACAAAGGCTGAGTTGCCGAGCTTGGCATCACACTTCTTGACCTCGGCCTGCACCTTGGCGATCTCTTTGTCGAGGCGGGCTTTTTCCGCTTCGACATCGATGAGACCCTCCAGCGGCAGATAAACCTCACCGATATCAGTGACAGCAGCGGGCGTACCCTTGGGCGCATCATAGCTATCCTGAATTTCAACTTCGCCACCAGCGAGGAGCCCCAACACATCAATCTCATCAGCGAGCCACGGCTGAGCCTTGATAAGAATAAACTTCACGTCCTTACGAGCAGCCACATTGTATTCCGCCTTCAGGTTACGCATGCGTCCCGCGGCGGCGTAGACAGCCTCGGCATGCGCACCAGTCTCCGTATCCGCACCCACAAGAGAGCTTGCAGGATAGATTTTACTCATGAGAAATTCGCCCTCTGCGACATACCCCATGCGTGCCGAGAGCTCCTCGGTAATGTGCGGCATATAGGGGTGGAGCAGTTGCAAGTAGCGGCTCATGACTGCATCAAACACCCCAAGGGTAACCGAACGTTCTTGAGCAGATGCGGTGTCGCGAAGGTCTCCCTTCACAGCCTCGAGGAACTTGTCGCAAAACTCACTCCAGAGGAAGTCATAGAGCTGCTGCCCGACATCATTGAAGCGGTAATCCTCGTAGGATTTATCCAGATTTTGAGCGAGTGAGTCGAGTTTACATGCAATGTCGAGGTGGTAGGGACGAAGTCCCTCAGCTGGCATGGCACAGTCAGTCTTGAGATTGTTTGAATCACTCGCCATCTGGCGGAAGCGGCATGCGTTGTAGAGTTTATTGGCGAAGTTTCTCCCCTCTGCCACGAGGGCCACGTCAAACCTCACGTCAGTACCTACGGGAGCGGTGCGCAATAGGCCAAAGCGCAATCCGTCCGCACCGTATTCATCCATTAGCTCGATAGGATCTGGTGAGTTGCCCAGCGACTTGCTCATCTTGCGGCCCTGGATATCGCGAATGATGGAAGTGAAGAAAACGTTTTTGAAGGGCAACTGCCCCTCAAAGCGGTAGCCAGCCATGATCATACGTGCCACCCAGAAAAAGATAATGTCCGGGCCGGTGACAAGGTCACTGGTGGGATAGAATTTCGCCTTGGTGGCATCATCCATGGTGGAGAATGGCCACAACCAAGAGCTAAACCAGGTATCCATGACGTCCTCGTCACGTACCCAGTTATCCGAGTCATCAGGCGCCTTGAGCCCGACATAAATATCACCCGCCTCGAGGTCACTGACATCGAGTGACTCCGCTGCCTGCAGCTCATCCACCTTTTCCCTCCTGTACCATACGGGAATTTGGTGCCCCCACCAAAGCTGGCGGCTGATACACCAGTCCTGAATGTTTTCCATCCAGTTGGCATGGGTTTTGGCCCAACGAGCCGGGCGGTAGGTGATATCACCACTTGACACGGCCTCCGCTGCCTCTTGCACGCAGGGGTATTTCAAAAACCACTGCATGGAGATACGTGGCTCGATCGGCACATGTGCCCGCTCAGAGAAACCAACATTGTTTTCGTATTCCTCGACCCGGATGAGAAGACCCATGTCCTCGAGTTTCTGGGCAGCTTTTTTCCTCGCCACAAAGCGATCCAAGCCGTCCAGATCAGGACACTCGGGGCAATTGATCGTGCCGTCCGGGTGCAGGACGTCAATGATATCGAGCTGGTGGCGCTCGCCGATTTCAAAGTCTGCCTTGTCGTGAGCTGGGGTGATTTTCAACGCACCCGTGCCGAACTCCACATCCACATGGTCATCGGCAATGATTTCAATTTCCGCCTCGGGGAAGGGACGCCGCACTTTGCTGCCCACAAGGTGAGCGTAACGCTCATCCTTTGGGTTCACAGCCACAGCAGTGTCCCCCATCAGGGTCTCAGGACGAGTCGTGGATATTTCCAAATACTCGCCAGGACGATCCACGAGCTCGTATTTCATGTAATAGAGCTTGGAGTTCTGCGGCTGCATAATGACCTCCTCATCTGACAGGGCGGTGAGTGACACAGGGCACCAGTTGACCATGCGCTTACCGCGGTAGATGAGCCCCTCATGGAAGAGCTCGGTGAAGACACGGTCGACCTCGGCCGAGTAGTCCTCGTCCATGGTGAAACGCTCCCTTTCCCAGTCACAAGAGCAACCCAGTCTCTTGAGCTGCTGGATGATAATACCCCCGTGCTTTTCCTTCCAGTCCCAGACACGCTCGAGGAATGCCTCACGGCCCAGATCGCGGCGGGTCTTGCCCTCCTTTTCACGGAGCTCTCGCTCCACCTTGGCCTGGGTGGCAATGCCAGCGTGGTCCGTGCCAGGAAGCCAGAGAACCTCCTTGCCTTGCTGGCGTGCGCGGCGGCACAGAATGTCCTGGATGGTGTTGTTCAAGACGTGACCGAGATGCAGGATGCCGGTCACATTGGGCGGCGGTATGACAATGGAATAAGCCTCCTTCTCTGATGCCTCGTCAGCATGAAAGCACTTGTGCTCAAGCCAGGCAGCATACCATTTCTTTTCTACCGCCTGGGGTTCGTAGGCCTTGGGAAGCTCGGACATGGCGCGGGTTCTGCCAAAGTCGCCGCGATTTGTAAATGGCAAAGGGGGCGCATTGCACGACACCATGAATAAAAAATCCTGTGCATCCTTGAAATCCTGTCTAAATACAGGCCCATGACCAAGACGATCCTCGCCATTGAGTCCAGCTGTGATGAGACCGCTGTGGCGATCCTGCGCCAGCATGACGGGCAGGTCGACGTGCTTGCCTCTGAGATCTCCTCCCAGATTGACATCCACCGCGAGTTTGGTGGCGTCGTGCCTGAGTTGGCGAGCCGGAACCACTCACTCCACCTGCGACCTTTGATCGATCTCGCTCTGGAAAACGCAGGGGTCGACGTTGGGACCATCGATGCCTTTGCTGCTACTGCCGGTCCGGGTCTTGCCTCGTCCCTTCTCGTGGGCAACACCACTGCCAAGGCGCTCTCCATTGCCACCGGCAAGCCCTATATTTCCGTCAATCACATGGAGGGGCATTTACTCTCCCCGTTCCTGACCTCAGGAAACCTGGAGCCCAATCTCGCCCTCATCGTCTCAGGTGGTCACACCATGCTCGTTCACATGAGGGGCTTTCGGGATTACAAGTTATTGGGTAGCACCCGCGATGATGCCGCCGGGGAGGCCTATGACAAGGTGGGCAAGATGCTCGGCCTTCCATACCCCGGTGGACCTGAGATTGAGAAACAGGCGCGACTCGGATCAGCCACGGCCTTCGAGTTCCCGCGTTCCATGATGCACGACGGACTCGGTTTTTCCTTCTCAGGTCTCAAAACAGCGGTCCTCTACCAGCTCGAGAAGCTCGATCCCGAAGCAGGCCACGCACCCTGCGAAGCCATCCCCGACCTGTGCGCCTCCTTCCAGCAGGCGGTCATTGATGTTTTGGTTCACAAAACCATGAAGGCTGCCCAGCAGGCTGACGAGGACCTCATCACCTTGTCCGGTGGTGTCTCCTGTAATCTTGCCCTCAAGGAGGCCATGCAGCAGGCCTGCGATTCCGAGGGGAAGCGCTTACTGATCGCTCCCCCACACCTATCCACCGACAATGCCGCAATGATTGCCTACGCGGCACTTCAATGTGAACTCATGGGCATGCATTCCAGCCTCGAGGAGGATATTGACCCAAATCTCGCGTTAGTGCGCTAAAAGCAGGTTTTTACAGTTCATTTGGCCCCAAATGCCCTCATCCGGGTGAATTATTTGCATCTCGGCCCAGAGCACCCTTGCGCTCGCACCAAAAACAGTCTAAAAGTCCTTAAGTATCAGTCACTGCAGACAATCAGACAAACCATGGAAACCGAAAACAGGCACGAAAGCAGCGAGGCCCACTGCGAGAACCCATCCAGCTCTGCCCAAGCCATTGCCACCGAGCCTCTGCCCACGCAGCAACAAATTCGAAACAGCCAGGTCACCACTGCACTTATTGTTCTGATCGTGTTCCTGCTATTTCTGATGCTCATGCTTTCTCTTAACGGCAAATTCAGCCAGGCCAGGGGAAGCAATCCCAATCTCACTGCTCTCGAGCTCAATAACGACCAGCTGCGCGCCGAGGCAAATGCCGAGCGTAAACTCCAGGGCCTGCCGCCACTGCCTGCAAGTGCATCCAGCGCCTACACCACGGCACAACGCCTCCGCGCTGATGCTAACAGCCTCGCCCAGTTCACCAGTCAGTGGCAAATGGAACTGGAAGCAAGCAATGAAGCCATCAATGAGCTTAATGCTAAACTGGCAACACGGGATGAGACCATCAAACACCTCTATGGCCAGATTACCGATCTGCAAACCCAGCTCAGTCAGTCTGCTGACGCAGCCAATCAGCTCACCGCACTCGCCAATGACTTGCAAATAGCTAATGAGCAAATTGGGCAATACCAGATCGAGCTCAATGAGTTTCAGAACCGGCCCAGCAACGACCAGTTTACAGAGTTGCGCAAAGAGCTAAATAACAGTCTGGATGAAAACAACAAACTCAAGCTCAGGATTGACGAACTAAGCAAGCCAACAGAAAGCATCTCAAGTAACAAGCTTTATGATGAGGCCCTCACAGAGATAGAGAATCTACGTGGCCATGGCCGCCAGCAGGGCTACGAAATTCAGCGCCTGCGTGCCGAGCTCGACCGCCCATCTCTTCTTGCCAAATCGGCTAAAGATCTGTCCGCTCCCGCTGCCAAGCTCTTCGCCAAGCTCAGCTCTCTGGAGGGGTCCGATAAGAAACAACTTGAGGCCGCCTACGAAAACATCCGCGAGACCATGAATGCCCAGATCATTCACCGTCACACTTTTGCCAAAGACGCTTCCACCATCACTTTTGACCGGGAGAAAATTCTACAGAACATCCTCGAGCAACGCCGCGACAAGAAATCCTTGTTTCTCGTTGTCGGTTACACCTCCAAATCCGGTGAACCGGATGCAAAGCGCGAACTTTCCTGCACTCGCGCGGCTACTCTGGCATCCATGGTCAAGATGCTCAAGACGGACGACCAGCAAGTGAAGGCCATCCATCTGGGCGAAACCGAGCGTTTCTCAACGGAGCTGGAAATGGAGAACCAGATTTGTGAAATCTGGGAAATCCAGATCTGATATCAATACGGAAATCAGGCCAGCGACTGGCGCGCAGCCTTCACCGTGTTGGCAATCAACATGGCAATGGTCATCGGCCCCACCCCACCTGGCACGGGAGTGATGGCGGAGCATTTGGCAGCCACCTCATCGTAGGCAACGTCTCCGACAAGTCGGTATCCACGCTTGGCATCAGGATCGTCAACCCGGTTGATGCCAACGTCGATGACAGCGGCACCATCTTTAACCATGTTCGCCGTGACAAACTCCGGCATACCAATGGCAGCGACAATGATATCGGCACGCCGGCAGACCTCGGCAAGATCTTTGGTCCGCGAGTGTGCCACCGTGACCGTGGCATTACCATTCTTACTCATGAGCAGAAGAGCCATTGGCTTGCCGACAATCATGCTGCGTCCGATGACAACAGCCTCAGCACCTGATGTCTCCACTCCTGCCTCTTGAAGCAAGCGCATACATCCGGCTGGTGTACAGGGCACAAATCCAGAACTATCCTCAAGTGCCAGTTTGGCTACATTGACAGGGTGAAACCCATCCACATCCTTGGCAGGGTCGATGGCTTTGACAATCGCATCTTCATCGATCTGAGGCGGCGGAGGTGACTGCACGAGAATACCGTGAATCAAGGGGTCCGCATTGAGTTCCTCAACTACAACCAGGACATCCTCCTGAGTCGCGTCAGCGGGAAGTTCAATCTTGCGCGAGTGCAGGCCCAGCTCAGCACACTTGCGCACCTTGGACCCGACATAGACTTTCGAAGCCGGATCCTCACCAACCAAAACAACCGCAAGCCCGGGAGTGACCCCTGTGTTTTTAAGCTGCTCAATTTCCTCGACACATTCGGCCAATACTTTTTCGGCCACTGCCTTGCCATCAATTATTTTACTCATGATTTACGTTATGTGTGGGTTGCATCACCCGGTTTTTCGAGCAGCGCGTTTTGCACACTCTCACGATAGTTTTCAAATTCCTGCTCGTCCAACTTTGCCGGCACGTGAATGGAATCCCCCACACGCACGGTGATTTTGCTAAACGGCTTGGGAATATGGAACCGGTCCCAGCTATTGAGACGCCAACTCGATGAGTGATCAAAGCGCACCGGGATAATGGGGACCCCTGTGGATTGCGCCAGCTTAATCACGCCCGGCTGTAATACATAGCGTGGGCCACGCGGACCATCAGGGGTGATAAATAGCTGATCCCCTGCCCTGAGTGCTTTTTTCAGGGCGATCAAGGCAGCAACACCACGGCGCGAACTCGATCCCCTGACTGTTTTCACCCCAAAGCACGCAATCAAAGACTCGATCACGGCCCCATCCTTGCTCGCACTGGCAAGAGCACTGGCCCTCGTACCGCCACTGTATCGTTTTTTAGCTAGGGGCGAGGCAAAGAGGCAGTTGTGCCAAAATACCCAGATGACCGGAACACCGGTTGCTGATTTT
The DNA here is from genome assembly GCA_049632765.1 of Akkermansiaceae bacterium. Lineage (GTDB taxonomy): Bacteria > Verrucomicrobiota > Verrucomicrobiia > Verrucomicrobiales > Akkermansiaceae > Oceaniferula. Next base: position 43,184 of record JBNACB010000010.1, on the reverse strand, counting down.
TCTCTCTGGCGCTGAGGGTCCTCGACCTCAAAACGCAGAGTCAGACCGATGATACGCATCAACAGCGCCACCAATTTACCGGCAAACCACTGCCATTTCGTGCCCCTGATTTCTGAGCGATCACTCATCATCCCAAAAAACAAAAATCCGCTTAGAGGAAGCCGGGAAGGTGCAGTGTCTCAACCAGATATTGCTGTCTGGAGAGCAAGTCCTGATAGTGTGCGTGCGCATCATCATCAGGTTCACATTCTGTGTCAGGGTCAGGAACAACGGCGTAGCTGACAATTTCCTGGTAACTCAAATCCTCACCATTCTGGCGGAAATAAGCCACTGCCGCCTGCAACGCTGCCCCGAGAGCCGCGCCCTCGTCCGTCTTTAAATTCACAACAGGAAGACCCAGAACGTCAGCGATCATCTGCCGCCATACCGGGCTTTTAGATCCTCCGCCCGTCAGTCTTACTGAGGTCGGCTCGAAGCCCAGCTCACAGAGGCGCAAGAGGCCATAGCCAATACTGAGGCTCACTCCCTCCATTGCAGCACGCATGACATTGGCATCCTTGAAATTATTGAGGTTGAGCCCATGCATGACCCCACAGCCCTCCGGCAGGCTTGGGGTTCTTTCTCCCTGCATGTAGGGCAGCATGAGTATTCCCTCAGAGCCCATCGGCGCTGCGGCAACTTCCTTTTCCATACGCTTGTGGTCCCAACCGTAGTGCTTCCTGACCGCTTCAGTGACAATGGTGGCATTCATCGTGCAAACCAGAGGCAACCATTGATCAGCCGAGTCACAAAACGCAGCCACCTCTCCTTGAGGATCAATCAAGGGTTTGTCATGCACGCCGTATATCGTACCGCTCGTCCCCAGCGACACGGTTACCTGACCACTGCTGACATTACCCGTGCCTATGGCACCCATCATATTGTCACCACCTCCCGCACTCACCATGACCTGACGGCTCAAACCCCATGCATCAGCAAGCTCGGGCCTGATCGGACCAAGAACATCGAGGGAAGAGCCAATCTCAGGCAGAGCATCAGACAGGCTGGGATCAATAAAATCAATAAGCTCCTGACACCACTCCCGCTTTCTTATATCAAGCAGACCGGTTCCGGAAGCGTCCCCCGGCTCCATGCGCTTCACTCCCGTGAGCCAATAGTTAATGAAGTCATGAGGCAAGAGGACCGTGCTAATCTTCTCAAAGTTTTGCGGCTCGTTCTCCTTGATCCAGAGAATCTTCGGTGCTGTGTAACCGGGCAGCATCGGATTGCCGGCGATCTCAATAAGCCCGGGGTTTCCACCAAAGGCACGCGCAAATTCCTCACACTGTTCGCTGGTGGATGTGTCACACCAGAGCTTTGCAGGCCTGATGATGTTGCTCTCATCATCCAGCACAACGAGACCATGCTGCTGTCCGCTGACACCAATGGCGGCAACCATCGAGGCATGCTCCCCGAGTTGATCGACACAATCACGCACCGTCTTGTCAACCGCCCTGAGCCACAGGGAGGGATCCTGCTCGCGATGCCCCTCCGGCAGGCCCTCAATCATATCGTAAGATTCGCAGGACTCCGCGATCACAGCTGCTTTCTCGAGATCAAAAACAAGTGTCTTCGTACCTTGGGTTCCTGTGTCGATACCTATGACGTACATAAATTAGCGGGGAGAAGTTCAGACAATGTGCACACTTGCCTGCTCATTTTTTGGCATGACGGCGATTTTTGACAAGCTCTGTGTCATTTTTCTCACAAGAAAAAGCGCATCGCGCAAAGTGCTCATGCCAGCAGCTTTACCCATACCATGATCACCGCCATGAGAATGAGAGCAGCCGCAGCCCCCCCGGCGATGATGTCGTTGCGCAAGGACCTCGGACGATGCATCGATGATGAAGCGGGAAAAACAGCCAACGCGTATGCCACACCGGCCAGCAAGCCTCCCAGGTGCGCCGCATTATCAATGAAGCTCATACCGAGAAAACCTATGACGACAAGTACTAATAAACCGGCAAGCAGTCTGAATCTGGCAGGCTTGGGCACAATGCGAGGGTGCAGGGACTCAAAGACAAGCATGAAGCCCAGCAGCCCCACCAAGCCACCTGATGCGCCCACTGAAATTTTCTCACCAACCCAATACTGGCTTGTAAGGCCACCAACCCAAGCAGCGGCGACAAAGACAACCAGCAGGTGCGGCCATCTGGCAAGGCTCTCTGTGCGCCGGCCAAGATAAAGCAGTCCGGCAGCATTCATAAGCAAATGAATGACATTACCATGCAACATGGGAGCTGTCATCATCCTCCACCATGCTGCACCATCCGCTTGCTCCGGATGCAGGAGGGCAACTTGCTTGAGCAGTCCGGCTTTGAGAACAGAAGCATCAAAACGAATAATGCTGTGATCCACTAAAACCTGCGCAAGACCGCACAACAGAATACAGAGCACGAGGCAATAAGTGGCCGGAACTCTCTGTCTGTGCAACCATGCCTCGAATTGCGCCTCAGGGACCTCACTGAGCAGATCTGATGGCTTGGTGCGCGCCAGATGACGTTTCATCTTAATACCCTCACAGAGCGGCAGCACCCCAAAAAAGAAAAGCAACATGGCTGCAAGACCGGTAAGCTGATGGCTGTAGACCGCCGCCAACTGCCCCCCACTGTTCTTCCAGGCAGCATACATGGTCCAGAGAGTGATAACGCCAAATACCAAGCCCATACGCTTGCCATCGCTGATGTCAGACTCTGCCTGCTTGAGAAAGCGGAGCCGTAGTGCAACATGAAGGGCGGGTAGTTTTTCCGGCACATACAATGTGTCTGTATCCGGTGACCAGACAAGGTCCACACTCTCCCGTGAGCACCTCACTTTGTTAGCAAGCTCATCTTCAGAATGAGCCGAATGGATGCGCCCCTTGCCATCCACAAAACCATAGGCATCGTGCCCGGTGGGCTTGGAAGGAAAAGCCTCGGGCCGGACCCAAACAGGAACCTCCGGCTCAGCCTTTGATTTGTCCTGCACGAAGTGGGTTACTGCTTACCAGCAGGCGCAGGCTCAGAATCTGAGGTTGGTTGATCCTCTCCGGGCTCCACTGGCTTTGGCTCAGCAGTTGTTGACTCTTCCACTACCGGTTCCTCTGGAGCAGAAGGTGTTGCAGGCGCGGCAGGCACCTCCACTGTATCCTTGGGCTCTTCCGTCACCTTAGCTGGCATTTTAACTGCCGCCTCAGGCTTCTCGGGAGCCGCAGGCGCCTCCTCAACTGCTACAACTTCCTCGGGCTCAGGCGTGACAGCCTCAGTGAGAGTGGGATTGTCGCTCTGGCGCTTGCCAATAAGAATGGCTAGAATGAGAGTGATGATAAAAAAGATCGTCCCCAGATAAACAGTTGCTTTCTGCAACACATCGGTGGTGCGGGCACCGAAAGCCTGATCAGTGAGTCCACCGCCAAAGGCAGCACCGAGACCTTCCTGCTTGGGGCGCTGCATGAGCACTACCAGGGCGAGCAGAAGACAGATGATCACATGGATCACCAGTAGAAGGTTGATTGAAATGTTAAGCCAGTTGGCAGCGATGATAGGAGTCATGAGCGCGGAAATATGGTGAAGTCAGTGTATCTTGTAAAGGCGCGAATGAAAGCTTTTCAGAGGAATTTTGTCATCAGCCGGCCATTGAAAAATCTATCAATTGACCCGGCGAATGACCTCGTTGTTTTCGTTGCAGACAATTTTCTTGGGAAGGATCGGGTTTTCAGAGATAGCAAAGGCCATGATGGTAATGCGCTCACCCGCCTTGATAATGTGGGCAGCTCCACCATTCATGATTATTTTTCCCGTACCAGGCTCACCTGCCTGAACATAAGTCTCGAGCCTTCCCCCTTTGGTAGCTGAGGTAACAAGAACCCTTTCACCTTCCCAGATACCCGCTGCCTCCATTAAATCCGACGGGAGTTCAATACTACCCTCGTAGTCGACATCAGCGATAGAGACACAAGCCCGGTGGATTTTTGATTTGAGTAGCACGTGCTGCATGGGCGCAAACAAACCGCGATCAGGCCGAAGGTCAAGGCATAAGCTCATCAAGGGCGGTCAATTTTTCAAAACATACGGATTGCAATTGTCCGTTTTCCCCCTAGCTTCCCGCCCCATGCTCAAGGCAGGAATTGTAGGTCTCCCCAACGTCGGTAAATCCACACTCTTCAACGCGGTCACACGCACCCGCAATGCGGAGGCTGCCAACTACCCATTTTGTACGATCGACCCCAACGTCGGAGTAGTGACCGTGCCCGATGACAGGCTCGAGACACTTGGCCAAATGAACAAAAGCCAGAAGGTGATCCCTGCTGCAATCGAGTTTGTTGATATCGCGGGTCTGGTTGAGGGCGCCTCGGAAGGTGCCGGCCTGGGTAACAAGTTTCTGGCGAATATACGCGAGGTCGATGCGATCGTTCAGGTTGTGCGCTGTTTCGACAACGATGACATCATCCACGAGCTCGGCAGCGTAGATCCGTTACGAGATATCGAAATCATCAACTCCGAGCTCATTCTTGCCGACATTGCCGCGCTGGAAAAACGCAAGGAATCACGCACCAAAAAAGCAAGAGGTGGCGACAAGGAGGCCGCCAAGGAGCTCGAGCTCATCGAAAAGCTCCTCCCCCATCTCGACGCGGGCAAACCAGCGCTAACCTTGGAAATAACTGATGATGAGAGTCTTACAATCAGGGACTTCTTCTTACTTTCTTCAAAACGCACCATTTTTGCGTGTAATGTCGGTGAGGATGAGCTCGTTGAAGCCCAGCGCAATCCGGATGGCCACCCGATGGTGGCAAAGGTGCGCGAATATGCTGCAGCTTCTCACAACGCAGAGGCCATTGTCATCTCTGCCAGGATTGAGGATGAGCTTGTTGATTTGGACCCCGCCGAGGCAAAGGAGTTTCTCGCCGACATGGGAGTAACGGATTCCGGAGTGTCTACTCTGATCCGCGCCGTCTATGCGTTACTTGGCTTGCGAACTTACCTCACCAGCGGTGAGAAAGAAACCCGGGCGTGGACCATCCGTCAGGGAGACAAGGCACCCGCAGCAGCCGGGGTCATCCACGGAGACTTCGAGAGAGGATTCATTGCTGCTGAAGTAGTTGCATATGATGACCTTATTGCAGCCGGCTCCAAGTCAGCTGCCAGGGATGCGGGCAAGCTCCGCATCGAGGGCAAGGATTACGAGGTCATGGATGGTGATGTGATTGAATTTCGATTCAACGTCTGAGACATCCGTCCCCGTTGCTATTTGCTGTATCTGTCCCGGCCCTGCCCAGCCACTTGCTGTGTTGGCAGACATGAGTCAGCGGGTAGTTTTTTTGCTCCGCCCCACGCTTTTCAGCCCCTATCCGGCATTTATTTTGATAATATTTCGCTGTTCGGCAAAAATTTGCATTTATTTCAAAAAAACAACCTTAAAAACACCCCCCAAATACTAAAAAAATCCTTGATGTAGCAGGTGTATTTTGGATAATCAAACCTCTAGGAAGTGTTTGATAATCAGGCGTATGAGTGATTCACCAACTATTCGGGTCTGGTTTAGAAAACTTCCTTCCAGAACAACCACTCTGACATCCGCTCACTACTCGTGAGAATTCAGTCAGCCGGCAGTTTTGGAGCTCACCCTTACACCTTACAGTATGCGAGTCACTCACATCGCGCTAGTTATTGCCTCAGGCTACCTGTCAATGGAAGCCGATGCTGACTACGTATCACTCGACCAAGAGCTGATCTTTGAATCGCGTGCCACTGACATGCATGCAGACTACGTGGCCCAGAGGCGCAATTCCATTCCTGACATCCTCTGCCCGTTTCAAGCTCCCCCAAAAGCAAGAGTGGTTCTCGAAGAGCCCACGCCATGGACCGACAACAGCCAACCCTGGCGCAGAGGTGTTACCGCATCCGTATTCTGGGTGGGAGAAAAAATCAGTGAGCGTAATCCCACCGCCAATGACGTGAGCGCCTGGGACCCCAATTGGCAACTCAATTACGGCGGGGTTGATGACCCGTCTGATCGTAACGGATACAGACCAGCAGGATTCACCCCTCGGATGAATCCCTTTTATGTAGCCCTTCCCTATGACGATCTTGAGCCTCAAAACAATCCCAGTGCTCAACCTGAGAAAATCATTCCCTGGTATTGGAAAACCTACAAAGGGAAGTGGTCGTCCACCTGCAAAGGCACCTGGCTCGCCATTCACTACAGAGGCAAGGTCTGTTACGCCCAGTGGGAAGACTGTGGCCCCTATCATACTGATGACTGGCAATATGTTTTCGACGGTCAGTCTCCCAAGGCTAGCCCTCACGGCAACGTAGGTATTGAGGTAAGCCCGGCAGTTCGTGATTTCCTCGGTATTCGCAGCGGCTACCGAATCTCATGGAAATTCGTAGAACCCCTCCAAGTACCTCAAGGGCCATGGAGCCAATGGCAAGGCGGCAAGGCCAGCCAAACCAACCAGAATCCTTCCCCTTCCGGCAACCCATCGATTTCAAACTAATTTTCCACACACATCCTCCACGCAAAACAAAACCCCAGTAAACAAACCAACACCACCAACAACATGAAAAGAATGAAATACATCATACTGGCCGCTCTGGCGATTGCTGTCACCTCTGCCCACGCAGGAAGAGGATGCATGATCGTCGTTCCAGGAGCAGGCTCACAAATTCAGCACGCAAGTCATGCCCAGCACACCTTTGCGGTGGGTGAGATGCATAGCTATAAAATCACCAAGATCAACTACTGCCTCAAAACCATGGATGCCAGTAGCCCCGGGAATATGATAGTTCTCACCAACAACGGGCAACATGTCGCAGACATTGTCATTCCCCTTGAGCGTAAGAAAGTCGAAGAAGGTGAAATCCTATTGGACGTCACACTCCAAGGCGATATCAATCTGAACTTTGATTTCCAGCACGCCGCTTCTGCCTTTGGCGCTATTGCTCTCTGCGTTGAATACATTGAGAACGCTCCAGAAGCATCAGGTAGCCTGACAGCACCTTCCTACGCCAACACGGATGAAAAGCCCAATATCGACTGGTCTGCCCTGATCAGTGTGAAAACCGAAACTTCGGTAACTGATGTAAGCGGATCTATTTCGGGTGCTCAGAGCGAAGCTGACAACGCTGGAAACACAAAGACGACAAAATCCAACTAGGATCAGAACATACTGGCTAGAGTATCGTGACAGCATGGCCCTGTTGCTGTCACCTCTGTCACGATACGACTCTGTCAGATGCCTGTGAAAATGATTACCATGGCAATGCACAGTAACCGCGCTTTGAACCCCCTGTGGGTCCTGCTCGTGTCACTGATATGTACGACTATTATGCACACTCAAGTGGCCGCGGAGCAGCAACAGCAGGAAAATTCCAAAGCCAAGCTTCCTCACGTATATCGCAATGCTCACATATTGATCAGCCGGGACACCCACACTGTTGTTCCACTTCGCAGCATCATCTACCAACCATCGAAAAATCAATCACGGGTCGTTGAACTCCCTTCAGGTAAATTCAGATTCTGGCCAGCCTTCCTTGAGAAGAACCGTGACTGGCTTCTCACATTTGAAGTCACGCTGGATCAGGCCAAGGGAGAAAAACCGATACCGGAAAGCAAGCTTGAGGAGTTCGCGAAAATTCACCGCACTGTGATAGCCACTTACCGTCAAAACCCAATCTCAGTCCGTCCCTACAAAGGTAAGGAGGACTCGCCCTCCAAAACTCAGCAATGAGTAGTCGTCCCCCCTGCATGGCATGTAAACCAAACAACAAAAAACCCACGAACATGAATATATCAAAAAAAATCAAGCCAGCATCAATAGTGCTAGGGATACTATTGACGAGCATGACTGCCAGTCAGGCAGCAGTTACTTTCTACATCAAGCAGGTCCAGGAGGGTGCCAGCGGGGAGGAAGGGCTATCAACGGATGTTTACATCGAGGATTCAGAACTACTCACTGAAAACAAAAGCTCATCGGGCACCCATACAGCCCTGATGGAAGTCGGGCAATATGGATCCACCTTTTACCTTTATGTTCAGGGCATCGGCGACCCGGACGGCCCACCTGTGCTACTCGATCAAAAATTTGTCGGCCAATATGTTGCCTCGGCAAACATTGAGGTTACCAGTGCAGACCCATATGTGCCCACACGCACTCGTGCCAACGAGCCCTATACTGTCACAATCACCTCATCCAACCAACAGTGGTACACAGCAGTCAATGGCGGCACAGCACCGGAAATCAGCTGGGATCCAAGCAAAATCATAGTGGAAGCCACCTATGAAAAACAGGATCGTGAGGGAGCGGTTCTCTCATCGGGCACCATTGACCTGGACAGCAGCAGCGAGGAAACAACACTCTCCATGGTTGCAGGGGATGAAACAGAGATCATCGTATCATCCACCAACATTCCAGCTGACGCAGATCCTGATGAGACCACGGTCCCCCGCCCCTCGGACTCATCTCTGACAGGCAAGGAAACATTTGTGATTCAGGCGGAATCTGACACAGATATAAATGGAGACTCCATCTACAGAACCGTGGGCTCAGGATCGATTCAAATATGGCCCCGGGCCCAGGGACGAATCTCTGGCCTCATCCAGGGAGACAGGATCACCCGTTCCATGCCCGATGTAGACATCTACCTCTATGACCTCTATCCCAATAGCACCACCTACGCTACCATCTACAAAGGCGAGGCCAACCTCAGTGGTGACGTGATTCCTGTCTACACCTCATTCAAGCTGGGACCTTACAATCAGCCGACACCTATCGGAACGGTTGATGCGCCGGCCATGATCCCTGTCACCAACTGGGATCAGTATGTCACCGAGGACGGAATTTACACCCTTGAGGTAAACACCATCACACCATTCAACAATGGCAATCCAGAACGAATCCTAGCAGTTACATTTGAGGTCGACCGCACTATCCAACTGGTTGGCAGCACAACTACCTCGGAATAATATTCTCATTACGATAGAGGAGAGAAAAACGCGCCGAGTGCTTTCCTCTGAGAGTATCCTCCAGCTCGGACAACATCAGTACAAGCATTAACCCCCTGACAGGCTCCACATGATAAGAAACTGACCTTCTAATGAACCCTGCTTCGTTTTTATCCTGTTTATTATTCGGGCTAAATATGCCATGCTTGAGGGCGAGTGCTGACTTCAATTTATTGAAATCTGCTACCACGCGTTCGGGATCATCACCAGGGGCACCATAATGAACCGTCACCTCAAACATCTTACCATGATGATATCTTGTCTCCAGCGCATACGCCTGATGGTCAGGAAGCGGGCCGCTGCTGGATTCAACCCGGATCATTCTCAACTCGGGCGCCTTGCCGGGCATTTCCATGGCAACATCAAGCTCCTTGTTGCTGGCCCAATCCAGTATCTTGTCCGGTGTGTCACCCCACTGCAACCCAAAGGGTGGAGCAAGAATTGCCTGAGCATGGGATACAGGGCAAATTACGGTAGTTCCTACCGCACAAATGCAGATTTTCACCACTCGGGACAGTGCATTCAACATAGCTTAGCTGAAAATAATGCACACTCTGGGCAAGGCAAGCTCGTAAACCCGCTCAAGAGATGTTCATCCAGAGCGAGTACGTCCGGATCCACACTGCGTCATGGCAGCACGATTATCGAGCTCACTCTGGCACTTGCCCTTCTCACCAGCATTGGACTTGTTGTCTTCAAAAGCAGCCTCGATATCATGGCTCCGAGGCAATGGATCCTTCATCAAAACATGTCAGATGCTTACCTCACCTACGAGGAAGCCTACGCCCAGCGCATTAGTTTTGAACAGTTGACATCCGTGGACTCTCCATGGCCCATGTACCCTGATAGCATCACCACAGAAGTGGAGATCGGCAAGTTGCCCGGAGGATCCCCCATTATGGCCAATGTCATTCGCACCCGCATCCCAGACAGCAACAACCTCCCTGACTTTGGAGGCAGCGGAACTATTTCAAGCAACCCGTCAGAAATGCAAACATGGCAGGTTCAATCCCACCTGTCCTACAATATTGGCGAGCAGGAATACGTTAAATCGCGCACCACCATACGCACTCAGTAGTTCATGTTCAGAAAAACTTCCAGCCTGAGACGAGGATTCACTCTCATCGAAATGACGGTGGTCATTGCCGTGAGTCTGGTTGTGGCTACCATCACGCTCACACTTTTTAACAGCCAGGTGGCGTCTTACAAAATTCTCCAGACTCAGAATTTTCTGATTAGCGAGGCCCCGCAGATCAACAATACCCTCAACCGCATCATTCCAAGGGCCAATTTTTTTCGCATGTATGGATCTCTTGCGGACGCGCAAGCGGGCGCAAACGCCGTCATCAGTGATGGCAAAGTAATGGCACTCAAATTTCAGGATCCTGCAACCCCATCGGACAGTAGCTTTGGCGTCATTGCCTATGATGAAACAGAGAAGGATTTAAACTATTACCACCTCAGCAGCATGGCTGAACTGGCAGCAGCATCACCGTCCTGGAGCATCAGCACTCAAATTGACGGTGCTGTCTTTTATGTGGAAAACGGAGTCCTGCGCACCAGGCTCACAGGACCTAATGGCGAGGAGATTATTTACTCGGCAACGACACAACGATGAGGATTTCAACATTACAATATACCAGAAGATACCACAGGCAAGCTGCAGGTTTTGCATCATTACTCATGGTCACCTCCGTGGGTATCGCGCTACTGATCCTGCTTATATCGATGTATGAAAACACCGTTCAGGCGCACGCCGTCCAGAAGAACAGCTTACTCAAAAATGATTATCAACAGCGTGAGGACGCATTTCTCAGGGCGCTGACCAACATCATTCCCAACAGGGCTATCTTGTGCATGCAAGACAACTCCATGGATGCTTCAATCCAGGAATCCCTTAAATGGCAAAGCATTATCAACGAGGCTCTTGTCTTGTCCAACTCACGTCAGGCGCTCTCTGCGGATGTGGCTTCCCTGCTCGGTGTTGCCAACGCCCGTAGTGGCAATAACACGGACTCCAATCTAGAGCAAAACACCATCATCAATGCTCTCAATGCTGAAGCGGCTGCATCTGGCGCAATCACATCCGGTACAAACTTGTCAGCCACAAGCGAATACCCCCCTCCCCTGGAATGCTCGGCGACCGCCCATCTCGACGATACACTTTACCCCATTATCTCACTCGAGAAAAAATACGGTTCAAGTGCCGAAGGATGGGTTCAAGCACCTGTCAGTGATTTCCCCCTCTACAATCTGATTGATGCGCCTGAGTTGCATTTCAATTACCAGAACGGGGATACCATCATCGCCAAACACAACTGGTGGGCATTCGAGATGTCTTTTGCCTCTCAAGATGCATCCATGACCAAGGTCATTACACGAAAGAAAAAATATTTGGTATCACTCTATGAAATTCCATCCCAGCTACCTATTAGTGCTTCAGCGTTTACCACATTTGGCACCCATAGTGACGGTACGGAATGGGCCAATGTCAGCCTCCAAGGTAGTATTTTTGCAGAGAAAGTGAAAACAGAGGGCACATTCTCCACGGATGCCATTGCAGCCCGTAAAGGGGTCGAACTATCATCTGCCACCATCATCAGTGGCAGCTTAACAGGTAGCGAAACCGGCGCTAACCCATTCGCCAGCAATGCCCGCGAGCTTTCTGAAACCGCGGGTAATGTTTTCCCCATCTCCTCTTCCTCTGATGGTGGACGGGTATGCTTTGTCCCCATCAACCGCGGACTTGATTTCTATGACCGCTGGACGGGTGACCCGGACCAGGAGAGCGCGAGCAGCAATGCGGTATCCCCCACCTCATGGGATTACTACAGCATAGGAGCGAAGCAGTGTGCCATGCATCTGGATGTCATTGACGTCGTATCGGGCACAGATCAGACACCCATGGCAATCAGGTTTAGCTATTGGAAAGACGCAGGAGACGACGGCGTGGCAGGCAATCTTGAGAGGGTTTTTGTGACATTTAGTAAAAACCCGGAGGGCACGGAACAGCTCTGGCCAAGCGCTCTCGATCCAGGTGGCGACACATTCCCCTTTCACATAGATATCTCCTATTCAGGGCGGCCATGTATCGCAATCTATGGCGAGCGTCTCGCCAACTGGCTCATCAATGACAACGCTGCCCCACTGGACATCAACCATTCCATCGCCGTCAACGTCGACCACATCAACAATGTGGAAATTCCCAAGCCCCCCTTCCCCAGTGAGGTGGGAGATCTTGCCGTCATGTTCATGGATGCGAAAAACCTCACTACATTCACTGACGGCTTCTCCCTGGTTACCAACATGCGCCTCATTTTCACGGATGATATCAATATAACACCAACCACAGCACCAGCTGGTCTTGTGCTACCAGCTGGAGAAGATTTCTATCCGCCTGTCTCATTTTTTGCGCCTGAAAAGCGCTTTGGTGACAGTGGAATCGCCCTCAAGATTGATTTGGATGGCCAACTGGGCTCTCTCGCCAAAGACAACGTTGACCCAGTGCGCATCGCAGACCTTAAATCTGGCTATGCCGACCAGATTGTTCCAGAGAACATCACCGCCAACTTGAAAACCATCAACCATCCGGCAGCCCTCCCCCCTGTCAATATGATGAACTGGATGGTTGTCATCAGGGAGATACACCCCAAATACAATCCCTAAAACTAGCAGCAACGGATCCCTTGCCGCATACTTGTCGGTCAGTAATTGGGGTATCCAAGGCAAGCATCACCTCGGCGATCAAGGCCATGAGAGGTGCAATATGTCCACCTCCTCTTGCGATTAGACTATTGTCTGGGAGGCAATAACCCCGGCCCTCTGGAGTCATAGCTCTCCACCCGGCTATCCATGGGACTGGGGCGATCCTCTATGGAGTGCAGGGGCTTGAACGAATCACTGTGGGTATCGACCCTGAAGGTCAACTCATGGAGTTCGCGATTACTTTCTGAGATCTGCTTTTTTAAAGCCCTCTGTTCAGCACGTATCGCGGTAAGTATTTCCACCAAGGCATCATTTTGATTCGGCATGGCCACCGTTTTCCTTGTGTGGTCACCAAGCTCCTTGAGCATGGCATGTTCAATATGGCGCTTTGCTGCCAGTTTTTCATTGCCCCCGGACTTGTGAACTTCAGAGCGATGCCTCTTCGCACTCGCAGTCTTACCTTCGAGGGAGGTTCTCACCGACGAGTCATACTCTGCCAAGTCATGAACATGCTTGAAGTGCGTGGCAGTGATACCGATGACAATACCCAGTGTCATCATGGAAAGTGATAGGCTTGTTCTGTTCATGGTTATTTACGCGGTAATGATGAAAGCAGCTGCTGCAAACGGCTGATCGCCTTGGCTGCCTGTTTCTCGTGTTCTTCAATCTGCATGGTGGATGCATGAAGCATGGCACCGATCGTATGCTGTTGAGTGAAATTCAAGCTGGGGTCATACCCAGGTTCCCTGATGCTGAATATGTTAGCACCATCACTCTCTGGAACCAATATAAAAGGGGTAATCGACAAGTCGACAGAAAGACCGCTCCCCAGCTTCACACTTTGCTTAAATGGGAAAATGGCATCGGGTGCCGGCACATATTGCCAGCCCTCAGGAGCTGCTGCCATGGGTTTGGCTGGATAAGGAGAATAAATCCTGATCTCACTCGCTGGAGTCGCATCACCCTCACTGTTTTTTGAATTTTCTACGCGAACCTCAATTCCCTTGTCCACAGTGTTCGGTGCCTCGGCAACATTCGCCTCTTCCTCTGATGCTGAAATAGCTGCCTCAACACCCTCCTCGAGTAAATTTTCCGGCGTGTCCGCCCTCCCAGGTGAAGAGATTTCCTGATTTTTGGTTTGCCCACTAAGCAGTGACGGCATGAGCACTAGTATGCATAGCCATGATGACGTGCTCATCATTAAGTATTTATTATTGGAAATCATATCAAATATCTGAACGCTTTTCTAGGGGCCCACTTTGATCAGTGACGAGCTGTCAGGCAAATCACCGGAAACCCCGCTTTCCCCATGATTGTGGGGTAACGACGGACTATCTGCCCTGAGAGCATTTGCTGGCATCGTATCTTCAACAAGCTGGTTCCAGTCCTTAAGGATTTGCTGACCCTCGTTTCTCAATTGATTCAGGTGACTCTCGTAAACGACAAGGCGCTGCATGATTTTGCGAGCCTGTGTTATATCATCATGTGTCCAACGCAGACTTCTTGACTGATAGAGAACTGGCACATCAAGAACGATCTTTTCAAGCTCTTCCCCTCCTGTGTCGGCACTGAGAATATGCTGTACTTTCAGGTTGGTCGACTCCCAGCCCGGGGAAAATGGTGAAACAGCCAAGCTCGAAGCAGCAAGCTGACCCGGACTTATTTTACGCGGGATATTGTCTTCGGAAGACGTTTCACCCGGCAGCGCATCACTTGAGGGAACCAGAGCCGCAACACGGCTTGATGCCGACTGCCCACCTGGCCCTGACGTTTCCATACCAGACTCGGAAGCATTACTCGCGACATTCTCAACAATGACTGGCTTGGTTACATACAGCCAACACAGGATGGAGGACAAAAGCAAACTAGCGATCAATAACCAGTGATAGGCAGGATCAACACGACTCACACGCGCGTTGGCGCGACTCAGCTTCGAGCTTGTGTTCAATGCTATGTCGCCGCTTTCACTGGAACTACCAGTGACATGCTTCACATCCAGAGATAAGTCCCTCGGTATAGGATTGATGGGTTCTTTCATTGTCTCAGTGATTCATTGTCAATCGGTAGCTCAGCACTGCTCAAAGCGATAGCACGGGTGACAATAACCCTGTGCGATCTGGGTGGCATTTTTACCATAGTGAAGCTATTACGCGTAATGCTGATCTGGCGAACCATCTCCGCACTGGTATTCAAAGCCTGTACACCAGCAATAAGGTCTATCTCTCCAGATGTCCGTGATACACCTATGCCATCGGAGCGATATATTTGAAACGTAGTGTAAGTATCCTCACCCGCTGCCCTGCAATAAAGGCGTAGGTCAATTCCATCACTAAACACCTGATAATCGAGCGGAGAGATGACCACAGGAATGACGTCACCACGCTCAACACGTAGCTTTGACTTGAGTTGGTAATGGCCAATGAGGCGGAACGTATCCGGCAGCTCCTCTGGCCGGCTTGTGGATTGGCCGTCATCTCCATGGAGAGGCAAAATGGCGAAGCCCATGACAGCAATCCACGTATATCTCAATAATTTCATAGGAACTACTTCAACCTGCTTTAGCCCCCGACATCCCAGAGCCCGTCATCAGAATCTCCGGAGGGGTCATAATCGCTACCGTCACCGTAGACCAGAACCGGAGGACTCACCGCCACATTGACCGTCAGCACAGAATCATCCATGGCTTGGGCAGTTGGCAGAGAACTCGAGTTGTCAGAGAGATAGGGAATGATTTTCTCAGCTGTCAGGGAACTGACACTCTCAGTGGGATGCTCAGCAAGATAGGTTCTCTGCGCATTGTAAACGAGCCTCAGCACCCGAGAAGCCTCAGTGCCCCGCTGCCATTCCCTGTATCCATTGAGTGCAAACACCGAAATTCCTATGAGCGTAATCATCACTACAATGACTACAGTCATTTCAAGAATCGTAAGCCCGGAGCGAATCCAGGAGGATTCCAGGCAACTATTTTGATCGGAATTTATCTTCATAAAGAAGCCATATCATCTTAACAAATTAAGTTTTATTGAAAATGAAAAAGTATTAATAAAATCAGGAAAACCATGATTTTCACAGGCCGCAAACGCGCCTACATGCCGGACTTGAGCTCCTCAATCGTATCCTTGAGCGTATTCACCAACTCCTCGTTCTGAGCAAGCAGGAATACCCCGTAAGCACCTGCACAAACAACAATCAGACTAAAAAAACGGAACAACCACATGTAAGTGAAACTCTTGCCCTCCGGCGCTATACGCTTGTTATACCAGTTCTCACCCTCAACCACATGAACAGCATGCATGATGTGATCCTCCTTGAGCTGCTGAATGACACTTTCAGCCAAATCATTGTCCCTGATAATAATTCGGTGGCGGTAATCACCCCCCTTGTTTTGCTCAAGTTCCTCTACTTTAACCCCACCGGGAAGCTTGCTCTCCGGCATCCTGAGCGTGAAAATATGCGTCTCATAAATGAAACGCTCTTTGAGCCAGCGATCTAGTTTAGTGAGTTGCATATTCTATTCACAGCAACAGCTTACATGGCCTCCTTCATCATCTGTGGACCCATCATAAAGATGGGCATGAAGGTTCCAAGGAACACCGCGGCAATTAATACTACCGCGATGATCATCACCACGAGGCTTATAAACTGGCTAAAATCATCCATCAGCTGATCAGCATCCTCCTCGAACATATCCGAAAGCATGTGCAACTGGGTATCCAAGGATGCAGACCTCTCACCAATAGCCAGCATGTGCACCACCTGTGGGTCTACCGAGGTATACTTGGAGAAGGCAGTGGATAGCGGCACTCCCGATTTCTCATAAGCATCTGCTGCCTTATTGAGCTCAGCATAAAAGGGGGTTTTTTTGACACTGTTGGCCCCCACGCGCAATGACTTGGCGAGGTTGATTCCATTGGAATAAAGGAGACGAATAGTAGATAGCAAGGTCATTTGGCGAAGGCTCATAATCATCGAGCGGACCACTCTGAATTTAGCCATAGCAAGGTTGATGATCGCATTTTTGACGACTGTTGATTTCCAGACAACGACAGCTGCACTGATAAGAATTAACACAACGAGCGGCCAAATAGCTTGCACAACATGGCTGACCTGGAAAGAGAGCTTCACCAGACCCTTTGCCTCCATTCCTGCCATCATATCTTCCACCTGTGGGACAATTTTCACCTGCGAGGCGATGAATGCGCCAATCAAGATCGGAATGACAATACAAGGCATCATGATAAGCTTGCGGATCTTTTTGCGGAAATGCATGTCATTTTTGATCCTTTTTCCTAGCTCAGCGAAGGCAGTATCAAGCTGCCCCGTATCACCACCTGCCTGAATCAGACCAATCGTCATATCATCAAACCGCTCGGAGCGTTTGAAAGCCGTATGAATCGGCACCCCCTTGTTGACATCGGTGTAGATATCGGTCAGCGAGCTCACCAGTTCCTTATTGGGGTGTCCATGTGCGTAATACTTGATCGCGTCCGCCGTACTGATCTGCGCACGCAGCATCGAGGCCAAAGAGCGATACATCTGCACCAACTCCTTTCTCTTGAATGGCTTGGTCTTCTTGGCAAACAGGCTGGATTCAACCTTCTTCTTGGTTGCCTCCTTACTGGCTTCAATCGCACCACTGCCAAGTGTTGTTTCACTCATGATACATCATTTAATCATCCGTGCTCATGTCGATCATTTTACTAATCGCTGCGAGATCGGTTTTGCCCTCTTTGAGCAACTTCAAACCACTGTTTCTAAGATTAGGCAGAACACCCTCCTCTTGGATTTTCAACTCCAATTCATAGGGTGTAATTTCACCCTTGGAGAGCATATCGGAAACCTTCGGCGTGATGGGGATTATCTCCAGAATGGCAGTTCGGCCGGCATAACCGGAACCGTGACACTCCTGGCAGCCATCCGGAAGATGATTATAGACGAGCTGAGTCTTCCAGCTCTTATCAAGCCCATAGATCATGCGGTCCTTATCAGATACCCCCTTTTGCTCTATTTTGCAGTATGGGCACAGGATTTTAATCAGGCGCTGAGCGCAGGCAGCCTTGAGCGTCTGGGCAATCTTCCAGCGCTCGATACCCAGCTGTTCAAAACGCTCGATGATTTGTGAGGCCCGTGGCGTATGAATGGTGGTGAGAACCTTGTGGCCTGTAACCGCTGCCTCAATGGCAAGCTTGGCTGATTCAATATCACGCACCTCACCCATGAGAATAATATCCGGATCACTACGCATGAAACTGGCGATCATGGGCTTAAACTCCGAGGGGTCGCGTAGGTCACAGTGAGTAACCCCGGGTATCTCGTCCTCCACTGGGTTCTCCAATGTCAGGATGTTGACATCCGGTGTATTCATCTCCCGCAAGATGGCATTGAGCGTTGTCGATTTTCCCGATCCGGTGGGACCACTCATGACAATGATCCCCGCGGGGATCTTCATGACCTTGTCGATGGCCAGTAGCGTTGCTTCATCGAAGGCAAGGGAACCCTTGCCAAGCGTCACATCGAGATGGCCCTTGTCCAATAGGCGCAGGGTAATGTGATATCCGCGGTAGGTCCGGTGACGTTCATAGCGAATATCAATGGGTCGCCGGTAGTATGAAATGGTGAAACGACCTGAAATACCCGGTGTCGTGTTACGGATTTCAGCCGGCAACTTCATTAAGTTGAGCAAGTAGGCATCAAGCCGGTCCTTGATCTTCATGGGCAACTCGGTCTTTTTGCCAATGTCACCATCAACCCGGTAGGCATAGTAAAACACCTCCTTCTCGACCTTAAAGTGGATATCCGATGCTCTCTGCTTTACGGCACTTGCCATGATCGTGGCCAGGAGCTGTGCCATCGGCTCCTCGTAATCCTTGGTGATGTTAAAATCCCGGATCTTCTCGTCAGCCTCATCCACCCGGATCGCCTCCAGCTCATCACGGCTGGGCCCGGCGTTACTGGCAACCGCCTCAATGGAGCGGCTGATCTCAGAGGTGAGGGTCACCACCTTGACAATTTCCAACTCGGGAAAGCGCATGGAGATATACTCATCAGCAGCAGAGCTCCACGGATTGGCAATGGCGACAATGATTTTGTGCTCATCGACACACAGGGGCGAGAAGCCTCCCCTGGTCAAAACAGATGGATCACATTTGTCGAGTAAGGCGCTCTCACAAAATTCTGCGACTCTAGGGAAAAATGGCATGTTGTTAACCTTGGCAACAGCAGCCATGAACTCAATCTTGGTCACTTTGGCGCCCAGCTGCCCATAGTCGACATCTTTGAGGGTGCGATCATGCTCAACGAGCACTTCCATGATGCGCTTACTGATGAGCGAGTTGAAACGTATGCCATCAAATTCAATCATGATCCACCTCCTCCTTAAAGTGCTTGTTACACATGTTTACCCAGCCTGCGTAATCCAGCCTGATATTACTGATGATGGGCTGTGTACCTTTATGCTGCATCGCATAATCACCGATACTCACAGACAAGGCATCCATGAAATAAGGATTGATCGAAGCCAAGGCCAATACATCCAGATCCTCAGCATAAGCCACCGGAACACGCATGAGTTTGCAGATCGAGAAGATGTAGGGGTTTTTCTCGTAGAGTGCTGTAGGCGCAATGAGCCTGCCGGCAAAGGGAACACGTGTGGGAGCCTCCGGCAAGGTGCCTGCTAATTTCGTAGATATTGCCTCAACACTGGCATCAAGCATATCGCCGTTGCCAGCACTCAATCTTGCAAGACAATCGACCGGGTCACAGCCCTTTCCCTCTAGCCACTTACGTTTAACGGTCTCCGCGACATGATTACAGTCCTCAGCTGTTGCTAGATTGTGTTGCTGGAACATCGCAAGGGTTCTAATCAGAGCATGCTCCAAGGCGACCGGAACCTCCTGATTCACCACAGAAAAAACCTTGGTGGAATCAGGCTCGTCCTCTACCTCAGAAACGAGATGAGGTAACTGACCCTGCTCTAATGGCAGTTCATCATTCTCGTCATCTCGCGATTGGGCATTCATTGCTCGTTCCCCCATGTTGGCATATTGAATTCTATCTGATGATTTATCACAAACATCAAAAACACCTTCTCAAACTGTTTTAAAAGCCCCTGACAACCAGACCCCGGCAAGCACAATTCATTACTCAACGACTGTCGAATCTTGCTGCAAACGCTCCCTCATCTTGTCGTTACTCTTTCCACATGCCGGATTATAGGACGTGGGAGTTACGACAAAAACCAAGCTCGATCTTTCCTTTGATGTGTCTTTTGATTTGAAGAAGAAATTAATGACCGGTATATCCCCAAGAATAGGCACTTTTTTGTCACCATCACTCTCGACCTCACCGTAAAAGCCACCGATAAACATGGAGTGCCCATTGGGAATGCGCGCAATGGCATCCACGGTTGCCTCACTCACACGTGGGTATACGTTGCCGGACTCAGCCGAAACAATATTTTCCGTGATTTGGGCATTTCTGGGACGCATTTGCATCCTTATGGTACCGTCAGGCAATAGGGTTGGTGTTACCGAAATGGTAACACCAATTTCTCGAGTGGACTCCGGGTCCGTGGAATCAGACTCATCGATCGTGTAACGAACTTCCTCCGACACGGAAGTTGTGCTTGTGCCCTGATTGGAGGTTGTGGTGATAATGGGCACACGATCAATCAGCGAAATGGATGCTTTCTCATTATCCTCCGTAATCACCACGGGATTGGATTTTTGGGTAACCAGATTGTTGTCATTAAGGGCTCTTAAGACGCCGCTCACTTGCACTGGACTGAGCACGACATTGGTTTGAGCAAAGCTGATGCCATCCGGAGCCACGGCGCCATCATCCAAGCCAAAGACAGATGCTAAATTGCGTGCAACATCAAGGGAGACGCCGTTTTCACCCAGGGAACTGGACCAGTCCACACCCTGACTTACACCCTCTTTACTGTTCACCCTCAATATCTTGACCTCAACCACAATTTGGCCCTTGGGTTTGTCAATCTTCCTCAACAACTTCTCCACCATTTCGATCTGCCTCATCGTATCAATCACTACAATGGTGTTGGTCTTCGGCTCATAATTCACAATGCCACGGCCCACACTCAACATAGGTTGTATGAGCGTCTTGATTTGCTCGATATCTGTAGGGCGTAAGTAGTTGAGTGAATAGGTCCACTCCTTGGCAGGAAGATTGTTCAGCTGCTCGCTCATCATGGCATATACCGTGTTGCCCTTCACATACATGCGTAAGCCATATTGAAAGGCCAATTCCTCCATTTGCTTCAAGGGGTCAACATCACCATTGAGATGACCAGTGACCTGATAATCAGGGGTGCTGAGCTTGTTGTTGTGGAAGTATTGCTTGTCTGCACGCTTGGCAAGAAGCTGGAAGATATCATTGATATTGGCATCCTTGATAAGGAAGCCACCCTCCTCGGCTTCAATGGGGCTGGTTTGCGCTCCCGCATCCGCAGCACCTGCTTCATTGGCTACAGGATTACCTCCAGCCCCGCCTGGAGTGGCCGGATTGATGATGACTGTCGCGGCAGGCTGCTCCTCAGAAGCAATAAGCTCTACAGAGTCTGCTTGCGCCAGACACCAATGTGGCAGGCATAAACCGAGCAAAAGTAACAATAGTTTGATCTTATCTTTTTTCATGGTCTGTTTTTATGTTTGATTTGGGGGGCTATTGTCTGGTCACGCGCAACGGCTTATCCTCATCGAGGACAAGTGGCATTGCATTCCTTCTATTAGCTGGAAAAACTCCCGGAACATTATCGAGTCTGGCACTTTTCGTCATTCCTGCGGGCAAGCGATTAAGGTTTTTTCTTACTTGTTCACCTGTATCAATGTTCTTGAAAACAATGCCGGAGGATTTGATTTCCATTACCTCGACATTGAATTGGCGCTGATTTTTGATCACTGGAAAAATGTCTCCCGCAGAAAACTCTCTTGAGCTACTGGTAAATTTCTTCTCCAAGGGCATGACCGTATTAATCTCAATAGCCGCCATGGCCTCCAAAAACGCTCCTTTGTGCACTTTGTTTTCCTTTGGCTTGGCAGGTTTGGCATTAGGGTCCTGAGCCATTCCGAAGGGCCCAATGGACCGCTTCTGCATCGCCAATTTGGAGCCCATGGCATCAAGCCAGCTCTGTTTCTCCTGGGTCGGCAAGATTCTGGAGCTGGTGGTAGCATGAGACGCAGAGACGGAATCACCCTGGGGAGTGCTCTCCCCCACTTCCGCCCACAGAGAAGATAATCCCAGGGCAAATGCTAGAATGCCTGTATTTATCTTAAAGTCCATACCGTGTGCGTTGTTGAAAAATGAACACCCTTGCCCCTGTCATCGAGTTTGACGTCCATGGAGTCCAGCTGCATGGTCGGCAGTGTGGTTTCCAGTCTCATCAGAGCCGTCTGCATGGCCCTGAAGGTCCCCACGAATGACATGCTCACCTGGCTAGATGACTGGGAGACTGCCTTACCAAGACCCTCGCTGTAATTGTTCCAGCTTCGTGAGGATTTTGTTAATTCCTTGCCACTAAAACCTTTGGTAGCATCCTTCCAGTGCTCGAGAAAGGTGCCTCGTGTTTCGCTCTGCAAGAGCTGATCCCATGCATTCAATCCACTCCTGTTTTTTTGCACCTGGGCACGGAGCATCTTGACCTGCCTCATTGCCGCCAGCGACGCATCGTATTTTTGCTTTTTGATAGCGTATTGATCTCTCACAGATGCCGTATAGAACAATACAGCGCCCGTAAGGATGACCATCACCACCATGGGAATGATTAATCCGAATACCGCAATGGGCTGTCTGTAATAGTCACTCATCTTCTATTTGTTTATACTGTCAACGGCCAATAGAGCCATCTCATCATCCGCAGTGATATTTTGTGAAATAGTCAGCGTGAACACCCTTTCAAAAGCACTACCTGCGTTGAGATTATTGTATTTGTTATACATGGGGTTAAATCGCGGAGCCAGACTCACCGTAATGTCACGCTGCCCGACATCTGGAAGATAAGCAGCATTCTCCGTGCACTGCGCCACATCGAGAAAGAGCTTTTTAATACCGTCACTCGTGCAGTGCTTCTCGAGCTGCTCTATACCGAGTTCGGTAGCATAACCCGTAATGACCCAATCACGGGAAAATCCACTTTCTGAGCCACCGCCCTCCTTTTTCAGTTTAACGTCGTGTTTGAAATTCTTGAGGATGACACTGCCATCCGTAGGCGTGATCCGGGCCACGAGTTCAAGGCAGACCCAGCCTTTGGATCGATCCATTAACAGGTTATTCCAATGCCCGTGACGAGCAATCTCAGCGGTAAGCATCTTCGTCTCAGCCTTGTCGTCCTGCGGTTGATGCTTCCATACTACGCTATTCACCTTGGCAAATATGTTGTAGCCTCCGTAAGCTAGAACAGTCACAAAAATAAGCGCTGCTATTTTCCTCACTCTTCTGCCAAGCTTGAGAATTTTCATATCCGACCTGTCAGGATACATATCCAGCTCATGCTGGTCTGCTGAGAGGAAATCTTGCAGGTGCCACCGGTCATCACTCAGGCTTTTAAAGGTCTCATTTTCGGCAAGCGGGCAGATCTCCGCATCGACAACCTGCGTAACAGCAATGCATTCCAATGGGGCATCAACTGGCAGATCGTTTTCATGGATGATATCAAGCATATTAACCGTCCTGACAGCAGATCCATGAATCGACTGCTGCAGCATCAGCGCAAGAGAACCTACATCGTTGCCTACCATGGATACGATAGCGATATCCGGGCACTCCATCTCAAAAGCCGTGGCTGTGGCTTGAATCGCAGGCCCTAAGTTTGCGGGCATGCCTGCACCATTGGCGTGCGGCATATAACGCATGACCACGAGATTACCGGTGTGGTTGAAGAATGCCATCAGAGTGAAGGTGTGATAGTTAAATAAACACACATTACCCTTTTCACTGGCCTTGGTGAACCATGGGACGAGACCGATGGCACAAAGTGGTGCGCTCAAAGCGCACGTTCTGATAGGGAAGTTTTTCTCATCAGCTATTTCCCTAATCGTTTTTAAAGCTTCACTGCGCCGACGCGATACCGCCACAGCCGTTGCAAACTCGCCACCCGATGTAGCTCCTGGGTAAGGGAAAAGCCTCCATGCGTGCGTTTCTGTGGATATGGTCTTGTCATCCAATACCTCCCGGGGAGCATAGCCCATCTTGTCACGCAGTGCTGCAAGCTCGCCTGGATTTTTATATTCTGGCCCAAGACCTGCCAGAGAGAATTCATCAGCCAGATAAAAAATCATTCCCAATGATTTGGCGCCCCGACACAAATCATGGCTGAGGACTGAATCAATCCATTTTTCCAACTCCTCCGGCTGTTCGAGTTGGCGCGAATTAATTCTATCCAAGCTTTCAAAAACGCCACTGGACTTGACATGCAGGTAGCAGCGAGCGCCTGTTTCGTCACCCAGGTAGCAGTGGACTTGATGTTCCAAGCCGAGCGCATCCTCATACCAGGCCGGATTGCGCATTCGGCTGGTTGACTTGGCTAACCTTACAGATCGGCGGTATTGCTGATAACTGTTCAGTTCGGATGGATGTCTTGACTCACTCATGACAATTGAAAAACTTGGCACACTGTGCTCACGTAATTATCCGTGAGTATTACTTAAGTTTATAAAAACTGGTTATTCATTATAACCAGCTGGTAGGACTAACGCTGCTGCCGCACATGTCAGCGTGTCAGCACGACAGCAGCGTGAAAGTCGATCTTACAGACTGGTTTACCAGCCTTCGGTTCCGTCGGGAATGTGAGTAACCGCGTCGAAGCTACAAGTTGCAGCAACAGTCCCTGTGGATGGATAAGTGGTTACAATGGTATAATCCCCTGCACCCGCTGCGGCAGCAGGACATGTGATTGTATTCTCGAAATAGGCATTGGCACCGCCCATGATCGTGCCCACGATTGTATCACCCTCTTTCTTATTGTTGAGGTTTTGATCAGCGCGGACAGCCTGGTGGATGTTGCGAATGTTGAGGATACAAGCAGCGCGGTCAGCACCCTTCTTGTAGATGTTCGCTCCGATAAAGAGCACGGCGATCAGGGTGAGCAAAACGAGAATCACAACGGTGATCTCGATGAGCGTCATACCTGGTTTCAGTTTAGTTGCAGTTTTGTTTGTTTTCATGGTTTTATTCATAGTACTATTCATGTCCATTTACTGAGAAATGAACAAGTTTTTGACAACGTGGGATTACATCAAACATACTCGGTATCTTCTCTGTGTATCCTCGCGTTCTCAAAAGTTTCCTGGCTAATTTTGCCCTCATTAAGAAGGCTCATCAGCTTGCTGTCCCAGGCAATGTTGCCAGAGCGTTTGATGACGTCTTCCAGAGCTCGTGAACCCCGGTCATAGCTGCCGATCGCACTCGAGGTGGCGTCATCGTTGTTTTGCAAAAATTCGTATGTTAGGACCCGCCCGTTAATACCGCTGAGCAGACCCTGCGAGTGAATGAAAATAAGTATCTCACTGAGACGGTTCAGCACTGCAGGGTGGTTTTCCCTTGGATACATCTCTAGAATACGGCCCATGGTCTTCACAGCCCCCGTGGTGTGCAGAGTTGAGAGAACCAAGTGACCCGTTTGAGCGGCCTCCATGCAAGTCTCCATGGCCTCCCTGTCCCGAATCTCTCCCAGTAGAATCACGTGAGGTGCCTTACGCAGAACGTCTTTGAGCCCCTGGCGATATGACTCCAAGTCACGACCAACCTCCTGCTGGGTCACTATGCTAGGAGCCATGATTTTGTGTCCCGGCACATTGGGATCGTCCATATCCGTGGGATACTGATATTCAACGGGATCCTCCACAGTGACGATATGCTTGGGGTGATTGCGCCGCAGCCAATCGATAATAGCAGCGAGGGTGGTCGACTTACCCGAGCCAGTCGGGCCCGTCACAAGGCAAAGGCCGGCGCGGCGCTGAACAGCTAGCCGCAGCATCTCTGCTGTGTCTGGATCAATGCCCAGCACGTCAAGATCAGGAATAGTGTCATTGAGAATACGGCAAGTGATGCCAAGGCCACTTGCACTCAAGTGCACCTGGATACGCAAACGTCCGGATGTTTTGCCCGTGGCTGGTATGAAAATGCCGTTACAAGAGAAGTCATCCACAGCGGAATCGCGGAACTCGGTGACTGCCTCATCGATTTTGCGCTCTGAGCGGTCATCCACATTGCCTTCTTCACCAAATCCATGGCTCGCAGATTCCCTGTTTTTGAGTAACTCACAGTAAATTTTATAGACATCATCGGCAGAGAGCACACCCAGCTGCGGCAGACACTCCATTCCGCGGTTAGTTTCGACATAAACCGGCAAGTTCGAGCGCATCTGCACATCCGACACACCCATTTCATCACAGGTGTGAAAGATCAACCCCAGCATCTCAGCACCCGTCATGCCCGGCTTAAAACCACCGGCATGAGCCACGCCTGATACCGCTTGCGCCGGCTCTGTACTGCCGTTGATGCCGGCAGCAGCAGGTGCTTGCTCAGGGCGCCCGGAGGCGTCTGTGGATGTGGATATCATATTGTAACTAGTATCGATAAATGGGCGTATGAGTTACCATCTGATTGGTCATTGCGCGCTTCATGTAAACACCGAGTGCCTTTCGCAGCTTGGCAAGAAAGTGCATCCTCTCATTCATCTGGCTTAATCGTGAAGCCGACACGCTTCGGCCCTCAGCTCCTGCTTTAGCCAGCATGCATTCGTATTGCCTCATGCAATAATCAATCTCAGCCAAACTGGCCTTGGCATCCGCAATCTCGTATTGATCGTGATGGTCGTATATATGCTGGGCGACGTTGTAGGCGGCACTGGATGCCGTCACCCATGAAGCCGGGTCAAACATGTCTTGCTTGCAATAAGCCAGTGTCTTTTTAGCCAAATGCAAGGAGGCAGCTTGATCTCCCTCGTTGCGCCCGATGTTCGTGGAGAGGAAAAAATGGTAGTTCGCGTAGTTGGTGTGGTTGGCAGGGTCGAGCTCGTAGGCCAGGCGAAGCTTTGCCTCTGTCTCCTCTTGCAGATATCTTTCATGAGCAAGTGATAAGGACTTACCGTCAGTCTTGCGGTGAGCGGTCGCCTCGAGCTCTTTTATTTTTTGTTTGGACCATTCATGGAGCGACCTCCCTTGATCCTCGGACTGCATCGCAATGGCATGATCATGGCCATGATCGCAATCATCAGCACATCCAGCATGGTGGTGATGCCCATGACTATGGTTGTCCGCGTGGTGTCCATGGTCGTGATCGTCCGCGTGGTATTCATGATCGTGGTGGCCATGGTGATGCTCATGATCATCGCCAAGTATTGTGCTATACTCGTGAGTGGTTCCCTTGTGCCAATAGAGGTCAATGGGGCCCTGTAGAGCAAGGGCCAGAACCTTTCCGTAGGGGCTGCCCTTAATGCAGGCCACGTTGGGCTCGTAGGATAGTTTTTCCTCAGTCTCAAATTTTAGCGCCATGCCACACCACAGCACCAGACCCATGAGCAGCGCACATGAGATGGTGAGTTTTGGCAGGTGAAGATTCATTGTAAGGGAATGAGTCACAGATTCGTGATGAAATGGCAGTTGTCGCTTACCCAACGGCCTTGGGTTGGAAGGTGAATGTCGAAATCATGGCGAGGACTATTTTGATCCCGGCAAAGTAGACAACGAGCTGGAGGAACTCAGACCCGAGCATACTTCCATGTTTGAAGACGAGTCGCGGAGTGAGGTCGGCAAGATGGTAGTGCGGTGAAATGACGTAGAGCCAATCAAGCAAGAGGTTGCTCTGAACGTCCGTCATCATAGCAAGATAACCTACTCCATAGATGCCATAGACACTCAGGCAGAGCGGGATCAAATAGCCAATGGTGGAACCAAAGCGACTCCCCGCTGACACGGCCAACATCATCAGTGGTGTAACCACCAAAAGGAAGAGAGCCGCGTATTGTAGATTGGTCGCGATCCACATCTTGGCCTGGGAGCTCTCACTGGGCATGGCGCCGATCAGGCACACAGCCACGGTAATGGCGACCAAAGGCAGCAAGAAGGACAGGCAAGCCAGCCAAATTTGGATCATCTGGCTGAGGCCAGACACCCCGGAACTGAGAAAATACGCACCCAGACCAGAGCGCGCAGTGTCATTACCGAAGCGGGACGCCTGAAAAAACAGCCAGGCGATTGCTACAACCCATAGACAAACCCAGGCCGCTTGGGCACGGGCAGGCTCGATCAGAGACGGGTTAATCTCGTGCGGCGTGAGATACGGCAAGAGTATCGGAAGAAGAAAGACACACAGCAAGGCGACCAACCACACCTTGCGTTGGAGTATCGTTGCTAATGTTAAGCGGTAGAGTTGCATGTCCCTTACTATTGATTCGGTTAATTGAGCTGCGACTTGAGTTCACCCCATTTCCTGGGGGCTTCTTCACCCGCCAAATACGAAATTTTCCCATCGCTAATGAGCATGCAGCTGCCCATTTCCATGCTGTCAAAGTCAGGGTGGCAGCTCACCAGTCGGAGCACACCATCCTTGCACTGCTTCCAGCGCTCTTGAAAAACCTCACGTGAAAAAGTGTCCAACCCGGTGAAGGGCTCATCGAGCAACAGCACGTTTTGCCCCTGCTCTTGAACGGAAAACTCAGCGACGAGCAGCGCAACCTTGCGCTTGTTACCGGTTGAAAGCTTTCCATAGGGTTTTGCGACATCAAGCTCCAGAGTTTCGGCCAGCTTCATGGCCTCAGTGTATTTATCCTTGGACAGGAATGCCTTGAGTATGGTCTTGGCGGGGAGCTCACGATCAAAGGTCAGATCCTCACTGAGAAACTGACATCTACCTTGGCACTCATAAGTGCCATCGACCGGACTCAAAACGCCAGCCAGGGTTCTAAGAAGTGTGGTCTTGCCCCTCCCGTTGCGAGCCAGCAAATAGTGAGTACCTCCCTCGAGGACAATGCTCGCATCCTGACCCTCGACACAAGCCAAGCGTTCTCCATAACCTATGGCAAGGCCTGAAGGAAGCTCGAGACGTGGTGTCAATTCGGGCAAACTCATTGAAGATGTGCAAGTAGCTATCACGAAAATTAACCTTCCACCCCTTTACATGCAAGGGAAAAAGATTATCAATGTTTCCTTTATATATATTATATCTGATAGGTGTATTTTTATATAAAATATAAACGTATCCGTAACATATCCCCGGCTGCGAGGAATCCAGGTCAATTTTTGATGAAAATGATCAACTTTAAGTTGCGCCGCATTCTCTATTCCCCTCCATCGGGCAGATAAAATCATGACTGGAATCGATGATTCAGTGTTTTCTTTTTTCTGAATTCAGCTTATCTCACCGCTGCCAATTTCATGAGTAACCGTATCGACACCACATTCCAGCAGCTTAGGGAAAAAAACGAGGCTGCCTTTGTTGCCTATATTTGCGCCGGAGACCCGGATTACACAGCCTCCCTGGAGGTTGCCAAGTCGCTCGCCGACGCCGGTGCTGACATCATCGAGCTCGGTGTTCCCTTCTCTGATCCGCAGGCAGATGGCGTGGTCAACCAGCTTGCCGCTGAACGTGCCCTGAAAGCCGGAATGAACGTCCACAAGCTCATGGATTTTATCAGGGATTTCCGGGCCAGTCATGATACAGCCATTGTGCTTTTTACATATCTCAATCCTGTTTATGCCTATGGCTACGAGAAATTTCACGCCGATGCTGCCGCCGCCGGGGCCGATGGCATCTTGCTCCTGGACCTACCACCCGATGAAGTCGCCAACAACAAAGAGCTCACCAGCTCCGCGGGCTTGAAACACATTACCCTCATCTCCCCATCCACACCTGATACACGCAAGCAAATGCTTGCGGCCCAATCTGAAGGCTTCATCTACGCCATTTCAAGAATGGGCGTCACTGGTGCCCAAGAAGCTCCTTCCGAGGGTATTGGTGAGCTTGTCGCATCTATCAAGGAGCACACGGAGACACCTGTATGCGTTGGCTTTGGTATTAGCTCACCCGGGCAAGCCTCTCTGGTGGCCTCCGCATCTGATGGCGTTGTCGTCGGATCTGCCATCGTCAACCAGGTAGCGGTGAACGCGGGCCAAGCTGATCTCACCAGCAAAATACAAGACTTTGCAACTCCGCTGATCACAGCGACTAAGAATCCAAATCAATCATGAAATTATCATTCCACAAGATGAATGGAGCGGGCAACGACTTCGTTGTGCTTGATAACCGCGCACTCGACACCAATCTGAGCCGTGAACAAATCGCAAGCCTTTGCGACCGCCAGAGGGGTATTGGTGCGGATGGATTACTCGCCGTTGAGCCTGCCGAGTCAGGTGCGGACTTTAAATTCCGCTATTACAATGCAGACGGGGGCGAGGCTGAGATGTGCGGCAACGGTGCACGCTGCTTTGGCAAATACACCGCCATGCTTCTGGGTGAAGAAACCCAGAGCGTCAGCTTCGAAACCATTGCAGGGACGCTGCAGGCCGACATTATTGGAGAGAACGTCCGCATTGCCATGTCAGACCCCTTTGATTTGGAGCTCAATGCCCCGGTCTCGATTGATGGTCTCAACGCAGCCATTCACGTGGTCAACACCGGTGTCCCGCATGCCGTTGTTTTTGCTGACGATCTGGAAAATACCGATGTTCTCAAACACGGGGCCGCCATCCGCTACCATGAACACTTTGCTCCCAATGGTACGAATGCCAACTTTGCCAAGGTTCTCAATGATCAGCATATTGCCATTCGCACCTATGAGCGTGGTGTAGAGGGGGAAACCCTCGCCTGTGGCACAGGAATGACAGCATGCGCCCTCATTCACCATCTGCTCAGTGGTGCAGCTTCACCTATCAGCGTTGATGTGAAGGGAGGCGAGACTTTGGAGATAGGGTTTGAACCGGGCTCCAACAACACCTTTACTCGAGTAACACTGACCGGCCCAGCAGACTTTGTATTTACCGGTGAAATCACCATCTGAAGACCTACCCAAACAAAACCATGTTTCAAGGAACCCATACCGCACTCATCACGCCATTTAGAAACGGCGAGGTGGACACCGAAGCATTTCGCGCCCTCATCGACCGCCAAGTCGAAGGAGGTGTTGACGGCATCGTGCCATGTGGCACCACCGGAGAATCACCTACTCTCGGACGCAAGGAGCACTTGCGCGTGATTGAGCTCGCTGTCGAGTATGCTGCCGGCCGCGTGAAGGTAATCGCCGGCACGGGTGCCAACGCCACATCGGAAGCCATTCATCTTACAACAGAGGCAGCCAAAATGGGCATTGATGCCACCCTGCAAGTATGCCCCTACTACAACAAACCTTCTCAGGAAGGTCTCTACCAGCACTACAAAGCAATCGCCGAATGC
>JBNACB010000010.1:0-11955 GCA_049632765.1 Akkermansiaceae bacterium | reverse complement strand
AGCGGTAGGCCTTGTCTCCGTGGCAACCAATCTCATCCCTGATGTCATGTCGGGCCTCGTGCGAGCCATGACTGAAGGCCGTGTCGAAGATGCCGAGGCCATTCAATCCAAATATGAGAGGCTATTCACCACCCTGATGTCCATTGATACAAACCCAGTACCTATTAAGTCCGCTGTTGCGATGCAAGGTCACTGCTCAGACGAAATCCGTCTACCTCTGGTAAACCTCTCAGCCGAAAACCAGAACCTTTTGCAAACAACTTTGGCTGACTACGACCTCATCTAACCAACCCTAACCATGACGAAATTACTCATCACTGGGGCCCATGGCCGCATGGGCCAGACTCTTATCGAGGCAGGCAATGACAACCTTCATTCAGAAGTTACCTCCACCCATGATATTGGTCAGGATCTGGAAAGTGCATTTGAGAATGTTGATGTGGTCATTGACTTTACGGCGCATCATTTCACGGATGACGTTCTAAAAGCGGCGATGCTCAACAAGACCCCAGTTGTCATCGGCACCACCGGACACTCCGACGAGGAGAAAGCCCGCATCATCAAAGCATCAAAAACGCTACCCATCGTCTTTGCTCCTAACTTCTCAATAGGTGTAAACACACTCTTCTGGCTTACTCGCAAGGCCGTGCAAATTCTCGGCAATGACCGCTGTGATATCGAGGTCGTTGAAATGCATCATCGCCACAAGATCGATGCACCCTCCGGCACTGCTCGCCGGCTTTTGGAAATCATCAATGAGGAAACAAATACGACATACGATGAGGATGTAACCCACGGGCGAGTCGGCAATATTGGTGCACGCCCCAACAGGGAGATTGGCATGCATACACTGCGTGGTGGCGATGTCGTCGGTGACCACACAGTTATGTTCGCTGCTGACGGCGAACGAGTCGAGCTCACTCACAAGGCTTCCAGCCGAATGACTTTCGCTTCAGGAGCTGTAGAGGCAGCCATCTGGCTTCAGAACCAACCTTCCGGCCTCTACGATATGCAGGATGTCCTTGGCCTCAAGTAATCCAGCTAGCGCATTTCTCCCGTGGTCACGCGTGCAGGCATCGCTCTGGGCTCCAATCTTGGCAACCGCCTTGCCAACATCTCGCAAGCGCGTGACATGCTTTGCAAGCTCATGCCGGAGCCGCACACCCACCTTCAGGCACCTGTCTTCGGGTCTACTCCGGTGGACTGCCCTCCTGACTCGCCCGACTTTCTAAATACAGTCATCGAAATCGCCTACCCCGGGGCAATACTTGAGCTCCTCCAGCAGACACAGAAAATCGAGTCAGATTTGGGCCGCGCAAGCAGCTATGCCAAAAATGCACCACGCCCCATTGATCTCGACATTCTCTATTTTGGCGACACTTGCATAGAGAGTGACGTGTTGATCATTCCGCACCCTGGCATTGCCAGTCGGCGCTTTGTTTTGGAGCCTTTGGGTCACATACGACCTGAACTCATGCTTCCCGGCATAACTTCAACCGTCATCGACCTACTGCATCACCTTGACTCTGAAGAACCGCCACTTACGCTGATTGAGTCCCACTGGTAGGATCCCCAGACAAACCGACACCCATGAACGCGAACCAGAAAGCAAAAGCCATTCAAGCCATGAAGGGTGAACGCTACGTATCCGTGCTCACGGCATATGACTACCCTACGGCCAGGATCATCGATGAAGCCGGTGTCGACATCATATTGGTTGGTGACTCACTCGGCATGGTCGTTCTTGGCTTTGCTGACACGACCCATGTGACCCTGGAAATGATGGCCCACCACACGGCGGCAGTTGCCCGCGGGGTCAAGCATGCACTCGTGGTCGGGGACCTGCCTATTCATAGCTATGACACCCCCCAACAGGCACTGGAAAGTGCGCAAGCTCTGGTTGAGTCAGGCGCGGACGCTATCAAACTTGAGGGTGGGATTCGCCAAATTGAAAAAATTAAAACCATCATTGGATCCGGCATTCCGGTTATTGGTCACCACGGCATGTTGCCCCAAAGGGTTCGGGAGGAGGGCGGCTACAAAAAGAAAGGCAAGACCAAGGCTGAGTCCTGCGCAATCATGGAGGGCGCCCTCGCCCTGCAGGAGGCTGGATGCTTTGCCCTCGTTTTGGAAAGTGTCGTTCCTGAGCTCGCTGAAAAAATCACCTCCCAGCTAGACATCCCAACCATCGGCATTGGCTGTAAAGCGCCATCCGGAGAGCAAACCTGTGATGGTGAAGTTGCCGTTATTACCGATGTCATCGGCTCCTACCCCTGGTTTGTTCCACCCTTTGCAAAGCCCCACGCCGACGTCGCCGGTGAAATAAGCCGTGCTGCCAAAGCATACATCGAGTCGCTTCATTGAAAGATGAGTGGTGAATTTACATCCTGATCTCGCAACCCATGCATTCACTATTCAAAATTTACCGTTCAAAATCTTGATGCCTTCCCCAGAGAAAATGGCAGCCTTGGAAGCTCGCATGGAGAGGCTCAATATCACAGAGGAAAGCCTTCTGGAGAAATTTATTCACGGCAGCGGCAGTGGCGGACAAAAGATCAATAAGACAGCATCCTGCGTATATCTCAAACACCTACCCACCGGCATTGAGGTCAAATGCCAACAACAACGCTCACGCGAGCTCAACCGCTTCCTCGCGCGCCGGGAACTATGTGAGCGTATCGAGGAAATCCGAGAGGGCAAAAAATCCGCCCGGCAGCAGGCGATCGAAAAAATCCGCCGCCAAAAACGCCGGCGTTCACGACGGGCGAAAAACCGAATGCTTGATGATAAATCCAAGCACTCGCAGAAGAAAAATCTCCGCAAACCACCGGGAGCCCATGATTAATGCTTGCTCGCTCTGACGACAAGGCCCGGGCAGATCCAATCATGCTGGCTCATCGGAGTTCTCTTCATCAGTCAGCTTGTCCAGTGCCTCCTGCAGGTGCTTTTTGGCGATGGTTTTTTTGTCTGCATCCAACTCATCTGGATTAATGTAGACGAGCACACCTTTGTCCTCATGGCGATAGGAGGCCTGCTCATTTTCATCCGTGCACTGATTACCCCTGATAGCAAAAGCGCGCACCTCACGCTTGATTCCTCTGATATGGGCAAGCTCGACCTCTTCTGCCTCAACCAAGTCATCCACCAGATGATACGTTTCCCCTGACATCAGAATACCTCCCGCCTCGGCCATGGTCTCAAGACGCGATGCCAGATTTACCTCTGCACCAATGATCGTGTAGTCCATTCGCTGATCAGATCCAAAATTGCCCACATTGCAAAAGCCCGTATTAATACCAATCCTGACTTGCAGCGCGTTTTCCAAACCCTTTGATCTCCATTGATCTGCCAAATGCTTCATTCTGAGCTGCATTTCCATCGCCATGCGCACAGCTGCCCGAGCATCCTCAGACACTCCTTTGCTTTCGGGATCACCGAAAAATATGACCATCGCATCCCCAATGAACTTGTCTATCGTGGCACCGTGCCGGATGGCGATTTCCGACATCTCCGAAAAGTAGGAATTGAGCAGGTAGGTCAAATCCTCCGGCTGCATGTCAGTGGAAATGTCAGTAAAACCGGTCAGGTCCGTGAAGCATACCGTGAGTTTTTTGCGTTCGGTTTTGATTTCAGCTTGCTGCCTGCCACTGAAAATTGACTCATAAATCTGAGGAGACAAATATTTGGCTAATTGACCGGAGATGTTTTCCAACTGGTTTGTTCGATCCTTGGCAACTTGAAATTGTGTACTGAGCACAGTGGCCATCTTATCAAATGAGTTGGCGAGTGTTTTGATCTCGTTGAACTCACTGTCGGGCACACCAATAGACTCTCCATTTTCAATGTCGTTTGCGAGGGTCCGACTTGCCTGACCCAGTTGCAAAAGTGGTGTGGAAAACTCCCTACTGACCAACACAGCGGCCAGAATGGCAAAACCAGTCAGGGCAAACAGTATCATGAAGGCTCTGAGATTTCGCTGTTGCAAAGTTGCAACTACAGGAGCTGCAGTATGCTCTACAACTATCGAGCCTACAACATCACTGCCATTGATTTCTTTTTTATGGATGTAGGAAGCTTTGTTCCACCACACCATCAACGGCATACCCCTCCGGGGAGGCAACCAGACATCGACACCATCAGAGGTTTGAATAGTCTCACCCTCACCAGCGGCATGGACCTCGCCGACTTCTGCAATGACATTACCATCCTTATCAAGGATAGCCATACCAACCAAGTCGTTGATTCCCAAATATTCCATGAGATCAAGCTGGTTTATTTTTTGAGTGATATCGCCTTGCAACAGATCATCTTCAGCCAGTTTTTGCGCAGCATAATCGACAAATTTTGCCACGAGACCTATTGAATCTGCAATCGATCTCTCTGAGTCTATTTTGGAGCGCCTCGTCTCCATGGCGATCAGAATAATGCCCGGCACAAGAATTGAAACCAACAGGCAGTTGAAAAGGGTTCCCGCAAGAGACACTCCATTGGAGTCACGGGTAATCCGGCTCAGCACAATGAGAATGGATGCCGCAATGGACGCGTTCAGCACACCATTCACTGTCTGCTTCAAAGCTATCATGCTGCTGACCATAAATGGTAATTCCAGCACTCCACGATAGAACAGAAGCACAGTCGGAACCCCGACCAACACCCAGAAAAATGCATCAGACAATGCCAGGTGCCTCGTTCTTTGACGAATTAAACCTACAAAAACGACCTCTGCTACAAAAATGATAGCAGCATATGGATGCCCCCACAAAAAATAAGTGTAAGCCCCTGCTGAGGCTGCTACTATGATCGCTGGCAGAGGCCCCAGCAGAACAACAGCACACAGGGCCGCCACAGAGCCAAAAATGAAGTCCACCCCGAAAAACAGGGTGACATGCAAATGATTACCAAGAACCCCAAGCAGGCAGAAAAATAATGTAAGCAGTATGCGGTGATACATACGCTGAGGTCTCATGCTTCCCTTGGATGGACTGTTCACGGAAGGCTCAGAACTTGATATTTACTCCCAATGCAACTCCACTCCCCTTCAAGTTGGGATTTGATGCTTCAAAGCCGTTGTATCGGTATTCCAGTAGGAGATCCATGCTCTCATTCATTTTGTAATTGAGCTGTGGCTCAATGACCCAGCGGTCAGAACCTCCATCTATAAAATTGATGTCCGCAAATCCAGACAGCGACCACCTGTCTGAAAAGGGCACGAAATAACTCAGACTAAGTTGTCGATTATCACTCTCAGTCTCGTATGGAAAAACCCTGAGCTGAAACTTCGCCTCCTTCTCCCACGGTAATTTGACGACCCGGGATATGTAAGGTCCAAATCGAAACAGATCATTATCAGATCCATTGAGGTTATTGAACTCAGTCAACAAACCCACCCCCTTGACTCCAAAAATCCAATCCTCTGGGATCTCATGCATAAGCCTGTATTCCATGAAAAACCTGTCCAAGTCATATCTGTTGTCGTTGTTCTGGCTCCCGTTAAAATCGGTAAAACCCCACAACTTAAAACCCAGCGGTAACCGTGCTGAGGTATTAACCGCCAGGGTATTGTAGTCACGCGAATCAAAATAGTACGCGATCGAATGATGAGCTGACTTGTCATTGGCGAAGACGGAAAATGTCAGAGACAGCAAAATTCCGGATAACCATATTTTTGAGCGAACGCTAACCACAACCTTTTGGACTGCTAAATTATTAAATTAACCAAATTAATAATGCAATCAAACAATCATGACAAGCGTCTAATCATTAGAGTGCAAAAAACTTCAGACGCCGGATTCAAAAGCGGAGCAACCCCTCATTCTACCACTCGGTCGTTATACGGGCATTGAACTCGGGTTCGAGACCTGATTGTCTTGCGTCCGGGCTTCAGTTTATACAATCTCCACTTCATGCAACAGTATCTCGACCTGCTCAGGGACGTCCTCGACAATGGGGAGTCACGCACGGACCGCACCGGCACCGGCACCATCTCGGTCTTTGGCAGGCAGGCGCGCTACGATCTGCGCGAGGGCTTCCCCTGCCTCACCACCAAAAAACTGCACCTACGCTCCATCATTCACGAGCTACTCTGGTTTCTCAAGGGCGACACGAATATCGCCTATCTCAAGGAGAACGGCGTGCGTATCTGGGATGAGTGGGCCGATGAAAACGGCGAGCTGGGACCGGTCTATGGTCAGCAATGGCGTGCCTGGGAGGGAGACAATGGCGAGGTCATTGACCAGATTGAGCGCCTCATCGACGGCCTCAAGAACAACCCACACTCGCGCCGCCACTTGGTTTCAGCGTGGAACGTTGGCAAGGTCGACCAAATGGCCCTACCCCCCTGCCATATGCTCTTCCAGTTTTATGTGCACGATATCGATTCAGAAAAACCCGGCCTCTCCTGCCAGCTCTACCAGCGCAGTGCCGACCTGTTCCTAGGCGTTCCGTTCAACATTGCCTCCTACGCACTGCTTACCATGATGGTCGCCCAGGTCTGCGGCTATGAGGCCCGCGACTTTGTCCACACCTTTGGCGATCTGCACCTGTATAGCAACCACATCGAGCAAGCCAAACTCCAGCTTACCCGGACCCCCAAGAAACTTCCCACCATGTGGATCAATCCAGAGATCACCGACATCCACCGCTTCACATTTGATGACTTTGAATTGCGTGATTACGATCCTGATCCCCATATCAAGGCAGCCGTTTCAGTCTAATCGATCTTCAATGTCAAACTACACAAACTGACCTTAACATTCCATGAGCAACAATACCATTAACATCAACGACGCCAATCTTAAGAAATTCAAGTGGCTGGGCAAACTCGTCATCCCTCTTCTCATTCTCTTATTTGTATTCGCGGCTCTCACGCCATTTACCACTATCCCGGCGGGTCACGTGGGTGTTGCAAGCCTCTTCGGCAAAGTCGACACCACAGAGCTCACCGAGGGATTTCACATCATCAACCCGCTGAAGAAAATCCAGAAAATCGACTGCCGTAACAAGGAACTCACGCTGGTCGATGTGGGCGTTCCTTCGCAGGATCAGCTCACAACCGATGTGGACGTCACCGTCAAATGGAGAGTTGACCACAATCAAGCCGCAGAAGCCGTTCAGGATACCGGGGATGTCGCCGCACTGGAAACCGTCCACCTGACTCCCAAGCTACGCTCGCTCATCCGCGAGGCCGGCAAAGGAATTAAAAATGCTGAGGATTTCTATCAGGACGAGATTCAGGTTTCCATGCAAAGCCGTATTCTTGAAGGGCTTGTCAAACTCGCTGACAAGGGAATCTTGGTGGAGGAAGTGCTGCTGCGCCGCTTTGACCTGCCGCGTATGATCGTGCAGGGGGTCGAGGACAAGAAGCGGCAAAAGCAGCTTGCTGAAAGGCAAATTGAGGAATTGAAACGCTTCACTACCGAGCAAGAGCAGAAGCAGGTCCAGGCTAAGGCAGAGAAAATGGCAGCGATCGAGGAAGCGGAAAAACGCCGGGAGCTGGCCGATGCCAAGGCTTACGAAATCACAGCTCAGGCCAAGGCTCAGGCCGAGGCCATCAATATCGAAGGTGAGGCACTGCGCAGGAACCCGGAAATCCTCAAACTCAGGGCGATCGAAAAATGGAATGGCAGCGTGCCACGCGCTACTCTAGGGGAAAATGCCATCCCCCTGATCAACCTCAATGAGACCATCAAGGATAAGCCCTGATTTTGAAACAAGCACTCAAACTCACAGCCATCGTTGCCATGACCGCTGAGCGCGTCATTGGCAGGGACGGAGGCCTGCCCTGGCACCTACCGGAAGACCTCAAGCTCTTCAAGCGGCATACCACCGGGCACCCGATCGTTATGGGGCGCAAAACCTGGGACTCCATTGGCAAACCCTTGCCTAACAGACAAAGCATTGTGCTCACCCACGATCGAGCATGGTCAGCCGAGGGAGCCACTGTGATCCATAGCCCCGAGGAGCTGCAAAGTATCGAGCTGATTGACCCCCAGGTTTACATCATTGGTGGCGCCCAGATATACGAGGCTTTTTTGCCCCTTACTGACGAGCTGCTCGTGTCCCACATTTACGAAAACCATTCAGGTGACACATACCTGCCCCGCTTTGAGGAGCAGTACCCTCAGGTCAGCGTGGAGGAAAAATATGATACCTTTGAGCTGCGCCGCTACACCCGCTAGGATCTAACGATTTTCCAACAACCTCGCCACGTGTTTGGCGAGCATGTCGGCCTCAAGATTCACTTTCTGCCCCACTGCCGCGTCACTCAGCCGCGTGTGTTCCATGGTGTGAGGTATGATCCAGAACACTGCACTCTCGGCATTGAGATCGGCAATGGTGAGTGAAATACCGTCAATCGCCAGCGAGCCTTTCTCAACACAAAGAATCTGAATTTCCGCTGGCAGGGAGATTTCCAGACGATAGTCCTGTCCGTGTTTTGAGAGATCCAGAATATTGCCAGTCGTATCGACATGTCCTTGGACAAAGTGGCCACCAAAGCGATCCCCGGCCATCATGGCACGCTCCAGGTTGACCAAGCGCCCCTCGCTCAGCTCCCCCAGGGAGGTTACATCCAGTGTCTGCTTGAGCACATCAAAGCATGCCGACTCGTCATCATGATCGGTCACTGTCAGGCAGCAGCCATTCACCGCCACCGACTCACCGTCGACGAGCTCAGCTGCAAAAGGCACCTCGAGGGTGATCTTGGCCTGATCTCCGATGGAAACGATCTCTCGAACCCTACCGGTTGCTTCTACCAGACCAGTGAACATCGTCCTCTTCCCCGCTTAATGCTCTGCAGACGCCTCGACCGACTCAACCTTTGGTTCACCGTCCTCGAGCTCAAAAATAGAATCCCTCGTTGGATCGGGGAACAATAACATGACAACTGAGACGATGACCGTGGGAACGAAAGCCCCAAGTGCCAACTTACCGGGTGAAATGCCATCCCCAAAAAAGCGGTTCAACAGTGCCTGACCAGCGGGGTTGGGGGCGTTGGCGATAACCGTCAAACCACCACCACAAACAGCACCGGCAAGCACAGCATACTTGAGGCCAGCACTAAGACCATCCACCTGGCTGGCAAGGAATGTAATAGCTGCATTGTCATTAAAAGACGTCAGAATAACCGAGCCCACAAACAATGGAATTTCTCCGAGACTGGTAATCACAGGCGCCAGCCACCAGCCTTGCAGACCACCGTGGATGACCAAGCCACCCAGGAAAAAGCCCACAAGAATCGGCCCGCGTAGCTTGATATCAAACTGGTGGTGCTCGGTGGCCTGACGAAACGCCAGGAAAAAGAGGAAGCCTCCAATAAAAATCGCCGGCGTATGGGCAAAATAAACGGTCCAGCCCATAAACATCAAGTGGGTGATAGTAACCCAGACGGGAATTGGCCGGTCATGATCGTGTTTGAGATCCCCTTGACCATCGCCATCATGATCCTCCAGACTACCCGACAATGCTCGGAGCTCTTTGCGGAAAATGGCAAAATAGAGAATCGTGGAAATCAATATACCCACTACTGCCTTGCCTCCGAAATGAAGGAGCATCTCCATGGATGTCAGATCCCATTTTTGAGGGCCAGCCACCATCAGCACTGGTGGCGCGGCAAAATTGGTAAGCACTCCACCCACAGAAATATTCACAAATAAAAGCCCTAAGGTTCCGTAGGCGAGCTTGGGACTCGGCTTGAGCTTGTAGAACTTCTTGGCAAGCAGCATGGCTGCAATCGTCATTGCCCCGGGTTCTGTAATGAATGACCCAAGGATGGGAGCTACAATGAGAATGGACAGCCACCAGGCTGCAGGAGTCTCCTTACCAAATCTGGCAAAAAAGCTCAGCGCGTTTTCTGCAAATCGCAACACAGGCCTCGTGGAAGCCAGGGCCATGATAATCACCACAAACATCGGCTCGGTGAAATTCACCCTCGAGATATAG
The DNA here is from genome assembly GCA_049632765.1 of Akkermansiaceae bacterium. Taxonomy (GTDB): domain Bacteria; phylum Verrucomicrobiota; class Verrucomicrobiia; order Verrucomicrobiales; family Akkermansiaceae; genus Oceaniferula. Next base: position 2,016 of record JBNACB010000010.1, on the reverse strand, counting down.
CTTTTGACCGTTTCCACATCATAGAATCCGGCAATAGCTGCGATGAGCGCGATCACCCAAATACCAAAAATAGCCTCAATCTCACCGAGGAAGTGAAGCATTGTAGCTTTAAAGCTCACCATATCCTTTGCAGTTGCCGACTCACCCTGGGCACTCATTTGCCGGCGTATCTCTGCATCGTGATCATGCTGCACCTTGTGAGCATACCTCGTGATTGGGACAGCGAAAAACGTGTGTATAATGGCGCATAAAAAAATCAGGCTGGCTACCACAAGAAACGGCTGATCCTGAGCACGGTAACTGATTTTTTCCCACATCCCACTAATTCCCATCTTGTCTTCCTCCACGGAGAAGGCATCCATGCGTTTTTCAAATTTCGGCACAGCGTCGTGCTGACTAGAACCAGCCATGGCCATCGGAGCTGTCAGCGACAAGCTCCAGACAATGAGAGTGAAAATAATTTTGTTCATCGGCGGCTTTTCCTTACCACAGGGGGAGATCATGACAATGGCTATTTAAGCAAAAAGCGAGGACCCAAGTGCTGTTACTACTTTGATCTTGCTGAAAATTCGCTAACATAGACCATCGATGAAGATCATTCCTCGTAATGTCAGGAAGCAGGTTTCCGATTGGCGGCAGGCCATCGTTCGCGAGCTCTCCGGTGATACTGTTGGCGGCATGAGCGCTGGCAACAAGGTGAGGATTCACTTCGATGGGGATAGCGCCTACCAATCCATGCTCGAGGCAATTGCCTCTGCCCAGCATTCAATCCATGTCGAGATGTACATGTTTCTCTCCGACACCACGGGCAAGAACTTTGCCGAGGCCCTCAATCAAAAAGCCAGAGAAGGCATTGCCGTCCGGGTTATCTATGACTCCATTGGCTCCTCGGCAGCAAACCCCATGCAGTGGGCACGCATGCGGGATGCGGGTGTCGAGGTGATCGAGTACCGACCCGTACAGCCCTGGAGGAAACGCAGTGGTATTTTTGGCAGGAACCATCGAAAAAACCTCATCGTCGACGGCCGGGTGGGCTTCACTGGAGGCATGAACATAGGCGACCCCTGGTCCTACCAGCAGTATGAGGAAGACGCGTGGCGAGACACCCAGATCCAGCTCACCGGCCCTGCTGCCCATGACCTCGACCTTCTGTTTCTCGATAGCTGGGAATACTGCACGGATGAAAAATTAGAGATCTCGCCGAGTCACGGGCATGAAAACACTCCCGGCAACAGCCGCTGTATGGTCGTTGGAAGCCAGGGCCTCGGTAGCAGAAAACAGATTCGCAAACTCTTCTCCGTTCACTTGGACAAGGCTCGCCATTCTGTGAAGATGACCATGCCCTACTTTGTCCCGCCCAAGCGATTGAGAAAGTCAATACGTAGGGCCACTTTACGAGGTGTGGATATTTCCCTTCTGCTTCCCAGGGACTCCGATGTGCGTGTCGTAGACTGGCTGCGTGAAGGCCTTTATCCGAGCCTGCTTGGCTGGGGCGTCGACGTCATCGAGTATATGGGACCCATCCTACATGCCAAGACCATGGTCATCGACGACAATCTGGCCATCATTGGATCGAACAACTTTGACATCCTCTCTGTCTTGATGAACCGGGAAACCGCCATCGTCGTGATTGATGACGAGGTTGTCGAAGAGCTTGATACCCAGTGGGAAAACGACCTCAGACTCTCGGAGTGCGTAACGGATGACTGGGAAGGCCTGCGACCATGGTGGCGCCTGTGGCTGGCAAGAATAGGCTGTTTCCTGCTCAGGAGATTGTGAGGGAACGGATCTTCTCACCCTAACATTCAGCGCTTTTCAAGAAGATCCCCAAGCTTGAATTGCTTTGGTCTCACTTGCCAGTCGGGAGCCTCTACCTGGTCGGTTGGGGTATATTGGAGAGCCTCGGCATCAATATAGAGCACATGGATTACGATGCCGGCAACTTGATCCTCTGGCACCAGAAATGATACAGTGGGCTGCTGATACTGATGATTCGCAGGCAAGGTGTTCCCAATG
>JBNACB010000009.1:0-51586 GCA_049632765.1 Akkermansiaceae bacterium | reverse complement strand
CCCTTCATGTGATGCGCCTGCAGGTGCCACTTGCCGATGTGGGCGGTGGCGTAACCGGCAGCCTTCAGCGCCTCGGCCAGAGTGATGTCATCCGGCGGCATGTTGCCCACCACCTCAGGCGGGGTCAGCTGGTGGCCAGCGCCCATGGGTCCCCGTGAGCCACTGTGGTTACTGAGCCCGATGCGGCTCGGATACTTGCCGGTGAGAATACTCGCACGCGTGGGCGAGCAAACCGGGTTGGCCGCATAGGCGTTGGAGAAAAACGCGCCCTCTTTGGCGAGCCGGTCCAGATTGGGTGTCTCGTAAAACTTGCTACCCGTGATTCCCAGATCCGCCCAGCCGAGGTCATCAATGAGAAAGAGGATGATGTTGGGCTTACGCTGCTCACTGGCTTGTTGCGCGTGGGTGTTGGTGGCCACAAGGCCGGCGAAAAAGGTGAGGAGAATGAGCCATTTTTTCATGCTGACAAGTAGGTGGTGAACTCTGGAGATTACGCTCCAATGAAGCTATATATTGCAGTGTAATGCGTAAACAGCGGAGTTGCAGATTTTCCCTTGCCATGGCATCGAAGTGGGCGGATATTGCCGCCTATGCTGGTTCACCCTTCAGGCTGCCCTCCGATTATGCGACTCATCACGATCATGGCAGCTGGTGTGGCCTCTTTGTTGCCCACCTCGGGCTTGTGCCAGAGCTATCAACCCAGCCGGGAATTACCCCCGATGGTGACCCGCGAATTCCGTGGTGCATGGGTTGCCAGTGTCTTCAACATCGACTGGCCAAGCAGCAACAAGCTCTCTCGCAGTGCCCAACAAAATGAGTTGCGCGCAATGCTCGACCAAATGGCTAAGCTGAAGCTCAATGCCATTATTTTTCAGGTGCGCCCTAATGGCGATGCGCTCTACAAATCAGGCATCGAACCATGGAGCCCATGGCTGACAGGAACGATGGGTCAATCTCCAGGCTATGACCCCCTTGCTTTTTGTATCGCTGAAGCTCACAAACGAGGCATCGAAGTCCACGCGTGGTTCAACCCGTTCAGAGCCCTGCCAAATGCCGAGATGCCCACATCACGCGATCATGTCTGCCGCACCCACCCGTCAATCATTTGTGATTTCAAAACCTATCGTTGGATGAATCCGGCAAGCAGTTTTACCCGGCAGCGAGCCCTCTCTGTCATCCTTGACGTCACACGCCGTTACGATATCGACGGTATCCATATCGACGACTACTTCTACCCATACCCAGACTTGGCTAAAAATGGCAAACACAAGCAGCACTTTCCTGATGGTAAAAGCCCATCACAACGACGCGGCTATGTGGATAGCTTCGTTCAGGATATGTATCATTCGATTAAAAAAACCAAGCCGTGGGTTCGTGTCGGCATCAGCCCGTTTGGCATCTGGCGACCCGGAGTTCCATCAGGGACAACCGCAGGTGTAGATGCCTATGAGCACCTTGCAGCCGACTCACGCAAGTGGTTGCAAAAAGGATGGTGTGACTACCTCTCCCCACAGCTCTATTGGCGCATTCAAGGTCCACAATGCTATACCCGCCTTTTGAGCTGGTGGCGTGATCAAGGAAGTCGCCCTGTCTGGCCAGGCATAGCGACTGCTCGCATCAAAAGCACGGAGGATCCCGGACGACCCGCCAGTGAGATCATCAACCAGGTCAGCCTCTCCCGCACTACTGGCAACAACTACGCCGGCCACGTGCACTGGAGCATGAAGTCCCTGCGTCAAAATAGAGGCGGTATTGCCAATCTCCTCGAGAAAAAATCCTACACGAGCGATGCACTCGTGCCACCCATGCCTTGGATCAGCCAGGCCAAGCCAACTACTCCTGAGCTCAGTGCCAAGGTGTCGGGCAAGAGAGCGTTTGCCAAGTGGTCACCGGTGAGGGGGGCATCCAAGTATGCGGTGCAGGCTCGCTATGGGAAATACTGGTTCACCGTTAAAGTATTACCCGCATCAGCGACCAGCCTGACTCTGAACGGCAACCCTGAGGCGATTGCGGTAAGCTCAGTGGATCGTTATGGGACTACGAGCAATCCCACTGTGGTTGCCCTCCAATAGGGAGCTTGCTCGCCATTTGTCCCTCAGCGGATTACCCTTCTCAGATAATCTCCTTATCCTGGGCGACAGACCTGACCGTCTTCTCGGAAATCAAGCCTTTCTCGTAGAGATGCTCCAGCGCCATGTCCATGGTCATCATGCCATCTTTCTGAGCGGTCTCCATGGCCCCTTTAAGCAGATGGGTTTTATTATCCCGTATGTTGGCTCTCACTGCCAGGCTACCCTTCAGTATTTCAAAAACCCCGATGCGCCCCTTGCCGTCCATACGTGGCAGCAGGCGCTGCGCCACAATGCCCACCAGGCAGGCAGAGAATTGTGACCTGATCTGGTTCTGGTGATGCGCAGGGAAGCTGTCGATAATGCGATCGATGGTCTGTACCGCATCGTTGGTGTGCAAGGTGGCCAGAACAAGGTGCCCGGTCTCAGCTGCGGTAAGGGCTGCGGCAATGGTCTCAGGGTCACGCATCTCACCAATGAGAATCACATCCGGGTCCTGACGCAGGACATACTTCATGGCATGCTGGTAGCTCAGTGTGTCCGCATGCAACTCACGCTGCTCGATAACCGCTTTCCTGTTCTTGTGCACATACTCGATAGGGTCCTCGATGGTAATGACGTGGCATGAACGTGTCCGGTTGATCTGGTCAATGAGGCAGGCGAGCGTGGTCGACTTGCCCTGCCCCGTGGGGCCGGTGATGAGTACCAAGCCATTGAGATTATTGATCATGTCGATGACGGGAATCGGCAGACCCAGCTCGGCAGCATCAGGTATTCTCTGGTTGATCACCCTGATCGCGCAGGAGACAGTACCTTTCTGATAGAAACCATTGACCCGAAAGCGGTGATGGCCCTCATTGCCATGACCATCTGGCAAAGTCACACTCAACGCAAAGTCGATCTCCTTGTTCTCCTCAAAATCCGCCCGCTGACGGCGATTGAGCAGGCTGAAAAGCAGGTTTCTGGTATCAGAGGCATTGAGCTCGCCCGCGTTCGTTTTGAGCAACTCGCCATTGACCCTGAGTATGGGGACGTTGCCGGCACTGATGAGCATGTCCGACGCTCCGTAGTGCAGGGCAGACTTGAGCAGGCTCTTCATCGAGGTTGTGACAACTCCCTTGACCGCATCGCCAGCACGCAGGGTATCGATGCCGGTTTCCATCCCCTGCATGAGCAGTTGTAATTCATCACGCTTGTCTGCCGCATTCAGTGCAGTGTCAGGAGTGATAATCTCCTGCTCCACCATCTTGATGAGCACCCGGTTGAAATTAACCATTCCCTCCGAACTGCCCGACTTCATCGCCTCACCGATCTGCTCGATTTTCTGCCCGGCAATAAGCTTGGCCACGTGCGGCGTATTGATGAGGCACTCCACCGCGGGGATCATGCCCTCATCATCTTTACGGGTCAGCAGGCGCTGGGAAATAATGCCCTTCAGTGCCAGGGATAGATCCAGGGCAAACTGATGCCGCTGACCATCCGGCACGTAATTGAGCATACGCTCAAGAGTTTGCTCGGCATCAACCGTGTGCAGGGTCGATATGACCAAGTGGCCGGTCATGGCTGCGGCGAGGGCAGTCTGGATCGTTTCAAAATCACGCAACTCGCCAATGAAGATCACATCCGGGCTTTGTCGGACCACGGCTCTCAGGGCCCTGCCAAAGTCTCGGGTATCAGAGCCGATTTCACGCTGGGTGATGTGGCTTTTCTCCTCCCGGTGCACAAACTCGATCGGGTCCTCTATGGTCACGATGTGCTTCTTAAAGTGGCTGTTGATGTAGTGTAGCATCGCAGCCATGGTCGTTGATTTGCCGGAGCCGGTGGAGCCCGTCACCAAAATCAATCCTCTGGGTTCCTGGGCAAGGGTCTCAACCACATCTGGCAACCCTAGCTCGTCAAACTGCATGGCGCCTGAAGGAACCTTTCGGCCGACCACCGAGATGGCTCCCAGCTCAAAACCAAGGTTGAGACGAAATCTCTCCTCGCTTGAGACGCTGAATCCCAGGTCCAGGTCTCTCTCTGCAACCAATCTCTCCCAGGTATTGGGCGGCAGGCAGTCAGCAAAGAAGGCAAGCAAGTCCTCCCTGGTAATGACCTGGTCCGCAAATTGATCCAATTGACCAAGACGCCTCACCATGGGTGCCTTGCCTTCAGTCAGAAAAACATCTGAAACACTCTCCTGCTTCAGCGCCTTGAATAAATCGATAATTGCCATGTCGTTGCAGCAGCGCCGGGAGACATTTATTAGCGCAACATGTTTCTATGAATAGCAGTGCTTTTTGTAAAGCTACTTCAAGAGGCCGCTTCAAGATGACGGCTTGGCCTGATAGGTGACCGGGGGAAATCAATCCGGAAAATGATGCCACAAAGAGAATTTGATTGCACATCAGGCGGATTGGGATTTCATCGCCACACGTCTCTCCAACAGAAGCATGGATCGAATCAAAATCTTTATTTACGGTAGTGCCGTTGTGCTCTGCGGCTGGCTGACCGCATCCTACACTCATCAGCCCCAGATGCTCAGGGAAAGCCAAGCCAACATGACTGCCGGCTCAGAAACCCCACAAAGCACTGCCAACCTCGACAGCCAGCTGGCGCCCGATACCGATGCCAGCGCAAAAGCGCTCGACGCAATGGCAACGCTTGAGAAACGCTGAAGCCGGCCGCTTGCGCGATCCGCAAGACACTTCATCAGCGGGCTGCACAGGGATCATGTTGGCAAAAAATGACTTTTAAGTTTTGTTAGTTTTTTTGTTCAAAAAAAATTGAACTTAACTTTTCAGGGTGCTAGATTGCCGCGTGATGCACCCGGATGGACACACTCAACCGGAAACCCTGCCCATTGACCAGCGGCTCATTTCATTTTTCAGGGATGGGGCCAAAATAGCAGGGTTGCCCGCCTCTGTGGGTGAAATATACGGGCTCTTGTTTGCCTCACCCAAGCCCCTGACCATGGCTGACCTGGTGGAGCGCCTGGGGATTAGCAAGGGTTCCGCCAGTCAGGGCTTGAAGATGCTCCGCACACTGGGAGCTGTGCGCGATGTGGAGTATGACAACGAGCGCAAAGCCTACTTTGAGGCGGATGTTGAGTTAAAAAAACTTGTCGGTGGTTTCATTCGTGAACAAGTTCGGCCTCACATCACCAGCGGCACCCAAAAACTCAGCGAACTCGAGAACCAACTTGAGACCATTGGCGAGCCCGAACTGCACAGCTTCTACGAAAACCGCATTAAGATTATCAAGCGATGGTCCGGCAAAGCCAACCTGGTCTTGCCCCTGTTGCAAAAATTCCTCGGCGAGTAAGTCCCACATCATGAGCACGACAGATACAGTCACACCATCCGACCCCGTGGAAGCATCTGAGGCCGGTGACTACGCATGGTATTGCGTGCGCACCAAGCCCAAGCGTGAGCACATCGCGGCCAAAGCCATGGACCAGCTTGAGGGCGTGCAATCCTTTTGCCCGCGGCTGCGATACCGCAAGGCCACACGCCGTGGCAAGGTGTGGTGGGTCGAGGCAATGTTTCCGGGCTACGTGTTCGCCTTCTTCTCCCGTACCGAAAACGAGCGCAACATCGTCCACACCAACGGCGTGATGACGATTCTCAAGTTTGGTGATTACGTTCCAGAGATTCCCGGCTCATTCATCGCCGAGCTTCACGAGCAAATGCAGGCATTCAGCGAGGGAGAGGATGACACCATCACCCTGGAGCCTGCAGTCAGCGTGGGAGATGAGGTGGAAATCGCCCACGGAGCCTTCCAGGGTTTTCAGGGCACTGTCGTTGAAGTGCTGCCAGCTCAGGAGCGCGTCAAACTCCTGACAGAATTCCTCGGCAACCGCCAGGTGGTTGAGACGGATCTTTTGTCCCTGTTGCTGCCCAACAAGCCTATCCCCGAATAAGGCGAATCCCTCCTGGCCACCAAAAAGCACTTTTTAGCTAAACGCGCGCAAGTAATGAGCTACTTGCGCGTATTTTTATAGACGGCCGACAACTCGCATGATGATGAAATCACTCGCCACCAGACGCATTGCCCTACCACTGATGGTCTCGCTTTTCACGAGTTTTGACATCAGCCGTGCAGAAAGCCTGCCTGCCCTGAGCGGCAATCAAGCTCCACAGGACTTTGCAAGCATGTGGCAGGGCTTTGACCCGCGAGCCGAGCCACTGGACACGGAGATAATCAAGCAATGGGAGGAGGATGGCGTGGTCATGAAGATCCTGCGTTACCGGGTGGGCATCTTCAAAGGCCAGAAGGCGATGATGGCAGCCGTTTATGGCTACCCGAAGGGGGCCAGCAAGATACCCGGGCTTGTGCAAATCCATGGTGGTGGCCAGTACGCTGACTACAAGGCCGTGCTCACCAACGCCAGGCGCGGTTACGCGACCATTTCCATCGCATGGGCCGGGCGCCTCACCGCTCCCGATTACCATGTTGCCCCCAATGTGGTGAAGCTATTCTGGGATGGGCAAAAAGATCATCCACACTACAAAATCACCACGGACTGGGGTGCTCTGGACGCCTATCATGCACCCAGCAAAAACGGCAAAGATGCTTTCGCTTGTATCCCCAGCTACGAGTGGAGCCTCGATCCCGTCAAATCGCCACGTAACAGCTCGTGGTTTCTCTGCACCATGGCAGCACGCCGCGCATTGACCTTCCTCGAGCAACAACCGCAGGTTGATGCCAACAAGCTTGGTGTCTACGGTCACTCCATGGGAGGCAAACTTACTGTTCTTACTGCGGCATCGGACAAACGCGTCAAGGCGGCGGCCCCCTCCTGCGGCGGCATCAGTGACCGGGCCAACAAAGATCCCCTGCACCGCAACACCGTGGGTGACTCGCCAAATCTGAAACAAATCAACTGCCCCACCATTTTCCTGAGCCCTGCCAACGATTTCCATGGCCGCATCGCCGATCTCATTGTTGCCACGGATGAACTGGGCAAGAACGATTGGCGGGTCACCTGCTCCGCCCACATCAACCACAAGGACCTGCCGGAAAACGAGGTCGCCACCCAGCTCTGGTTTGACCAGCACCTGAAGGGCACGTTCAAATGGCCAGCCACTCCCAATGGCAAACTTATCCTTGGAACCAAGAACGGCACACCCCGCTTCCAAGTCAGACCGGACAGCTCCATGCCGATCGCCGCGGTCGACATCTACTACAGCCAGCATGCCACAACGAACGACCAGCGCGATGACAGGGAGAACAGCATTAACCGATTCTGGCACCACGCCCGTGGCTGCTTCAAGGATGGTGTCTGGTGTGCTGACCTGCCCCTCGCCACGACCAGTGAACCGCTCTGGGTTTACGCCAATGTTCTCTACAAGCTCCCCTTCCCCGTCACTGGAGCAGGCTATTATTACGGCATCTACAATACCGAGCATTTCAACCTGTCCTCCCTGCTACAGATAGCCACTCCCGGGCAACTCACTGCCGCCGGGCTCAAGGCGACTCTCAAATCTGACAAGGTGATCGAAACCTTCGCCGACCACTGGCAAAAGGAATGGTTCACGACCATGCCTGCAGATTGGGCACGCCACACGCATAAGATCTTTCACCCACTCTGGGCAGCACCGGAGGGCGCCAAACTCTGCCTTGAGGTAACCAGTGAGCACACCAACAAGATGATCATCGGCATCGACAAGTATGCCGCCGAAATTGAACTGGGCAGCGACCCGGGCGTGCAAACTCTCACCCTCACGCCCGCTGACTTCCGGGATGCGGATGGCAACACCCTCAAATCCTGGCAAGGTATCAAGGAGCTTGGTCTGGCACCCTCGATCACACTCAGGTCCAAGCAAGAAGGCAGCAAACCGCTGAAGCTCGGATCCGAACAATGGCAGGGTGGCCCGCCTCAGTTCCGCTCACTGAGCTGGGTTGATTCTGCACCTTGACAGCTTCTCCCCTCCCCCCTATCCATACGGACCATCTTTGCTCAGACTATGCGCACACCAACAACACTCTTACTCGCCCTCTTCTCCCTTGTGGCATACTCGAGTGCGGAGGCCCAACGCCCCGCCAAGCCCAACGTCATTCTCATGTTCGTCGATGACCTCGGCTGGCAGGATGTGAAATGCTATGATGTGGACAAACCAAGCCCCATGGAAACCCCCAATCTGGATGGCCTTGGCAAACGGGGGGTCCAGTTCTGGAACGGTTACTCGCCTGCGCCAACCTGTGCGCCCTCCCGCTGTGCACTGCTGAGTGGAGTGCATCCCGCGCGCGCCCAGAAGACCCATGTGGTCGGAGGAGCACCACCGCATCCCCACCACAGTGTCGGCAGCACGGTCATGGCTCCGTGGTACAGCGGCCGCATGCCTGAGGACACTTTCACCATCCCCCGGGCACTCAAGGCGGAGGGATACGCCACAGGGCATACGGGCAAGTGGCATATCGCGGTGGAGCACCACGCATTCCCCCAGCCCATGGATGTGGGCTTTGACTTTACCACCCACCGCCATGGCGTGAATACCCGCGGAGCTCAGAGCGGCATGAAAAACCGCCTGCAAGATTTTGCCACCGCCGCCAAGGATGACCCGTACCGGCTTGATGAAAACGGCTTCCCCAACGACCTCGTCACCAACGAGGCGATCAAGTTCATTGACGACAACAAAGAGAAGCCCGTGTTCCTCTACTACGCCACCTGGCTGGTCCACACGCCTATCCAGACCCGCAGCAAGGCCCTGCTGGAGAAATACTGCAAGAAGCTCGGCGTGGATTACCCGACCGAACCAGAGGGCTGGACTCTTGAAGGGCAACGCAACCCCTACTATTGCGCCATGGTCGAGATGTTGGACTATTACGTAGGTCAAATCATCTCCTACCTGGAAACCACCGATGACCCGCGCTGGCCCGGGCACAAGCTCATAGAAAACACCTATCTGGTCTTTACCTCGGACAACGGTGGTATGGAAAGCGGCGGCAAGGAGATCATCACTGACAACTATCCCCTGGACAAAGGCAAGATCGACGCCAAGGAGGGTGGTGTCCGAGTGCCCTTCTTCATTGCCGGTCCGGGCATTGCCGGAGGTGTGCAGTCTGACGTGGTGATTAACGCCCTGGACCTCTACCCGACCATCCTCTCATGGGTCGGCACCGAGCCCAAAGAAGGTAAGGTCGTCGACGGCTCGGATCTCTCCGACCTGCTCAAGACAGACCCCACCAAGGCGGAACTGGTCAAGGACGCAGCCGGCAAGACCCGGGATACCATGGTCTGGCACTTCCCCCACGGCCCCATGCAGAGCACGATCCGTATCGGCGGCTACAAGCTCATCCGCAACCTCAACCATCTCTTCCACCCGTCGATCCCACAGTATGAGCTCTACGAGCTGTATGACGAAAACGGCAAGCGCGTGGATATTGAGGAGGCAAACAACCTCGCCGACAAGGACCTGGAGCGCGCCAAACAAATGGACCAACGCCTCACGGAGATCCTCACCGAAATGAATGCCAGCATGCCCTACTACAACCGGCACGGGCGTCATGTCTCGCAAGCATTCAAGAAGAGTGCCCCCACTGCTGTTGAACACAGCAAAAAGGGCAACGAGGTGTGCCTACGCTACAAAGAAAATGGTGCTGCCGTGAGCAAGGCTTACGTCGTATACACCAACAATCCCGGCGTTCACGAGGAGGAGTGGTTCCGCATCCCGGCAACGATTAACGAGGACAGCACAGTTACCGTGACCCTGCCTGCGGATGCCACGCATTATTATATCAACCTCATTGACACCAACCAGGTGCTGGTGAGCTACCCGGAATGCCCGGACGGCCGTGCCCACAACGAAGCCACCTCCAAGGCACTGGGCAAGAAAGCTCACAAGAGCAGCTACACTCACTTCGCCCTCAGCGCGAAGCCATAGAAATCATCCATTCTTCCATTTTATGACCAAGAACTTACTCCTCGCCACCACGATCCCGGCGCTTGCCCTCATCGCATGCGACCAGAAGAAGTCATCGCAGACAGGCCATACCGATGACTGCTGCCCACCTCCCTCGGAGATCAAGGTGCCACCCGCTGCCAACTCTTCTACTGCCCCAACAGCCCCGACTGCTGCCGAAATCGAGCAGACCGCGATCCCCCAACTCACCGAAACCCCGGAACAACTCGAGGAGCGCTTGCAGTGGTTCCGCGATGCCAAGTTCGGCCTCTTCATTCACTGGGGACCCGCTGCCATCAGTGGCCAGGAAATCAGCTGGGGAATGAAGGACCGCATTGAGGGTGGGGAAAAGCACAAGGTCGTGCCACGTGAGACTTACATGAATCTCTACAAAGATTTCAACCCGACGGCATTCAATGCCGATGAACTCGTCAGCCTGGCCAAGGAAGCTGGCATGAAATACTTCGTCTTTGTCACCAAGCATCATGATGGCTTCTCCATGTGGCCCACCAAAGAGAAGCGTTTTGCTGAAGGCGATGGGTATCCGGCTCACTTCTCCATTGCCGACACACCCTATCAGGGTGACCCGGTGCGCATGATGCAGGAGGCAGGCAAAAAACACGGCCTCAAGATCGGGTGGTACTACAGTACCAGGGACTGGACCCACCCGAACTACCTCCAGGGCGACGGGCAGATATACAACGACTATTACGAGAACCAGGTCGAGGAACTCCTCAGCGAGTACGGGCCTGTTGATGTGCTCTGGTTTGACCACTGTTTTGGTAAGTGGGACCAGTACACCATTCCGCGCCTTTACCGCAAAATGTATGCCTACAACCCGCAGCTCATTGTCAACAACCGGGCTGCACGCGGCCTGCCCGACATTCCCGGGGAGTTTAAAAAACTCGCCTCCGCCGATTACGACACGCCGGAAAACCGCATGGGCGCCTTCCAACACGGTCGGGCCTGGGAATCCTGCATGATCCTCTCACCCCATCCAGACCACGGCGGCTGGTCATATCGCCCGGATGCACAGACCCGCTCGCTAACCGAGACCATCCAGCTGCTCTCCTCCTGTGTTACCGGCGACGGCAACATGCTGCTCAACCTCGCTCCCCTGCCTGACGGCACTCTCAAACCGGAGGAAAAGGCCATCCTTGAGGGCATTGCCCCATGGATTGGGAAATACGGTGAGGCTGTCTACAGCACCCGGGGTGGTCCATGGATTAATGGCAGCTGGGGTGGTGCGACCTACCGTGACAAGCATGTTTATCTGCACATCTTCAATCCCGGAGACGATGCCCTCTTACTCAATCGCCTGCCTCAGAATGTGACGGCCGCCACCACCATTGACGGCCAGGCCATCCCTTTCAGCCAGGACGACAAGACCGTCTCGATCACTTTGCCCGCCGATGCCCGCGACCCTCATGTCAGCATTATCAAACTGACCCTGGATGCTCCCGTTTCCGGAGTGCAGTTCGGTCCGGCACTCGCCAATGAGAGCGAAAACGAGGTTCCTGGAACCATGACCTTCACCGTTGGAGACGCGACGCTGAGCACCGGCATGCAAATCGTGGGCGAGGGAGACAACAAGGCAGTCCGTTGGGAAAATGCAGCTGACTCTCTGAGCTGGCCACTGGAAATAGATAGTCCCGGTGAATACACCGTCGAGGTGACCGCCTCTTGCGCTAGTCCCGGCTCCATCCTGACTGCTCACTTTGGCAAGAACATCAAGGGTATCCACGGCCCGGTTCCTGTTACCGGTGATCATGGCAACTACCAAAGCTTCACACTACGCAAGGTCTATTTCCCGAACGCGGAGAGCACGCGCATCTCACTGCGCGCCGGCCATCCCCAGGCCTGGCAAGCGGTTCAGCTCAAAAAGATCAAGCTCATCCCCAGCAACTGAGTCTTTCGCGGCAAGGACCGGATATGCACGCCTCGGTCAAATTCACCTCATTTTAGGGTTATAATCCCCACCTAACCGTGGTTTAATAACGCGGTTGCATGAAGGACTGCGAAATCAAACCCAACGGCACTCTCCCCATCCAGTTTTCGGTGATGCTCAAAAACCGTGCCGGGGCGCTGAGTTCTTTGGTGCGTTTACTCAGATCAGAAAACATTGAGGTCATCGGGCTGAGTGTGCAGGACTCGCGAGACGCCGCCATGACCAGGCTGGTTGTCTCCGACCCTGACACCACCATGCGTATTTTCATGGAAAAAGGCATTCCGCACACGACCTCTGAAATCGTGGTCATCGCACTCAAGGAATCCGGCAGGGGTCTGGCCAAAGCGCTTGACGTTCTCCGTGCTGCAGAGACCAACCTGGATTTCGCCTACTCCCTGATGCCTCACCCGGAGGGAAAAACGCTCATGGCGATGCACCTTGAAGACACGCGCTTTGGCATGTCAGTCTTGCACCAGGCAGGGTTCCGTGTTTTTTACGAGGAAGACTTGATTCGCTGATACTCCGTTCCCTTTCACCCATCTGCTCTCAGCCTCTGGCGCGCGTCACCTCACCATGACTGAATCCTTTTATCAGCAAACCACCCAATCACCGGACGAGAAATTCGAGCAGTCCCTGCGGCCTCCCGGTTTTGAGGAATTCCACGGTCAGGAAAAAGTCACCGAGCGTCTGATGCTTATGGTCGAGGCAGCGCAAATGCGCGACGATGTGCTCGAGCACATCCTGCTCTCAGGCCCCCCTGGCCTCGGAAAAACCACCCTGGCGAACATTATCTCCAACGCCACAGGTACCACCCTGCACACCACCTCCGGCCCCCAGATTGAAAAAGCCGGGGATCTGGCCGGTATTCTTACCAATATCCAGAAGGGCGATGTGCTCTTCATCGATGAAATCCACCGCCTGCACCCGGCTATTGAGGAATATCTCTACCCTGCGATGGAGGATTACCGGCTCGACATCATCATTGACTCCGGCCCCTCGGCCCGGACGATTCAGCTCAACTTACCCAAGTTCACCCTCGTGGGTGCCACCACCCGTGCCGGCATGCTCACCTCTCCACTCCGATCCCGCTTCGGCCTGGTCAACCGGCTTGATTATTACACGGCGGAGGAGCTGGCCCATATTATCCAGCGTTCTGCCGGGCTACTGGATGTGGCAATCCAGCAAGACGGGGCCCTTGAGATTGCCTCACGTTCGAGGGGAACTCCCCGCATTGCCAACAACCTTCTGCGCTGGGTGCGTGACTTCGCACAAGTGCGAGCTGATGGCACCATTACGCCTGACATCGCCCACGACGCGCTGGCCATGATCGAGATCGATGCAGACGGACTCGATGAAATGGACAAACGCATCCTGGAGGCGACTATCTACAAATTCAACGGCGGCCCGGTAGGTCTCTCCACTCTGGCTGTGGCTCTTGGAGAAGATGCCTCCACTCTGGAGGAAGTGCACGAACCCTTCCTGATCATGCAGGGTTTTCTCAAACGCACGCCGCGTGGTCGTGTCGCCCTGCCTGCCGCTTACACCAAGATTGGAGCCACCCCCTCCACCGACGCTCAGCAGGAATTGCTCTGACCCTTTCCCTCTTCCTCAAAGCCCTTATTCTTCTTTTTCATTTCCGCCTACCATGTCCGATGAACTCGACGCCGTCATTGCCCGCTGCCGCGCCGAAGGCCTGCGCCGCACCAAGGCATTGGAAAACCTGCTCGCCACCCTGCTCGCCAGCGAGCGCCCGATGACACTCGCCGAGCTTACGGAGTCCCCTCTGCTTGCCAAACAGTGTGACCAGGCCACCGTATTCAGACTGCTGCAACGACTCGCAGACAAGGGCATCCTGCGCCGTCTCGGCCTGCACGAGCGGGCCGCCTATTTTACCTTACTGCTACCCGGTCAGCACCGGGATTACCTCATTTGCACGCATTGCGGCTCGATCGAGCCGGTGAAAGCCCCCTGCCCGGTACACGAACTGGAAAAGGAAATCCAATTCACCACCGGCTACAAGAACCTTTACCACGAGCTGGAGTTTTTCGGCACCTGCCCGGCTTGTGCACAAGCTGGATAGGCCCCGGCTTGCACGAAACCACTTGCAAAAACGCCAAGTCATAGCACATTACAGCTATCTCCTCGGAGAGAAAACTGAGGGGGCGTCATGGTTTCGACTGAATGTTGGAAGCATAGGCTGCATGTAGAGGTTGATCGGCTGGCCTCTTTAAAAAGCCGCTCAAACAAATTAATTGCAGACTCTAACGAGCTCGCACTTGCTGCTTAATTGACAGCAACGTCTATTTCCCCGACGTCCACTAGGGGGAAAGGCGACACATCAGTGGACTGGCCAGAGATCGGGTGACCGGGTCAATGGTGAGACTAAACAGGTTAATCGGTGGGCCCAAGCCGTTGGTGAGCAACTGCCCTCCTAAACACCACTATCACCAACTAAACATGTAGAGGCCTACGTAGAAGGCATCCAGGACAGGGGTTCGACTCCCCTCGCCTCCACCATTTCAAAAGGCCCGGGTTCACTCCCGGGCTTTTTTTGACCCTGTCATCAAGCACACTGCCCAACAGGCACGGTTTACAGTCATTATAAAAAATGACAATTGCTTAGTTGTCTGGATTGTATATTTAAGCTAAACAACTTGCGTGCCAATCCACCCTCATCATGTCTGCTGAAATCGATTCATCCTTCCATACCGGAAAAGAAGTTGGCGACTACTTCATTGGCAAGTTAGTCAGCAAGGGAACCACCACCACGACCTGGGAAGCGACCCAGATCTCGGTGCAGCGCGAGGTACTCGTATGCAGCCTCGATGCAGAGTATGTGGCCGATGCCGAGGTGCGTGCGTCATTCATTGCTGATGTCAGAATCAAGGCAACCATTGATCACCCTCTCATCGCCTCCATTTTGGAAGCCATCAACGAGGGCCCCCATTGTTTCTTCGCCTATGAAAAAATCAAGGGGCAGGATCTGGGCGGGCTCAACAACCAGGGTGAATCCATCAGCCCGCTGCACGCAGCGCGCATTCTCGTGAATATTTCCGGTGCTTGTGAGTATTTGGAGAGAAGAAGCATCGCTACACTGAATTTGTCCACCCACGATATTTTTGTCGACCAGGACTTCCACTGCCGCATTTCCAACCTCGCAGTTTCTGGCTACCCGCAACAAACAGACATCAAAAGGGACAAGGAACTGGTGGGTCAGCTGCTCCAGGATATGCTCGAGCACAACGAGCCCGGCTCGACCCGCACGAGCACGCTACTGGGCTCGATGGCATATCTCAACAACACGGACCCCAAGTCATGGCGTGAAATTCATGAATTAGCAGGAGAAATTCAGCGCCAGCTGACCAAACCAGGCGCGAGCGGCCAGATCAACAGCTCCACGATGCGTATTAACACGACCACCGTGCGCTACCTGCGATTTTCCTCCGTCGCGGGAAAAATCCTCATGGTGCTCCTCGCCCTGTTGGGCATTATGAGCCTTACCACCTACCTGCTCAATAGTAAGCCCAAGCCAAAGAAACGCGAGATCGCCGACATGGTCAACATACCTGCCGGAAAGTATCTTGGGCCTTACGGTTTTCATACCAAAGTACGAGCATTCTCAATGGATGCCCATGAAGTCACCATTGAGGAATACGCCAAGTTTCTCAAAGCCATCGACGAGCTTCCCGAAGACATGAAAACGGTCTACCAGCACGTGGATCAGCCCGCTCACAAGGTCTCTCACGAGCCGGATGACTGGTTCAACCTCTACGCTGCCGCCAAGGACGGGAAGCAGTGGAATGAATTCACCATGGAGCTCTACCACCCGGTGGTGGGGGTGGACTGGTGGGATGCCCACGCCTACGCTCAATGGAAAGAACGGAGCCTGCCAAGCTATGAGAACTGGTATGCAGCATGCTCAGCAAGCAGTGATCCGAGCACGCTCCAGGGCTCAAACTTTCAAGCTGTGGACAAGACTGTGCAAACCGCTATCGGCCTCTACGGTATGGCTGGAAATGTGTCGGAGTGGATGGGTGACAAGGTCCTTGATCCCGCCAACCCCTTTGCCCCGCCACGTTATGTCATCGCCGGGGCCTCATACATGCGCCCCAAGTCCGGCGCGGAGGCACGTGAGTGGGTGGATGACCGCAGCCTGAGGCGCCCGGATCTCGGTTTCCGAACCTGCACCCCGGGTAGCCAGATAGATTGACGCCCAGCCACCGAAGAGATAGACTTGACGATAATGATGATTATTCCCGGTAAAATTCACCAAGCTGCCGCTCTTCTCTGGATCATCATTATCACCATGGTGACGCTCCCCCATGCCGAGGCACAAGTTGCCGTGCGCCTGGAGATGAACAAGGCAGGTTATCTGGTCAATGAGCCCATTGTGGCGACTGTTTACATTACCAACCACGCGGGCCGTGAACTTGAGTTGAAAAATGAAAATGGCAGACCCTGGCTGGATTTTCACATCACCTCACGTGGACGGGGTGTACCCAAAGCACATCGGACAGACTATGGCATGGTGAGCATACCCACAGGACAAACGGTGGCACGCAAAGTCACCCTGAATTCATCCTACGCGATGGGCAGCATGGGGAATTACGTTTGCCAGGTCTATGTGAATACTCCGGGACCCTCTCGTGACAGCAGCTTCAGTTCCAACCGGGCCCACTTTACCATCTCCTCAGGACGAGTGATCTGGAACCAACAGGTAGGTATCCCTGAGGCACCGGGAGAGATACGTGAATATCAACTCATCACCTTCAGCGGCAACCGCAGTTATGAGCTCTTTGCCCACGTCAAATCGAAGAACCGGGGTCAGGAAATCGCCACCATTCCTCTGGGCAAAATCATCAGTTTCAACAAGCCGACCTGCATGCTGGACAGGGCCAATAACATGCACACCCTCTATCAGCTGACACCCGATATGTTCGGCTACAGCTGCATTACACCGAGTGGCATTCGCAAGTTCACCACGTATCACAAACGCGGACAGGCAGGCATTCCTCGCCTTGTCATTTTTGCCAGTGGGGAAGTCGAAATTGCCGGGGGTGTTGTTTATGATCCAGTGGCAGAGGAAGCGGAACGCCGAAGAGTGCGCAATGCTTCAGAACGACCTCCGTTCATTTACAATTGATGATCTTCTCAAACACCGATTGCCCCACATCAGCCTACTTCATCCTGTCCCCAACATGTCTTGCCCTGCCTTGCGTCTCATCTGCCTCAGTATCATTGCTACTCTAGCTTGCCTCGGACCCCAGGCAGCAGCCAAAAGCTTCAGCTACGTCGTCATCGACCCTGGCCACGGAGGCCATGACAAAGGAGGCAACCACGGTTTGGTTTACGAAAAACACCTGGCTCTCGATACGGCACTGCGGCTGGAATATTATCTCAAGCAGAGAGGGATACGCACCAAGATGACGCGCCGCAGTGATGACTTCATCTCATTACCCGGGCGCGTAAGCATTGCCAACCGCTACCGCAATTCCATTCTGGTGAGCATACACTACAATCACGTTTGGAAGCGTGACCCCTACGGTTTGGAAACTTTCTACTATGGCCGTGAGGGCAAAAAACTGGCCTCCCGCATTCAGGGCAACATATGCAGTAAACTCAACACCATTAACCGTGGCGTCAAGCAGGCGAAGTTCTACGTGCTACGCAACTCGAGATACCCAGCGGTGCTGGTGGAGTGCGGATTTGTCAGCAACAGCAACGAGCGCTCGCGCATGAAAAAGGCGTGGTATCGTCAGTCACTGGCAGAGGGCATCGGCGAGGGTATTCTGCAATACAAGAAGAGCTGGTAGCGGCACTAACCCATGCCCTTCACAAGTCCTGCAGCCCATCAGGAGGACTTGGACATCAATCCTTTTCTCGATGCATGCCGGGCTGAGTGCAGCAGCAACTTGGCCACATCTGTCCAGCTGGTTTTGTCTGCCTCGGCGAGTGCCTCGGTAATATTGCCACCACCTCGAAACAGAAGCTGGTAGGCACGCTTGATATCGGCTCTTTCCTCGACACTAAAACCTCCCCGCCGAAGACCAATCACATTCAAGCCTGCCAGCTCATTACGCCCATGTGCCATGCAGTAAGGGGGCACATCACGGCTTACCACAGCGTTGCCCTGCACGATCGCATAAGGGCCAATGTGGATGAACTGATGAAAAGCGCTGCCCCCGCCAAGGAATACGTGGTCCGCAATTTTGATATGCCCGGCAACAAGAACGTTGTTGGCAAGCACATTGTGGTTTCCCATCTGCACGTCGTGGGCGAGATGAACACCGGTCATCAGGAAATTGGAATCCCCCACGAGCGTACTTC
This sequence comes from Akkermansiaceae bacterium, assembly GCA_049632765.1. GTDB lineage: Bacteria > Verrucomicrobiota > Verrucomicrobiia > Verrucomicrobiales > Akkermansiaceae > Oceaniferula. The sequence goes on along the minus strand of JBNACB010000009.1, from coordinate 33,359 downwards.
CCCCGTCAGCCGTGCTGCGATGAATGGTCACGTATTCACGAATCTTGTTGTGATCTCCAATTTCCACCTTGCTTGCCGTTGCCGCATCAAATGAGGCATCCTGCGGGTCCGCGCCCAGGATGGCACCATAGCCCACGGTATTGTGAGCACCGATTCTAGTTCCTCCAGTGATCCAGACGTGTGCGCCGATGATTGAGCCCGGACCAATTTCAACCCCATCATCAATGATGCTGAATGGTCCCACTGTGACGTCTTCGGCCAAACGGGCTTGCTCGCTGACTATGGCACTTGGATGAATCTCAGGCATAGGTTCAATTTATGGATGCCTCGGCAACTTTCCAATGAATAAATGGTGCCACCCGGAATCAAAGGCATCATCTCTCATAATCCGCTGCCCATACTCAGACGATGACTCCAGCAGCGGCAAAGCTGTAGTAAGGTTGTTGATGATGCTCAGAAATCCGCCCAATGATGACGTGATCGACAAAACGTACCCGCATCACTTCACAGGCTTCGCGAATTTTTTTTGTCAGAGCGAGATCCTGACCGCTGGGGCTGGGATCTCCGGAGGGATGGTTATGAACCAGTACAAAGGAGGGTGCCTTGTGGATAAGTACGTTGTGTAAAACATCACGGGGTTCGCACAGGGCTGTGTTGGCATTGCCCTTACTCATCTCGATGGTGCGATTCGCCCTCAGTTTACTATCGAGGAGAATAATCAACACATGCTCACGGCTTTCATGCGCGAGGCGTGGCGCCATGGCCTGATAAATCGCCTCTGCGCTGTTCATCGGTGTCCGTCTCATTTTCTCCCCAGCGCATCGGGCACCCAACTCGAAAGCGGCGATCATTTGTGCGGCTTTCGCCGGTCCGAGCCCATGCTCCGCAGAGAGCTCTTTGACGCTTAACCCACCCAAATCCGAGAGACTGCCGTATTTTTTAAGCAAGCGCTGACCGACGTCTATGGCGCTACTGCCAGTGACTCCGGTGCGCAAAAAAATGGCAAGTAACTCTGCATCACTCAACGACCCCGCACCGAGGCGCGCCATGCGCTCACGGGGCCTCTCGTCTGGTGGAAGTTCTGGAATGGTGCTCATACCGGTGGTGCTCAATCCGGTAGATAGACCATGGCACTTGCCAGGGCGGCCATTCCCTCCTTGCGGCCAACAAAGCCCATGGTCTCATTCGTTGTCGCCTTGATGCCAATTTGTGCCGGCGTAATCCCAAGAGCCTTGGCGATGTTTTCTTTCATGGCCTCGGCATGCGGCAGCACCCGCGGAGCCTCGGCAATGAGCGATGAGTCTACATTCTGGATCACAGCGCTTTTCTCACCACATAACTCACGGCACTTTTCGAGAATCTTCAGTGAAGAAATCCCCTCGATGTCGGCATCGGTGGGTGGAAAATAGTGCCCGATATCGGGCAAGCCAAGGCAACCCAACAAGGCATCTGCAATCGCATGGCTAAGCACATCAGCGTCAGAATGTCCCGCAAGCCCGTGGCTGTGTTCTATTTCCACGCCACCCAGTATGAGTGGACGGTCCTGGGCAAACTGATGGACGTCATATCCTATTCCGGTGCGATACATGGTAGAGAGATAATAGTTAGCTGATAGTATCTGGAAGCCTGAGGGCGTCTTCAGAGCGAGAGCGTTTTACCGATGGCTGGCAGATGGAGGGTAACTCCCTTGGCAGCAAAAGCCTCAATCGCTGCCTGATGGTCGATCTCGATATAGGGGAACGTATCAAAATGCACCCCCACGACCTGTTTGACACCCACCCACCCGGCGCAAATCGCCGCATCAGCAGGCCCCATGGTGAAGTTGTCACCGACACAAAGTGCTGCCCAGTCAAGATCGTGCAGCTCACCGATGATCTTCATGTCGTAGGTGAGGGCTGTATCCCCCGAATAGTAGAAGTTGCTTTGCTTCGACTCGACGACAAAACCACCTGGGTTGCCACCATACGTGCCATCAGGAAGTACGGAGGAGTGTACGGCATTGACATACTTGACCCTTCCAAAGGGTAACTCCACTGAACCCCCGTGATTAACCGGGTGTGAATTGCTGCATCCCCTCTCGGCAAACCAGCTGACCACCTCGAAGTTGGAAATGAGCATGGCGCCTGTATTCTTGAGGATTTCCACAGCATCGGCAACATGATCCTCATGACCGTGGCTTATCAGCACGTAGTCAGCTTCAATGGACGCGAGATCAATGTCCCCAGCCATGGGGTTGGGTGAAATAAAGGGGTCAAAAAGCACCTTCTTGCCTGCCAGCTCAACACCAAAGCAGGCGTGTCCGTAATAGGTTAGGTTCGTCATCATAAGCAATAATGGTTCGTGCGATACAAGGCTGTGGCTCATCGGTAGGGAAACACCCCAGTCAGGTAACCACCAGAAAAAAAGACCGCCGGAACCAACCAGCGGTCTGAAATGAAATAAGGGGCTACAAGAGCGACCTGTTATTGTCCGGGGATGAGGGGTGCTCCTTGAGGCGTGGCCGGAGCTTTTTGGATATCAACAAGCTCAAGCTCAAAAATGAGTGCACTGTTAGCTCCAATTTTTGGTCCCGCCGGACGCGGGCCGTAGGCAAGGTCGGCAGGCAGGAAAATCTTCCATTTGGATCCTACCGTCATGCTGGTGAGAGCCTCCTTGAATCCGGGGATGACCTGGAGAGTCATGGGGAAGGGCTGACCTTCGGGGGATTTGTCGAATTCCGTGCCGTCAATGAGTGTGCCCCGGTAGTTCACCATAAAGCGGGTGTTGTCAGGAGCGCCACCTTCGGGAGCCACGTATTTTTTATCTCCACCCTCTTTGAGGACTTCATATTGCATTCCACTTGCAGTGGTGATGACGCCCTCGCGCTTGCCGTTTTCTGCAAGGAAGGCATTGCCCGCCGCAAGATTCTCTTCAGCCGCCTTTTCCTGGCGTGCCTGCACCTTGCTGCCAAGCGCCTGCATGGCAGCACGCAGCTTCTCCTCGGGATACTCGGGCTGCTCTCCGTTGAGGCCCCGGAAGAATCCTTTGCTGAAAGCCTCTGCATCGACATCAGCGGGCAGTAAACCGGAAGCTGCAAAGCGCTGCGATGATTGCAGCCCAAGGATGTAAGAACTCATTTCCCTGGCCTCTGCCTCCGTCAGCTCGGGAGCAGCGGCTTGATCAGCTGGTGCCGCCTCCTGGGCGTGAAGATTGGATGTTGCGCTAAAAGCTGCAAGGCAGACAGTGCCAAGAACGGAATTAATGGTGTTTTTGTTTATCATTTGATTACGCGAATAATTTGCAAGTGAAGCTAGGGGTCATACCCCACACTGTCCAGAGGTTTATCGCCGAGATGTCTGCACCCTCATCTCAAGTGTCCACACCACTCTAAACCGGGGATTGAGCCAGCCTTTCCTGTATCCAGATCCTCAATGAGGCCGGGCTCATCACACCCGGGTCACCCAGATGCGCTTCATCAGCCTTCTCCAGCTCCTCGGGCAAATGATCAATGAGTTGATCCAAATCCTCGTGACCTTTGATTTCCTCCCGCAGGACCGCAGCCATTTCCGCGGCATCCTCCTGGGCAAGGCCGTATTTACGCACCTGTTGTTCCAATCCAAACAACAATGTCTCCCAGGTGGTCATCGGCCCCTGGGTAATGGACGCAGACTCGGCTGCCGAATCAATGAAGGCAAAAGGAACCTGCTCGATGGCAAGGCCTTGTTTCAAGGACGCGAGGATCCAGTCGGTATCAAAGGAAAAATCATAGACCGTGGGCTCACTGATGATATCTGCCAATACATCGCTTCGGTAGAGCTTGAATGCTGCCTGGGTATCCAAAATACCCTGGGAAAACACGGCATGTCCGATCATGCGCTGCATATGGCGCAGTACTTTAATCCCGATGCCCCAGCGGGCCCCCTCCTTGACCAGCACGGAGTCCGGATGCTTTCGGTTGCCTAATACGACCGGCACTTTCCTCTCCACTGCCGGCTCGAGAAGAATACCGATCTGACCCAGATGCACGGAGTTATCCGCATCCGTGTAGATGACGGCATCCGCCCCGTCATCAATGGCATGCATGGCACCCAGAATGATGGCTCCGGCTTTTCTGGAATCATCGGCAGATGCCAGGGCCTTGAGCGGACCATCCATTGCAGGCAGCGCATCAGCCAGTGAAAGCACGGTGACCTTCTGACCCAGGGCATGCCCTGCGGCCACTTCCCTGGCTATATCGCCACTGCCATGCGGACAACCATCATCCACTGCGTAGATATGCCAGTCCACCGGTGTATCACGGCATGCCCAGTCAAGCTGCTCGAGTTTCGTCACCAGAGAGTTTTCCCCGTGTGGATTGCTTTCACTATTGGGCAGCAATCTGTTGTGCTCGCCCCACATGGCAAAAACCACCGCGATTTTCAGTGGTTGTTTATTTCCAAGCATCCAGTGTCTGGACTGCGCCAAGAGCCCGGCCATACGTGCTTCGAGAGGGGTACCGGGGGCACGTACTGCCTCTATCACGCTATCGAGGTCTTGTTCGTGGAGAAAGCACTCGGCAAGCTCCTTGACACTCTGCTGGTGGGATGAGTTCGTAAGATCAAAATCCTCTCTTGCCTGTTGAATGCGTTGCGTGATCATTGAGCCGGCAAGCTAGCAAAATACCTCCCACAGATCGAACCCTATTCGCTTTTTTTACGGTTGCTTTTTTTACAGTTGGATCAGCCATGGCGACCGCATTAACATAGGTTGAATTTGCAGTCAGATAAGCGCTTTCGCTCACACTCCAGCTGCAGCAACCCATGCCCCTGACACCCACAACCACCATGATAAGGCTCATTACCATTGCAATCGGTGTCTTCATACTGGGCATTGAAATCGCAAATTCCGATACCAACGACCCTGTAACCATAGCACCCGAGCCCGCCGGACTGCTGCGCTTCAAAACCGAGCTGGGCAGGTTTTATCAACTCGAGCAAAAGACCTCAGATGCCAGTGAGTGGTCTCCTCTGGGCGATCCCATCAAAGGCACGGGGCAAACTGTTGATTACCTCCTCAAGGATATCAGGCCTGCAAACCGTGTCCTCTACCGTGTGCGTGTCCTTAAAAGGCAGTGGGTAATGGTTTGGCGTGACGAATTCAACGGCGACCGCCTCGATCCATCTAAATGGGTGCGCGAAGAGAATGGTTACGGGGGTGGCAACTTTGAACGCCAATTTTACAGCACGGACACCAAATACTGTCACACGAGCGATGGCACACTGAAAATTTCCGTCTACCGTGATCCCCATACGACAGTGGACGGAAAGACCCAGCCCTATTCCTCAGCGAGAATACGGACCCTGCACCGGGCGCAGTGGAAATACGGCCGCTTTGAAATCAGGGCCAAAATGCCCGATGGCCAGGGCATGTGGCCTGCCGTATGGCTCTTACCAAGCAAGTCCCCCTATGGAACCTGGGCATCCTCGGGTGAGATAGACATCATTGAGTCACGTGGCAGCGAGGTTCATAAGACAACCGGTGCACTTCATTTCGGGGGTGCCTGGCCACGCAATACCTACCTCGCCGGTGCATACACTTTCCCCGGAAAAAATGCTGCGCAGGATTTCCACACCTATGTTCTGGAGTGGGATAAAGACAAAATCAGCTGGTCGGTGGATGGAGTCACCTACAAGACCATTGGCAAGGCGCAATGGTATTCGGAAAAAGCCCGGGACAATCCCCACGCCCCGTTTGACCAGCCCTTTTATCTGATCGTCAATGTCGCAGTGGATGGGCGTTTTTTCCAGGGAACCGCGCAGAACTCCGACTTGCTTGCTGATAAGGAGTTTCCTCAGACCCTGCTTGTTGATTACATACGGGTTTACCAGTGGGCTGATCCATACCCATGACAGACATAGCGACTTACTTCCTTTTTGAGCCCGGCTTGGTCCTGTGCTCGCCGAAATATTTCTCACTCCGGTAACGCAGCCAGACGCGGAGCTGCTGCGGCACTTGCTCGCGCTGCTCCTTGCTCAGGCTCTCATACAAGGCCATCGCCCTGGAGCGCTCCGCCCTGCATGCCCGGTTTTTGTGCGCATTCCAATAGCTGCGCGCCAACCTGATGCGGCGGCAAACCTCCTTGATAAGGGCCTTGCCCTCAAGTGGCTTGTCCGGGCGATTTTTTTTGGCGGGCATCTTGTTGTGCAACTACGATGGCAGGGCATATTATTCCACACACCCTTGCTTCCATCAAGCCACGAAGCCCCCATGTGCTGGAACCACAACTCGCCCTCCCTGCCTGGGCGCCAAAACAGCAAAACTTTAGCTGGTCATCGCAAACAGCCGGGTTACATAATATTCTTATGATGCAGCCCGAAATAGAGGGAATGGAACTGCTCGGTGCCGTCGGCGAGGGCACCTGTGGGTCTATTTTCATTGCCAGGGTTGTCGAGGGAAGTGAGCCTCCGCTTCCCGGCGTCAAGTGGTATGCTGTCAGGGTGTTCAATGCCATTGCGATCAACCGCAACCTCATTGAGGCCGTCGTCAGGCGTCTGGAAAACGGTAGCTACCCGGCTTCTGTAGTTCCCATCACATGGCGGGAATCCAAGCAGGGAAGCCGCTGCATGATCATGCCAATGCTTGCCGACGTGGATGAGGAAAATGCCACCATTGCCATCAGGTGCCTGCAAGATCATCTCGCCGACTACCCGGCCACGGACGCATGGCCTTTGGTCGAAAAACTCGCTCGAGCACTCGGGGAAATGCACCGGCGTAAAATTCCCCATGGCAACGTCAAGCCCGGCAATATTTTCTTCAAGGACGATGGCAACATTTACCTCGCTGACTTTGCCATGGGCCAAATGCCCGGGGTGGGCATGACCCCCCGCCCTGAGACCTTGCTTTATGCCCCACCTGAGCAAATCAACAACCCGGACGGTTACCTCGAGGGCAAGGGCTACGGGTGGGATACCTTTGCTTTTGCCGCAATTGCCTTCCAGTTGCTCACCGGTAAAGCCCCCCAATGTGAAGCCATGTCTCATAAAGGGCTGCCTGCAAGCGACTCGACAGAAACATCTGTTACAGATACCGATGCCCGGGAAGAGACGGGCGCCGCGGAGTATCTCGATCTCGAGAGCTGGAGCAGGGATTGTGATGACCCCCATGAGCGCAAAAGGCGTGGAGTCATTGCTCGCTGCCTGTCACTCGACCCGGAGGAGCGCTACTGCGATATGAACGAGGTGCTCAGACTCTGGGAGGACATCGATGCCGATGCCCGGGCCAGCAGCGAAAAATTGCGTCTTCGCAAGCGCACAAGGCGCAACAAACTGGTGACGGTGAGCTCGCTCATGATGGCGGGAGGCCTTGCCTGGCTCTGCGTGGCACTCTTTGGGCTACTGGCAAAACAGAAAATGGAGAGGGGCTCCGATCTGGAGACATTCAACAAGACGGTCACTGCTCTCGAGAATGAAACGGATGGTGCTAAAACCAATGCCTATCTGGCCATCAAGGCCAAACAAGCTACAGAGACAAGCAGTCAGGCTTTTGAGCGACAAATGGCGGCCACTCTCGCCTATCTGCGTAATCAGGTCAAGGTCATGAGTATTACCAATGACCGTCTGGTCGAGTGGCTCATGCGCACCAGCAGTAAGGAGCTCCCCGAACTCGAGGCACCTGATCCTGCAAGCAAGGTGATTGCCGGGGAACTGCAAGAGTTGCTCGGGCTCATCAAGGGGGACCCACAAGCAGGCCCTATTCGAATAGCCACGCTCATGCAACTTGCTGAGTTGGAAATTCACCAAAACAAGACAGCATCAGCGAATGCCTTCATTGACCGTGCGGAACGCGCCGTATCCGAGGCCGGCGCCAGTGACGATCGAGCGCGTGCCCGCATCGCGCGTGCCCGCCTTGCCTGCCTGCTGCAAGCACTCGACAACAAGAACACTTCATTGGCTGAGACCATTCTACCCAAGGCTCGCAAGGACATCGAAGCCATACCCGGTGACGACGAAAAAGAAATCCGCCGGATCAACGCAGTGATGCAAATAATTGACGGCTCCATGATTGCTGGCTCTGAACCGGCAAAGGCACTCGTGCATTTTCAACTCGCCCTCAAGGATCTGGAGGCACTGCACCAGGCATTGCCCGAGCACGTCGCCATGCGCGCTCAGATATCTCGCTACGCGCTGAAGAGTGCATCCATCGCTGAGAGTCTGGATCTGTTTGATGATGCCTCTCAAATGCGCAGCATGGCTGCCAATCACCTGCGCGCCATTCTCAAAGGCAATCCGGACCTGAAACTTGCCAAAATCGATCTCGCCAAAATTGAGATTCTCTCCGCTGAATCTGACTTGAGATCAGGTGACGATATCAATGGCGCTGCCAAACTCAAAACAGCCGAAGGTCTGCTCGCGGGGCTCTCCACCGATGATACCAGCCCCCAAGGTGCCTCAATGCAGGTGGCCACGGCGATGGGCCTGCGCTCCATCATGCTTCGAGACCAGGGCCGTAGAACGGACGCTGACAAGCTTCTTGGGCAAGCCATCGAGATGACGGAGAAAATTGTAGCTGCTCACCCGCAGGCTCGAGAGCCTTTGTACAGGCTGGCTGTCTTCCACTGGCAACGTGCTGGTCTCCACGCAGATGCCGGCAACTCCAAGGACAAGCTCAACGAGGGCAAAGAAGCCGCCGAGCTAATGCAGAAACTGCTTGAGCAAGGAGGCACGAGCAGGGAAATCGAGCTGCGCCGCTCACTCGCCTACCTCTATGGAGACCTCGGGCAAACAGCCCAAAAGACAGGCCGGAAAACGGATGCCATTGCCTATTTCGGAAACGCCTCCTCCATGTGGCAAAGCCTGCTTGATGCCCATGAAAGAAACATGGAATACCTCGATGGATTGAAATGGAGCCGCTCACGCTACCGCCAGCTCGGCGGAAAATAGTGAAAGAATCACATTCTGTAAAATTCTCCCTTCACACTGCGCCAATTCGATCTAAAGTCGGTGTATTAGGACTGTCTAAATGCGCTGTTTTTACTCCTCGGATCTCGACCTCAATCTGGACCTACCCGCGTCCCACCCCTTTCCTGGTGACAAGTATTCCACCAGTCGCGAGATGCTGCTGCAAAACGGCATCCTAAGACCCGAGGAAATCATCGATGTCTCCCAAACCCACTTGCACGTCCTCAAGAGGGTTCACGATGATGATTACCTCTCAAAGATTTATCACGGGAGGCTGGATCGGCGTGAACAGCTCGCCCTCGGGCTTCCTGCCAACCCAAAGCTCTTTGCCCGCTGTGCCACGGAGGCAGAGGCCACCCGCCAGACCTGTCACGCTGCACTGGAGGAAGGTGTCGCGGTATGTCTCGCCGGTGGAACCCACCACGCATTCAAACAACATGGTGAGGGGTTTTGCGTTTTTAATGATGTTGCCATCGCGGTGCGTGACCTACAGGTTCAGAGGCCAGGCATCCGCATCATGATTGTTGATACCGATGCCCATCAGGGCAACGGCACGAACAGTTTGCTTCAGGATGACCCTCGGGTATTCACCTACTCCATCCACGTCGGCCAGACAGCCTCCACAACCAGCAAGGTCCAGGGCTCCATGGATGTGGAGACCGTTCGCTACGTGGAAGGCTCCATGTATTTGAAACAGCTCTTTGGCACGCTTGCCAGTGCGCTGGATGTCTTCAACCCTGACCTCGTAATCTGGGTCGCCGGTGCCGACAACCACTCCAACGACATGCTGGGAACAATGATGCTGAGTGTCGGCGACATGAAGCACAGGGACGAGACCATCATCCGCGCCTTTCTCAGAAACCGCATCCCCCTGGCCATTCTCTACGGCGGCGGATACAATCGCCACCCGGCCCTGACGGCAAAACTCCATCGCAACACCGTGGCCTCCGCCAAAAAGATTGCCCTCGAGTGCGGCAGAATCTAGCCAGCTATCATGGAAGCCAAAACCATCTGGATCACGGGTTGCACATCCGGGCTCGGGCGTGCCTTGATCGATGAATTCACTACTGCAGGGCACAAGGTCGCAGGCTGTGGCAGACGAGGCGAGCTTATAGATGAGCTCGCTGAGGATTTTCCAGCACCCCACTATTTTGCGCAGGCTGATGTCGCCGATGACCTGGAGGTCAAACAATTCTGCAGTGACGCCTTCAAACAAACCGGTGCTCCCGACTTGCTCATCAATAATGCGGCCATTGTCAATGTGCCCGCCAGCCTCTGGGAAATCCCGGCTCATGACTTTGACCGGCTCACGGCTATCAATATCAACGGAACCGCCAACATGATCCGGCATACCGTTCCCATGATGTTGCAACAGGGTCATGGCATGATTGTCAACCTATCCTCGGGCTGGGGACGCTCAACCTCTCCCGAGGTGGCCCCCTACTGTGCCAGCAAATGGGCCATTGAGGGGCTTAGCCAGGCCCTTGCCCAGGAACTGCCACGAGGGCTCGGTGTGGTGGCGCTCAATCCCGGTGTTATCAACACGCGCATGCTGCGGACCTGCTGGGGAGAGCATGCCCACAGCTATGAGGACGCCACAAGTTGGGCGAAAACCGCTGCCCCTTTCCTGCTGGGCCTGAAACCTTCCCAAAACGGCCAGGCACTCACGGCTCCCTGACCATGCCGGCACCATGCCTGTATGATCCAATAGTCGGCTCGCACATTATACTCAGAAGCCGGGGCATGAGCTCCCCGTTTCATCAGCTGAAATTCGCCCAATAGAGCAGTTCAGGGAGACACAATCGCCGGCAAATTGCCCCATGTTGCGCTTTTGGGAGGTTTTCTTGGAAAAATTTACTTGCCCGGGTGGCTGGATTGTGGTCAATTCCCGCCCCCGCGCGGTGCACACGGTGTGTTCTGCGCTGTTACAACAATCCCAGTCCAGTAACCCAAGGAGGTAATCCCATGGCCTACGCAGTTTTCAAAACAGGTGGTAAACAATACCGCGTTCAGGAAGGTGACAAACTCGATGTCGAGAAGATCGATGCCGAGGTTGGTGCCGAAGCAAAATTTGACGAAGTCCTGCTCGTCAACGACGGCAAAGCCACCAAGGTGGGCACTCCCACTGTTGAGGGTGCCACTGTCACAGCCAAAGTCGTTGACCAGTTCCGTGGCAAGAAGGGCATCGCTTTCAAATTCAAGCGCCGTCAGGGTTACCACAAGACCAAGGGTTTCCGTCGTCATCTCACCAAGCTCGAGATCACCAGCATCAGCTAGTCAGGGCTTCATCTCTCATTCCAACCACTCAGAACAATGGCTCATAAGAAAGGACAAGGTTCCGTTAAGAACGGTCGCGACTCACGCAGCAAGCGCCTTGGCGTCAAAAAGTTCGGCGGCGAAAAAGTCATCCCCGGAAACATCATCATTCGCCAGCGTGGCACCAAGTGGCACCCCGGTGACAATGTATTCATGGGCAAGGACCACACCATCCACGCGGGTGTTGAGGGCAATGTCTACTTTGACAAAGGTGGCCGCCGTGTGAACGTGAAACTGGCTGAAGCCAGCTAAGCGCACTGTTTTTTTATCGATACACAAAACCCAACCGCATCCGGTTGGGTTTTTTATTGCCCGTTTGTAGGAAAAGAGGCTCTTTTTTGGAGGCTGCCTACCAGACGATTCTGCGGATGCCGAGTCTGACAAACCATCCCTCATCGGCATCATAATCAATAACGCCTGTACCAGAGGCGGTATCAATATCGAGATCATTGGCGAAGGTAATGCCGCCCCAAAGGCCCAGCCAGAGCTTTTCAGAGAGCTGACGCTCAACACCCACCATCGCATTATAGCTTCGCAAACGCACATCATAATCGGCTCCCGCCTCCTCAACATTCCATGTGCCTCCCCCAGGGCTCACCTCGGTATGAAAAATCCAATCTTCCTTAGGCTGCCATGAGGCCCTGAAGATGGGCCCGGTAAGCCTGACCAATACATCGTCAGATGGCCGCCACTGAAAACCAATGCCGGGATAAACGAGAGTCTCCATGGAGTTGTGGAAGAACGTCACGCCACCGATCCACGCGAAATCAGCAGAGGTGCTATAACGAAAGCCAATTTGCCCGTTGAACGAAAAGTCATCCGAATTCACATCCTTGCCATCCGTTGCCAGGCCCGGCTGCAGCAGAGTCATCCATGACCACTTGCTACCCGGCTGACGATGCATCCAACGCAGCTTCAGGCGGAAATCATGCAAATCCATGTTGCCCAGGAAAGTGTCGGTATCCAGCCACGAGGCTTTGTAATCCATTCCGATCATGAAGGCATTGGCATCATTGAGGTAATGGGGAGCACTGAAAGGAACATCGAGCTCAAAGCGCTCATGGGTAAAGCCCCCGGCGGCGGAGTCAAAATCAACTTCTCCTGCCATGCTGTAGCTGGCTTTCGTGGAAGGGGCCGTGGCAGGCGCCCGGGATAAAAGGAAGTCACTCAAACTGACCCTCTCCTCTGAGCGGGCCTCAGGTGTCACGATCAACAAGCACAACAGAACAGACAGGATTGCTTTTATCATGGAGGTCTACATACACAATGATGAGCCACTTCCCAAGCACCATCTCAACTATCCCATGCCGCTATACTGGGCCTGATTGCATTACTCCCATGCAAGAGCAATGATCTGACGAAGGCGCTCCAAATCTGTCGCACTTGTTTTGCACAAAAAGCCACTGTTGTGGGCAAAATGAACGTCATCAGCTGCCTCTACACGAGTGAAATCCATTCTCGGGTGATCGTTAAAGCGTGCCAACCCGAAACCCTCACCCCTGCTGTCGGGATAGGCAATGGCTACGATTTCTTCATGCAGCTCGTTGACCATGATGTATCGCGCCAGACTGCCTGACGCGTCCTCGATTACTGTTTGTGAGCGCGGCAGGAACAAGACATCAAAGCGATCATCACCGGAAGTGACTTGCCAGCGCTCGACCTGCTCACTGATACGCTCCAAGCTGGCGCGAACGGATCTGAGATATTCCAGAAGGTCACTTCCTATGTAACGCATCAGCTCATAGATAGGATCCCCCTCTTGCAACTGTTCATCCATACGAATTCTGGCAAAACGCCGCAGCATGGAGATATCAATGGGAGAACTCAGCTTGCCTATGACCTCACGCGGCACTTCAAGCCACTCGGCGGTTCTCTGGGGTCCACGGCAATCAAACCACTCAGCGGGCTCGAGCCAATCACAAAACAGTTGTGCATCCTCGTACATACCCAGATCCTGAAGAACAAGGGAGAGGGCGCAGGTAGGCTGTTGATCCCGGGGGAACTGATGGTGATCAAAGTTGTTGTTCTCGGGCTCATGTCTGCCACCCACATCAATGACACAGACATTCGGGTCATTGAGCTCTGCCTCGCTGGGCTCACGCCGCATAACCGGCACGCCGTGCTCCGCAACCATTAGGCTACAGGCGAGGAAATCATCTTTGTGGGCCCCACCCGGGTGAGTGATGATGCAATCCATGGACATAAGCAAAAAACAATAAAAGCGCGATCCGGCCCCGTCAGCGGCCATCTTCTCACGGCATGGGAGTGAACATGCTACTTGCCGACCTTCTGACCCAGCATCTTTTCGTACAAATTGATGTAAGCCGCAGCCGTGGTGGTGTGGTTAAAGCGCTGAGCAGACTCACGCATGATGCGGGAAAGCGTTGCTTCCTTTTGCTTGTCTGAACGGCGGTAAAAACCAACGGCTTCATCAATACCCCAGCGTAGCCCCTGCGGACTGTAATGCTGGAACCTGAATCCATTGCCCAGACTACAATCATGATGCATGTGCTCCACTGTGTCATGGATACCTCCGGTATCATGCACAACCGAGAGCGTGCCGTATTTAGGGCTTACCATCTGCGGTAATCCGCACGGCTCAAAGCGAGACGGCATGAGCATGAAATCAGAGCCTGCGTAACCAAGGCGTGATAAACTCTCATCAAAATCACAGACAGCTACCCGCCCGCCCAGATTGTGCATTTCGAGAATAGTGCGGAAATGCGGCTGGAAAGAGCCATTGGCAATAATGGCCACCTGCAGGCCGATGTCATCGTAATCAGCCACTGTCTGGTAAAGGATGTCAGCCAGAAGCTGGCACCCCTTCTGCATGGGGTCGAGGCGTGACGGCCAGAAAAGAATCGGCGCATGCGGATCAATATTGAGGCCGCAGCGCTCTTGTAGCTTGCGCTTGTTGGCCGCCTTGCCCTCCATCACGTTCGCTTGGTCGTAGTTAAACTCCAGTGCAGGATCCGTGGCCGGGTCATAGGAAACATCGGGGGCGTTGAGAATTCCCGTGGCACAACCCGCATGTAGCTTGTTGGAAAGCTCGTTGCGGATCGCATCCGGAACAAAGCTGTGTTTGCCTTCAACGACCTCGTAAAGGAATGTCGTGCTGACCGAGTTCACATGATCCGCAGCAAAAATACCGCTGGCAAGAAGATCAGTGGCATTGGCATCACGGGACTGCTCGTAGGAATACGGAGGATTCTCGAAGTAGAGATGGTTCCAGAATTCGGCCGCATCAATGCCGCGGTCCTCAATCTGTGCCATGGAAACCTTCTCCGTGTGAATGTTGTGAATGGTAATGAGGCTAGGAATCCCGTTGTGCTTGGCAACCGCCGGAATGAGACCTGTCATCCAGTCATTACAGTGGATCAGGTCCGGCTTCACAGTGGGAATGATGTGATTGATAACCTCGCGCATGAAGGCTAGCGCCATGTGCAGGTTCTCCCCTGCATAGACCTGGTCGCGGTGATAAAACACGCGGTCCTCGGCGAGATGAATGCGATCCTTGCCGAGATTTTCCCTGACGCGCTGGTACTCGCGATCATGCACAGTCTTCACGCACTCATTGAACATCCTGCGGTAATTAGGCAGGGCCACGTGAACGTCAGCTCCCTGGTCATAGAGGGCACTTACGAGAGAGGCGGATACATCGGCCATACCGCCCGCCTTGGCACTGAGCCGCTGGGCCATGTTACCCATGCCCTCGGGAAGATACGTGATCTCCGGTGTTACAACGAGAATCGTTGGTTTGTCACCATCTCCTGACCCGGTATCAGCATCCTGACTCAGAACAACAGCCGATGAGCTGTCCTCCGGATCAGCCACCTCAGTGGCAACTGCCTTATTTGAGCCTGTCTTGGTGCCCGTCACGTTTTTCTTACCCATACCCATTAACAATAATTACAGTTTTTTTAGAGGTGTTTTTTCACGGTAGCAAGGATGATGTTGAAACTTATGTATTGAATACAAAAAAAAGCAGCCTCCGCTTAACGGAGGCTGCTTGGATGAAAAAGACATAACAGATGGCTAGAGGAAACTTATTTTCTCTTCTTGGAGAGCTCCTCCTCACTGCGTGACTTGGCCCAGTCGAAGTATTCCTTGGCATCGATAACCTCCATGCTGCCCCTCATGTTGGCATGCCCCTCACCACAAAGTTGGGCGCAGACGACATAGGTCTCGAGTTTCTCGACGGGCTTGAACCACATCGGGATTTCCTTGCCCGGTATGCAGTCCTGCTGGATGCGCATGGGCACGATGGCAAAGTTGTGAATCACGTCCTTGGATGAGACCTGGAGAATGCTGTTTCTCCCCACAGGAAGGCGGAGGATGGACGTCGAGGTGAAATCATCATCGCCATTGGGATCTTCCGGATCGATTCCCAGGGAATTGTCCCCGGAGATCAGGGAGTTGTCCGTACGGCCAAAGATGCCGTCATTGCCAGGATAGTGATAAGTCCAGCCATACTGGTGACCCACCACGCGCACACGGGGCGCATCCGGATCATTGGCCACCACGCGATCAAAGGTGTCTACACGCTCAGCCCAGAGAGGAAATGCGAATCCAAGCAGGAACACAGCCTCCACAATAACCACGCCTATCTCGAGATGGGTCGATACGTGACTTTTCACACCGGTATAGGATGCATTGGGGTTGCGGCGGTGCCAGAACTTGATCAGGCAAACGAAGAAGAAGATAGTCCAGCCGACAAAAAGCACCAGCATGAGCCAGTGAATCACGGCGTTCATCTGGTCAACCTGCTCACCGTGTTGGGCACTGTTACCGGGGTTTCCGAGGAGATCGAGAATAGACATGGGTATGAAGAATCTGGATTAATGAATAATGGGTGACAATCGGCTAGTCTCTGTAGGAAGGGTCTAGATGAAGTGTTTCGCGCTTTGCCATGCGGGCGATAAAGAAGATGATTGATGCCAACATCGGGATAATGATGCAGAGCATGACAAGCATCGCGTATCCTGCTGCTACTGAATCAAGGTGGTCCTTTCCGGTGCCCATACAGACTGAGCAGGCAATGATGTTGAATAGTGAGGTCATGATGATCGGAGGCTATTGATTAGTATTCTTTGGACTTGCGGTAAAAGTTGAATCCGTAAATGGGCAGAATCACCCCAATGACTGCACAAACTCCACCGAATATCTTCAGTGCTGTGTCAGGATGCGCAGTCAGCACAAATGCCCACAATACCACAAACACACAAAGGAGTGTCGAGAGAGTGATAAAGAGAATGTGGAAACCTTTGAGGGACATGGCTTGATGATGATAGATACGGCTAGCGTCGTGGGTTGTTGGAAATGCAGCGTGTCGTTTTTAGCAGTGATGTTGGCGGCGAGGGCTTATCTGCCAAAGAAAGCCTTGAATTCGATCGGGTCAGAGAATGCGAACCCGAACAGGGCCATCAGGCAAAAGCCGAAGAACAAACCAAAGCCAAACAACCAGTAAATCAGAGGTTTCTCATGGTTGAGGTGCATGAAAATGAGCGCCACAAGTGTTGCTTTGAAAGTTGCAATCAGCAGACCGATCGTTGCATCCACACCATCAAAGCCACGCGCACCAAAGTCGAGGAACTCGATCTTGGCTACAGCAACAGTGAGTACCGTGCAGACGAAGAGCGCGAAGCCTATGAGAAGATAGAGCTTAATGTGTTTTTGGATCGCTTCAGGTGAGTCAGCCATTTGAATTTAGTAATTAGGAATTAAGAATTGGGAATTTAAAATCAGGAATGAAATCTCCTACATGAGGTAGAGAATTGGGAAGAGGAAAATCCAGACAAGGTCAACGAAGTGCCAGAACAGGCCTCCCACTTCAACGCGGTTGGCGAGCCACTCGGGTTTTTCTTCATACATCTTGCGTCCAAAGAACAGGTAGTATGCCAGCACCAGGGCACCGGCAATGACGTGCAGACCGTGCAAACCGGTAATGGTGAAATAGGTGGCGTAGTAGGTGTTCCAGCGGGGGCTGAAGAGAGACTCAAAACGGACTTGCTCACGAGGCACCACAATCTCCGGATAAACTACCCCACTGGAGTCAGGGTCACCAAGTTTCTTATGCTTGGGGCCGGCGAATCCCTCAATGTCACCCGGATAGAGGGCAAGAATTTCATCGTATTCCATGCCTTCGAGGGTGGCGATGTCCTTATCCATGAGTCCGGCAATTTCCTGCCAGTTGATACGATAGATATCGTTCTCGGTGGGCTCACGATCCTTGGCCTTGAGTTTTTCCGCGAGCTTGGCGGTGAGCAGCTGGTGTTTGTCCCAGATGAGCTTCATTTGCTCATCCTTGAGCAACCATGAATTGGCAACCGCGGCCGCGGGATCGATTCCCTTTTCCTCGGCCTTCATCACTGTGTGGCGGAAGTCGATGCCATCAACGGCAAGTGCGATGGAACTATCGGCTGTCGTTCCTGAGACAAGCGTTTCATCCTTAAGCTGCAGAGTGCCTTGCTCGCCTTCCTTGGGGTTGCTCAGCTTGCCCCAATAGGGGTTGACGGAGATGAGTGCAGATCCTGAACCGGGCACGAATGTTAAAGTGGCAGTGACACTCTGGTAGTCATCCTTACGCTGGGCCTTGAGCTTTTTGATCTCGGCTGTCACGAGTTGGTTGAGTGTCTTACCTCCCTCCACAAGCTCATAGTATTTCTTGCCGGGGAATCTGGCTTTCGTCTCGGCCCATGCCTGACGACCGACTTCCATGTCTATTCCGCTGTTGTGTGCAAGCGCAGCGAGGTAGTCTTCTTTGGCCTGATCAATGATTTCCTTACTGATCGCTGAACCTTTTGCCAGCACGTTGCCATCGTTAAGCGCCACATCATTAGCGAGCACAAAACCTCCCTCAGTATACTGCCCACTGAGTTCCTCATAGTAAATATCATCCACACGGCGGAGATTGATCTGCACGGTCTCCGCGTTGATGTTGAAATTCTTGGTAGGAGCTCCGTACTCCTTACCTCCCTGTGGATGGGCATGCCCCTCAACAATGGTATAATCCGACATGCGAATCGCTTGGTGGTGGAACTTGGCGTTGTATTCCACTGCCTTGAGCACCATGAACAGCGCCGCACAAATAATGGTGATCGCCATGTAAATCTGGAATTTGCGCCACTGTCCGAGTTTAAGTGAAAC
This sequence comes from Akkermansiaceae bacterium, assembly GCA_049632765.1. GTDB lineage: Bacteria > Verrucomicrobiota > Verrucomicrobiia > Verrucomicrobiales > Akkermansiaceae > Oceaniferula. Next base: position 14,982 of record JBNACB010000009.1, on the reverse strand, counting down.
CCAAGCGAAGACCACCGTTACCGAGGATCCAATAAGCACAAAGGTGTTAATCAAACCCGGCAAGACGGGCAAAGTACGCTCTGGCCATGGGTAGTCGGCATAGATGCGCAGGAACACATATCCTGAGAACAAACCACCAAAGAGCATGACCTCGGAAGCGAGGAAAAGCCAGATACCGATTTTCGAGTTATTCAACCCGGTGTCTTTCCGGGATTCTACAACGTAAGGAATTTCCATGAGAAAAAAATACTAGAGTGTTGGATGATCTATGGTTCGATTAGCTTTCTTCGGTTTTTTCAACCGGCTCCCTCCACTGGACATAGTAGTCTTCATCCACTTCAGGACGGGCATACTCGTAAGGTCCACGATAAGCGACTGGCTCCTCGACAAAATTACCATGCCCGGGAGGTGTTGGCGTGGCCCACTCAAGGGAACATGCCTGCCATGGGTTGTCGCTCTCCACTTTCTTACCAAACTTGAGGGAGTAGAATACATTGATGATGAATGGAATCTGGGCTGCACAGAGCAGCCAAGCTGACCATGACATCATGATGTTAAGGTCAATATATTCCGCGATGGTTTTACCGAAGACGTTGGCACTGTCCGGGTCGGCTGTCAGGTAGGCATCCCCACCGTTATACCAGCGGCGGTGGAAACCGGCCATACCTTGGATGAGCATCGGGAAGAACAAGGTGTTCATCAGGATGAGGGAGGGCCAGAAGTGGAGCTGGTTGAGGAACTTGCTTGTAAAGCGACCGGTGATCTTTGGATACCAGAAATGCACGCCGGCAAACAGCCCGAAGAGAATGCCCGGGGCTACCACATAGTGGAAGTGTCCAATAACATAATAGGTGTCATGCAGGTGCAAGTCCACCAGGTTAAAGGCCAGAGGAAGACCCGTCAGACCACCAATTCCGAACATCGGCAGGAAGGCACATGCCCACATCATCGGTGGGGTGAAGCGGATTGATCCGCCCCAGAGGGAGATCAGCAGACAGGTCAGCAAAATCACCGAGGGAATGGAAATCAGCGTCGTTGTCGTCTGGAAGAAGGCTGAGATAGCCGGTCCCATGCCCGTCATATACATGTGGTGTGCCCAGACGATGAAGGAGAGGAATCCCAGGACAAGAACGGCGTAAACCATGGACTTGTATCCCCAGATCGGGCGGCGGGTAAATGCCGGGATGATCTCGGCCACGCAGGCAATGGCGGGTAAGAGCAGTACGTAAACCTCGGGGTGACCCAGGAACCAGAACAAGTGCTGGAAGAGCAAGGGGCTACCGCCACCGGATGCATCGGCGAGACCAATTTGCTGATGATAAAGCCCTGATGGCTGGAAGAAGCTCGATCCAAACATACGGTCAATGACCTGCATGATGCCCGCAACCTCGAGTGGTGGGAAGGCAAGCAACAGGAGGAAACCTGTGACCAGCATGGCCCAGACAAAGAAGGGCATGCGCATCCACGTCATTCCCTTGGCACGCAGGTTGATAATGGTGGTGATGAAGTTCACCGATCCCAGCAAGGACGAGGAAATCAACATCACAAGACCCAACAACCACTGGGTCTGGCCCGTCCAGAACTGGTGTGGATACTGGATATCCGCGTAGAAGGAGAGCGGCGGGTAATTGGTCCAGCCAGACTTGGCAGCCCCTGACTCCATGAAGAAGCTTGCGCACATCATCACTCCGCCGATGAGATAGAGCCAGTAGGAGGTCATGTTGAGGCGAGGGAACGCCATGTCGGGAGCACCAATCTGCAGAGGGGTGACATAGTTACCAAAAGCACCAAATCCGAGTGGCACAATACCGAGGAACACCATGATGGTTCCGTGCATGGCGCCAAACATGTTGTAGGTCTCACCCGGCAACTTGCCTTCAACAAGCCACTGCGCCTTCCAGTCCTCGGTGAAGAGCCAGCTCATCCATGCCGGAAGCGGCTCGTTGGGGAAGGCAATACTCCAGCGCATGACCATCATCAGATAGAAGCCAAACAGCAAGAAGAGCATGGCGGTAATACCATACTGCAGGCCAATGACCTTGTGATCGGTGGAGAAAATGTATTTCCGGATAAATCCTGGGTCGTGGTGATCGTGGTGATCGTCGTGTTGGTCGCTCATGACGGGAATAAGAGGATAATTGAGAGTGGAAACTTAAGGCGTTGTTGGAGCCTTTATCCAGTTTGGCAATACAAAGGTCGTTGCAGCAAATGCAGCGTCGCACGCTACATCAGTAGCTGTATTGTGCAAATCGGTATCAGGCTATTGTCAGTATATTTTGTGTCAGTATGGCAGGCTGTTGATATCTGTCAGATCAAAGGTGTGGTGGCTGTCGCGGATCTTGTAGGCTATTACTGGGCGGCTTCTACCGGGAGCAGGGTCTTGGGATCTACCAGGGTATCCGGGTCGAGTGGAGCACCTTCGAGATCAATATTGTAGTTTGCATTGAGCTCTGTAGCCGTGACCTGGCCGCCGTCGCGCTCCTTGGATATGTCCAGGGCATTCTGGGCCATCTCCAGGCTGATGAGGGAATCACTCTGGTTACCAAAGCTGTTGCGGATGTAGTTGAGCAATCCGGCGAGCTGCTTGGCATCCATGCCCGAACCCATGCTGGGCATGTTGGCATTGTAGGTCTTGCCGTCGACAGTGATCGCCTCGTGTATACCATTGAGTATGATCAAGGCAGGGCGCAAGCTTGGGCCCGTTACCCACTCAGAATTTGCAAGTGGTGGGTAGGCAGCGTTGCCCTCACCTCCCGGCTGGTGACAACCAGCACAGGCAGTGTAAGCCTTCTTGCCGATCTTGAGGTAAGCGTCAATGGCTGGCTTGGGGAGTGCCGAGGCGCTGGCAGCACCCGGAGCTGTTGCCCTGACGTAGTCGGGCTTAACGTAGTTATTGTAATCAAACAGGCTGCCGGCAATCACACCACCGGCAATGAGGAATACAAAAGCCCCGCCGAGAATAACCCAGAGTGACATGGGCTCAGCACCCTCGGTGAACATATCATTCTCCCGCTCAACCGCCGCGGCATCGATACTCACATTGGTGTCCTCGTCGAGATCTGGTTTACTTGTAGATGGTTCAGACATGGTATGGAAAAGATTTCAGGATAATAGGTCGGCCTTAGTTCTTGTCTGCGGGGGCAGCGGCAGTCTTGGGTGCGCGGTCCATGCTCTCGGGTAGAGCGGAGTCGCGCTTGAGGGCGAGTAGATAACTGGCAAGTATGAGGGCATCCTCACGAGGAATAATTTGAGTTTGAGGGGTTCCTCCCAGGGTGTCCTCTGATGACCCGGCCGCAGCCACAGCGAGAGGGTCGCCCTGGCCAACAAAATCCTTTTCTTCAAACATCTGCAGCTGGGACGGGCAATTGGACCAGCTCATGTCGATTTTCTCTCCATCTTCACCCAGCTGGAGCTCACTGTTGCGGGGATTATAGAGGTGCGCAATCACCCACTGCTCGGCTGTCATGCCGGTGCGCGCAGCATAGGCCTCGGCACGGTGGCCAAAGTTGCTCAGATCCGGTCCCATGCGGGTCAGACCTATCTGGGCATATTTCTCGCCGGAATAGTCATCGTAGTGTGTCTCACGGCGGGTGTCACCGTCGGCGTTGGAAACTCCGGCAAAATCCTCACGGAAGATCTGGCTGCCAAGATATGTGGGGCGGATCAACTGGGAGTGGCAGGTGTAACAACCATTGGCAGCATAGATCTGGGCCCCATCAAATATGCGGCCCGCAGTCTTGCGCTGGTAGTATTCCGCGTCCTCCTCGGCGGACATTTTAACAGGTGGAAGAGATGCCATTTTGGCCGTTGGAATGGCAATCATGCAAAGCCATGCAAGACCGAAGCTGGCAAACATTCCGATGAGAAAGGATTTCAGGGTCATGGACTTGGTTGGAAGTAATCAGTTGAAAATTATGTGGGGAATCAGGCTTGGGCTCCCTCCAGCTCGTCGATGTCTCCCTCGGCACCGTGCGGTCCGAGCGCAGAGTGATCACGACGCAAAAGTGTCGGGTGCGAGCTGCGGCGGCCAAGACGCAGCCACATCAATGTCAGATGGATGAAGAAAAAGATGTTTGCCCAGAGGATCGCACACCACGCAAAGGTGGTTCCCACAGCAAAGGGGAAGGTGCTGTTGACGGCCTGCTTCCATGGCTGGCTGAAATTCTCCTGGGCGGCACCCTGCTGGAACGAGCCAAGCAACGTGCAGAACAGAAGGATGAGGCACACTCCGTAGACAGAGAACCAGAAGTGCGTGCGGATAAGACGGCGGGAAAGCCACTCACGCCGGGTGACACGCGGCACAATGAAGTAGATTGCACCAAACATACACATGCTGAAGAAACCGTAGAGGGCGAGAACATCATAGCCGTAGCCTGCAAGGCTGAACTGCGAGTAACGTATGGCATCCGGATGCGCGAGGATCACGCCGAGTACTGCCAGGGCGAGCATACCGAAAGACCCTGCCACGGTGAAACGCAGCGAAGGGCTATGCGCAAGCTTTTCACTTTGACCAGTGGTTGTCTTCAAAATGCTGACACCCGAGTAAATAAGCGGGACTGCGGCAAGCATGGATGCAGCTGCTCCCATATATTGCAGGAACAAGGGAATGGGAGCTCCCATGGCAGCATCCATTCCAGCCCAGGGCGCGATGATGGCAAGCGCCCAGAATCCACCAGCTGCGTATGAGTAATTGTATACCGCACGACCTGTGATCTTGGCAGTAATGTAGTAGGCGCTGGCAATGGCGACGGGGACAAAAAACAATAAAACAAGAGCCTGCCTGAACCATCCGTTGATGGCAGCTGCCATGAGCGGGTGCACATCAAAGACATTCACATAGAGGTTGGCGGTGAGATAGATCCAGGGGAACCAGATACATGCGGCCAAAACATACCACTGGGATATGTATGCGTGGTCACCATGGCGCACACGGAAGGAAATCAGAACCCAGATGGCAATGGCTGCGTAACTGGCCAGAAGTACGGGCCACACAAAGGTGGGAAACTCCATCCAGTGCTTACCAGTGCCATGGCCCATGAGAATGCCGCCAGTGCCCAGCATGACGGCGAGGTTCCAGATATGCCCGGCCACCAGAAGTGTGCCGGCATTGCGGCTTGGCTGACGTGACAAACGGGCCATTAGCCAGATCATCACACCAAAGGCAGCCTGTGCACCCCAACCATAAACAAGGGTATTGAGGTGTGCGGGGAAAGAGCGTCCGTATTGGATGAGGGCACACTCACTGAGAAAAGCGGGGTTGTGTGTCTTGATAGAGGCAATGATGCCGAGCACAAGCGATACTGCCAGCCAGGCAGCTCCACTGGTGAAAAAGAACATCACAGGGTGGCGCAGTGAGCGGTCAATCTCCGAACGCAGTTCGATATCCTCAGGGCTTGGAGCGTTACTTTGAGTGGACATGATTTTTATTTCTGGTGGGAAAATGGATTAGTTCTGGCCGGCGATCCAGTCAGCAAGGATCTTCATTTCCTCCTCACTAACGTTAGCCATGATGCCTTTCATGACTGCGCTCTGGCCATTGGCGCGGGTTCCATCCTTGATCGCCTTCATCTGGTCGTAGAGATACTGGGAGTTCTGACCGGCGAGAAGAGGATAGCTTGGCATAATGGGCGTGTTGGCATCAGGACCGTGACAGGTCGCACAGGCCTTGGCCATGTAGAGGTTTTTACCCTCGCCCTCTGCCAGAGTCACCTCTGGTTTGTCGAGCCCGGCGATCCAGTCTGATATGGTCTTCGCCTCATCCTGGGTAAGATTCATGGCAGTTGTCATTCCCTTCATGACGGCACTACCCCCATTGGTGCGCTCACCATTGTGAATGTCCATGATCTGAGCGACAAGATATGGGGAATTCTGCCCTCCGAGCTTCGGATAGGCTGGAGAAATGGGGCGGTTGGCATCAGCACCGTGGCAAGTGTGGCACTGCTTGGCCATGTAGAGGCCCATGCCTTCGTTGCTATCCTCGGGACCACCTGCAGCCAGCTGCTCCATGGCACGCTTGTGCGAGGCAGAGCCGGGTACGAACTGGTCAGTGGCCTGAGGCTGACCCTTGATCTCGTCAGTTAATTTTTCAATGGCACCGGCCGGAGGCAACAATTCTGCCTGATCGGCATCAACTTTCGCTCTCACCTCATAGCGGTCTGCAGAACGAGCCTGGGCAACAGAATCTACTGGAGCTCCTGTCTGCCAATACACGAGGGCGGAAACGAGACCGAAGATTGCAAAATAAGCAAGCCCCCACCAAAAGGCATTGAATCGACGCAGTGGCGTGTCGCGGTGGTTGGAAAACTGAGTAGGCATTGTCCTAAAAAGAAAGTGTGATTCCTGGGATAAGAAGAAGAGCGTTACTGTTAGTTATACAAGTTGGCTGATTCGAGAATGCGTGGATCGCGGCAGGGATAAAGGCTATTTCTCGTAAACGAGCGTAGGTAGACAAAGGCAAAGAATGCACCAACGGATACAAAAGCAAGCAGGTCGAGCCAGACTACGCTACCGGATGGGAAGAGTGAGGCACCTGCCTCGCTGCCAGCAGTAAGGGACGGCCCGCGCTCCGGAGCCACGATGATGTAGTGGTCAAGCGCGTGCAGGATGAAGAGGTAGATGGTGATGGGAATCATCAGGGCTGGTGTCTTTTTGACATCCTGGCGGATGAGGAAAAGGAAGGGCAGCGCGAAGTGACCGAACACCAGCGCAATGTTGGCGATATTCCAGTTGCCGGTGTTGCGCAGGATGAAGTAGCTGGTCTCCTCGGTGATGTTGGCATACCAGATCAGGAAAAACTGGGAGAATGTAACGTATGCCCAGAAAACCACAAACGCGAAGGTGAGCTTACCCATGATGTGGTGATGCTCGGGGCTCATGACCGTCTGCAAATAACCGGCACGGCGCAGCAAAATGGTGGTGAGGATTAGCAAAGCCATGCCATTGAGAGCACAACCGGCAAAGAAATAGACACCATACATGGTTGAGAACCACTTGTAGTCGAGGCCTTTGAGCAAATCAAAGGCGAGGAAGGTGGCGGTGAGGGCAAAGATGGGAAGGAAGGCTGCACAAAGGCGACGTGATTTTTTAAGGCGCTCAACTCCCGGATTTGGATCATTGTCCTGATCCACTGAGAGCTTTTTGAGGATATAGATGGCACCTCCAAGCAATACAAAATAGGCGATCATGCGGCCGAGCCAGAATGGCAGGTTCAGGTAAAAGGCCTTCACGTAGAGCCAGTGGTCAAACTGACCATAACTGTGATGCAGCGCCTCCTTGGCATTGGCATAGCTGGTCACACTACCCATGACCTCACGGTGACGATTCATCCACTCAAAGAGATGCTGCTGGACCTGAGGGAAGAGGAAGGGAATGGCAATGATGCCCATCCATGGGAAGACACTGGCGAGATTCTCCATGAGACGACGCACAGAAACTCCCCAGCCGGAGTTGGAGACGTGGTGAAGGAGCAACCAGAAGGCCCCACCCAGGGAAAAGCTCACAAAGAAGGCAAAGGCAAACAACCATGAGTAAGCATAGCGGCCGGCAACTGAATCAGACGCAGCGTTGGCAGCCTCATTATTGCTAAAAAGGAGCCACGCACTGGCGATGAGGCCGATGAGTGCAACCAGACCGCTGAGGCGGATCCACTTGTCCAGGGCTCCCTTTTTGAGATGCTCCCCGTCCGCGGGGATGTCTTTGGATGTGATGAAGTGACCCATTGTAATTAGCTAATAAAAGTTGGAAAGTCAGAGGTTCTTACTTACTTGGCGGCAGTCTTGCTGGCTGTTTGCAGTGCCCGCACGTAGGCAACGATGGCCCAGCGGTCGTTGACGGGAATATTGTAGCCGTAACCACTCATCAGGCCCTTGCCCATGTTGATTGTCTCATACATCTTGCCGTCTGGATAATTGGGCTTGGGGAAATTCATCAGGCTAGGTACTGCGGGAATACCAATCACTGCAACGATACCCTTGCCGTCACCAGCCTCACCGTGGCATGGCATGCAGGAAATCATGTAGCGTTCCTTGCCGTGGCGCAGGAAGCCAGCACGGTTAGCGTCAGTCAGCCCCAACTCGGAGGGCATTCCATCACCATAGGCGTCACCCATCTTACCGGTATCAAGATAGCTCGTGGTGTTGCCAAAGCTGTAGTCATTGCCAAAGCCATGGGTCACGCCGGACTGCTCAAAACCGCGAGGCACAGTACCCGCAACAGGTTTACGGGATCCAAGGCCATCGGCAAAGAAAGCACTCGGCTTCTGCGTTTTGATTTTATCCTGGTCATCCATGTCTGGGAACAGGCGCAGCGGCGTGCCACTGAAAGTATCACCGCGAAAGCCAAAGAAGCTGATCACCAACAGGACGATCAGGGCAAATGCTAGAAAGAAATAACGCATGGGAAAAAGTGATCCGTTGTAGTTTGGAAATTAAAATGGGGTCAGGACGCCGGTTCTTCGACAAGTTCAATGTTGGAGCCTCCGGCATCTTCCAGAAGCGTCTTGGTCTCCTCTGATGAGAAGCGTGGATCGCGTGCCTCAATGGCGATGAAGAAACCATCATCCGTTGCACGGGCAAACTGATGACTCTCAAAGAGTGGATGGTTGAGACGAGGCAGGCCCATGAGCGCCAGCAAGCCAAAGAGGGTCGTGAAACCCGAAAACAGAATGGTCAGCTCGAACATGATGGGGAAGAACGCCGCCGTGGTAAAGATGTTGGCTGGCTTGGCCTGAACCACGGTGGGGTAAATGATGACCTGCGTGGTGTAGGCCAGGGCGAACGCAGTGATGATGCCCAATGTCCCACCGCAGAACACCAGGTAGGGAAGAATCGATTTCTTCATGCCCATGGCCTTGTCGAGTCCGTGGATGGGATAGGGTGAGTAGCAGTCCCACTTCTTGTGGCCTGCATCACGCACCTTCTCAGCCGCCTTGTAGAGGGCAGAGGCACTTTTGAATTCGGCGAGGTAGCCGTATACGCGTTTGGTATTCATCAGTGTAAGCTAGTAATTTAAAGTGGGTAAAAGCGGGTTCTAGTAGGTGGTCTCAGGAAGCTCGTGCTGGTAGGAAGCCTCAGGCTTGACCCCCTGGTCATCGAGTTCTTCCTTGTCATCATGGTGAGGATCACTCTGCGGCAAGGTCCACTTGACCTCGGCGATGTTGATACATGGCAGGAACTTGAGGAAGAGCAGGAAGAGTGTCAGGAACAGGCCGATGGTTCCCACATAGGTCATGATATCAACCCAGCTGGGGTTGTAGTATTTCCAGTCACCGGGCAACCACATGCGTGGGAGTGTGGTGACGATAATGACGAAACGCTCAAACCACATACCGGCGTTGACCGCCATACAAACCCCCATGACAATCCAGAGATTCTCGCGGCAATACTTAAACCAGAACAACTGGGGTGAGAGCACGTTACAAGACATCATGGCGAGATAAGCCCACCAGTAAGGTCCGGCGATCCTGTAGAAGAAGGCAGCCCCCTCATACTTGGCGCCGGAGTAGAAGGCCACGAAGAGCTCCATGAGGTAGGCATAGCCGACGATGGTTCCTGTAAGCAGGATGATCTTGGCCATGTTCTCAATGTGCTTCATGGTAATGAGATCATGAAGGCCATAGATATACCTGGCCGGGATCATGATGGTGAGCACCATGGCGAATCCACCAAACACCGCTCCGGCCACAAAGTATGGCGGGAAGATGGTGGTGTGCCATCCGGGCACGACCGAGGTGGCGAAGTCGAAGCTCACCACCGAGTGCACGGAGAGAACCAGCGGGGTTGAGAGTGCAGCCAAAAGCAAGTAGGCAACCTCGTAGTGGCTCCACTGGCGGTTGCCGCCGCGCCAACCAAGGGAGAAGATTCCGTAGAGAAGTTTGCGAATGCCCGGCTTGGCACGGTCACGGATGGTGGCCAGGTCAGGCACCATACCGAGATACCAGAAGATCAGCGAGATCGTGAAGTAGGTGGAGACAGCAAACACGTCCCAGAGAAGGGGCGACTTGAAGTTCTGCCAGATCGCGTTGGCATTAGGAATGGGAGCGAGGAACCAGACCATCCACAAACGACCAACGTGGAACATCGGATAAATGCCGGCGCACACCACCGCAAAGATGGTCATCGCCTCCGCGGCCCGGTTAATGGAGGTTCGCCAGTTTTGACGAGTCAGGAAAAGAATGGCGGAAATAAGCGTTCCGGCGTGGCCGATACCAATCCAGAAAACGAAGTTCACAATCGGCCAGCCCCACATCGCACGGTTGCTGTTACCCCAGACACCGACACCCGTGGACACGAGGTAAAACAGACCACCTCCGACACCGACAACAGCGATGATTACACTGGGAATGAAAAGCATCCACCAAATGGCGGGCTGCCTGTTCTCGAGGATGCCGCAGATGCGCTCGGTGATCCAGTTGTAGGAACGATTATTGAGAATAAGCTTCTCACGCTCCATGACCGGGATCACTGGCTTATTCGGGTCTTTTTCGATCGTGGTATCCGACATGGGAAATGATGATTTGGAAGTTGGTGATTGTTATGAAAACAAGAAGGAACTCGCTTAGTGCATATTGATGGTGGCGCGGCCAATACCCTTGGCTCCCGGCATCCTCGGATTCGGGTTCTTGACACGGGCCAGATAGGTGGTGCGTGGCAGAGTTCCGATGTAGTGCAAGAGCTCGTAGTTGCGTGCGGAGTTGCGCGAACGTACCACTTGGGCCTTGTTGCCGTCCTGTAAGTTACCAAAGGTGATGGCACTTGATGGGCAGGCGTCCTGGCACGCTACACGGACGGAGTCGAGCTTCGGACGCAGTTCGCTGTCTGACATCGTCACATCCACGGATGAGCCTCCGGCAACGGTTGCCTTGTTCTTGAGCCTTGCTTTCACCTTGGCCTTGGCTGCCTGGATACGCTGCACGCAATAGGTGCATTTTTCCATCACACCACGCATACGCACAGTGACGTTCGGGTTGCGCTGCAGATGAGGTGCTTCGCCAATGGCCTTCTTGCCTCCGGGGCCTTTGTAGAGGTTCTTGTCGATGAGGGGGTTGCGCTTGTTGTAATCAAAGAAGTTAAAGCGGCGCGCCTTGTAGGGGCAGTTGTTGGCGCAGTAACGAGTGCCGATACAGCGATTGTAAGCCATCGTGTTCAGACCGTCCTCAGAGTGAACCGTGGCGTTGACCGGGCATACTGTCTCACATGGTGCAGACTCACACTGCATGCAGGCAACGGGCTGCGGGATCATCTCGGGATTGTCCTCGTCACCATCCACGGCGGCAAAATAGCGGTCCATGCGGATCCAGTGCATTTCGCGGCCCATGGCCACCTGCTCCTTACCCACAACCGGGATATTGTTCTCCGCCTGGCAGGCAACCAGGCAGGCGTTACAACCAATGCAGTTGTTGAGGTCAATGGTCATCGCCCACTGCTGACGCTCGTCGAAGAGGTGCTTGTCGGCCTTGGCCTTGTCGTGCCATGTTGAGCTTCCCTTGGGCTTGTAGAGTGAAATGTTCTCAGGTGCGTGGGAATCCATGCCCTGCTTTTTGACACCCTTCATCTGGGCAGAGAAATCCTTCTTGTGACCGTGATAGTCATGCTCCATCGTGGAGATTTCCCGGGCAAGGGCACGGCCATACATGGCATGGTGCTCCTGGGTCATGGCGATGGAGTAGCGCTTGCCGAGGTTTTCGACCTTTCCGCCGGCAGCAAGGTAAGGTGTCTCACTCGTACGCAAGGAGTAGGCATTGAAGCCACGATTGACACTCACCTGGCTTACATGCGCCTCACAACAGGAGCTACGCCCCAGCTCATCGTGCTCATTGAATCCTTGACCGTAACCAAGCGAAATTGAAACCACGTTGTCCGCGTGACCAAAGCCGATCATAATGGCAACCTCAAGTTCTCTGCCATTGACACTTAACTTGATTAATGGGTTGGCGTGATTTTTGCCCTCCCCGTCAGGACCAACTCCGGCGTTTTCAGTCTCAATACCATAGACCTTGCCCTTGGGCTGAAGCTTGAGAATTTTCTCGTAGACACCCAGATCCTTGGCGGTTTTTGGAGACACAACCGCAACGTTGTCCCAGCAAACCTTGGTGATGGGATCAGGAGCTTCCTGCAGCCAGGCATTGTTGGCATAGCGGCCATCGTAGATGGAGCCGTCTGTGGCAAAAACAACCTCCAGATTGTCGAGGCTTGGTGCTGCAGGCAAAGTTACCGGAGTGTTCGGAACGGGATTGAGCGCAGTGGCGGCTGGATATGTTGACCCCTTCCAGAAACCGTCACGCAGGAATTTGAGCCAGCTTTTTTCGGAAGCATCAGCGAGAGTTGCAAATGTTTTGCGAACAGCATCGTAGGAGACCGAGGTCTTTTCGCCCTCTTTGGCGGAATCAAACAACTTGCCATCCAGGAATGCCAACAAAAGGTCGATTTCGGAAACTCCGTTATAGAGTGGCAGGATCAGTGGCTGAACCACGGTGAGTGTGCCTGAGCTCGAGCGGGCATCGCCCCAGCTCTCAAGATAGTGTGCTGCTGGAACGTGCCAGTCAGCAGCATGAGCAGTCGCATCAGCACGCAAGCCGAGGTGAATCACCTTGGCGTTTTTGGCAGCGGCTGCGAAGCCATCGGCGTCGTAAACCGGGTTTGCTGGCGTGAGCAGGACTACAGCATCCAACTCTTTGGCGTTGAGCGCCTTGATGAGCGAATCCATGCTGCCATGATTAGCCTGGCCGGTGTTGACTGCCTTGAGAGTAGTGCCGTAGTTGAGAAGCAGGGAATTAATCGTGATGCACAGATCCTGTAGCTCACGGCTCTGGCGTGAACCGGCGAGCACCACGGACTTGCCTGCATTGGCCTTGAGGTCTCTTGCACACTCGGCAGCCCATTTTTTCTCCGTATCGGTGAGGGCTGCACCACCCCTGACCGTGCAGGAAGCACCCAGCTGGTTGGCAATCTCCGCGGCGATGGCAGGCACCTGACTTGGTGCGATGCGCAGGCGGTGATCGGCCATACCGCCGGTGAGGCTGTAGCCACCCTCAACCGCGTAAAGGCGGTTCATTGCCTTGGGGTTCGCCTTCTTGTTGTAGCCGGCACCCTCAATAAAGCGGTTCTTGAAGAAGCCACTGACAGGACCTTGTTGGTCGAGCTCGAGGAAATCACTATCGAGCGAGAGGACCACCTTGGCCTTGGAGAAATCGGTCGTCACACTGGCTCCGTCACCAAAAGCGGCTGCGTGGGCGTCTTTGCGCGCCTGACCGGCAAGAGGCTCGTATTGGAAGAATTTCGCATCGGCAAACTTGGCCTTGAGCTCTTCAATCAAACGCAGACGCGTGGGAGAATTGTCTTCACCAAACACAAAGCCGATGTTGGCCGTGGGCTTGGCTATGTCAGCAAGCGCCTGCTCGAAGGCCGCGCGGCTGGATTTTTCACCGTTCTGGAGGAAATCACGGGAACGGGCCGGATCATACATGTCAAGGATGGACGCCTGGGTAAAGGAGTCCGTTCCTCCCTGCTGATCATAGAGTTTGTTGGGCTCGAGCTTGGTGGGCCGGCCATCGTGGGTGGTAACTACAAGCGGCACCGCACCGTTGGCACGGGGCATTGAGCTGGCAAAGTGAACCGGCTTACCGGGAACACTCCACTCGGGGGACTCAACGAAAGGAACAATAAGGCTCTCAGGGCGACGGCATGCCGCCAGACCCATGCCGGCAAGGGCAGATGAAGCCCCCATGAGCTTCATGAACGAACGGCGGGAAACCTCTCGCTCCTCCTCGGTTTCCATTTGGGCGCTACCCTCGATAAATTCGCGGTCCAGCGCATCCTGAAAACGCTCCGTGCTCTCGAGTTCGCCAAGGCTTCGCCAGATCTTCGTGCCGCCCTCTACCGGGGCATTGACTGAGGCATCTGGTTGGTTGTTCTTCCGGTTGCTCATGTGCTTGTTGGGAAATAGGTCTATAAAAGGGAATAAAGGGGTGACAGAAGCTTCTTAGCGGTGACAGGTGGCACAACTCTCCTTCGGGTGGATGCTCCAGTTTTTCTTCAGCAACTCGCCAAACTCTTTCTGTGTTGTGACGCGCTCGCCTTTTTCATTTCTGATCTCGTTCTCAAGGAGGTACTTTTCTGCGTTGTAATCCAGGTTGTAGACTTCCTCGAGTGGCCTGATGTGATCCTCGGGGGCACGGTGACAATCCAGACAGAAGGACATACTCAGGCTCTTGGCGTGATATACCTTTTCCATTTTGTGGATGTCGCCGTGGCAGGACTGACAGGAGACCCCGCGGTTAACATGAGCGGAGTGATCAAAATACACGTAGTCCGGGGACTTGTGAATGCGTACCCATTTAAGAGGCTTCTTGACCGCGCCCTCAATAGGTGCGTGGTCCTCATCAACACCCATGGCTGCACGCAATGGGGCTAGCTTGGGGCTGCCCTTCTGAACATGCTGGTGACAATTCCAACAGGTGTTGGCAGTTGGCACACCTGCGGAAGCTGACTTGTCCACTGAACTGTGACAATAACGACAATCGATACCCAGCTGATCCGCATGCAAGGCGTGGTCATAATCAATCGGCTGATCGGGCTGGTAGCCTACGCGCTGAGCCTTGGGTGTGGCGTAGTAGGAGAAAGCCGCAGTGAGTCCTATTACAACGAAAATCAAGCATACCGCGATCTTCAGCGGCAGCAAATTGGTCCATCGAGGGAAAAAATTAGCCATGACGTCACGCGGGTTCTAGTGATTGTGAAAGATTTCACAAGCAAATTTTTTAGAAAGAATCAGACTGGGCACCCCGTAAGACATTGTCGATTTTTATACTGACCTACAAGCTCTCTGAATATTCAAGTTACGAGCTTCGGGCTGTATTGAAAGCCAATGGAAATCATCTGAACTGATGACTGGGCAGCCCCGAAAATCGGGCTATTTTGACCATACCGCAGCTGCTCTCTTCGTCCCATACTGACCTTCCACACCCATGCTTATAAAAGCACCCAT
>JBNACB010000008.1:0-54937 GCA_049632765.1 Akkermansiaceae bacterium | reverse complement strand
CTGCGCTCACTCCGTGCCAGTAGTGCACTCGAACTGCGTTCTCATCCATTCCTCCGGAAACTTGGGGCAAAGTATCGCGCGCTGCGCTCACTCCGTGCCAGTAGTGCACTCGAACTGCGTTCTCATCCATTCCTCCGGAAACTTGGGGCAAAGTATCGCGCGCTGCGCTCACTCCGTGCCAGTAGTGCACTCGAACTGCGTTCTCATCCATTCCTCCCGAAACAACAAAAGGAACCACCTAACGGCGATTCCTTTTTGTTGAGAATGGTCGGGACGACTGGATTGCCCCGACCCATCGGGGCTGTGCCAATTTGCAGAAATGCTCCTCCGCATTTCTGGTTCATTGTATCGTGCGCTCAAACTGCGTTCTCATCCAGCCCTCCCGGAACAACAAAAGGAACCACCTAATGGCGATTCCTTTTGTTGAGAATGGTCGGGACGACTGGATTCGAACCAGCGACCCCTTGCACCCCATGCAAGTGCGCTACCAAACTGCGCCACGTCCCGGTATTCTCAGAATATTGTCTGATGTCAGACAGGGGGCGCAATTAACCCCATCACTTAGGAGTTGGCAAGCACGTATTTTCATGGCATTTCCAACATCTAATGAAACCTGCCAAGATAGCTGTCATAGGAGCCAGTGGCTACACTGGATTGGAACTCCTGCGCCTGTTACTCTCTCATCCCCATGCCGAGTTGGTATGCGTGACTTCACGCCAGAATGCAGGCAGTAAGGTTGCAGATCTTTTTCCCCGCTTTAAAGGTGCACCCGCAGCCGAGCTCTCATTCATAGATCCTGACCCTGATGCCGTTGCTGAAAGTGGTGCCGAAATTGCCTTTCTCGCCCTGCCCCACGGGGTAGCCGCGGGCTATGCCGCAAGCTTGCTTGATAAAGGGCTCAGGATTGTCGATCTCAGCGCGGACTTCCGCCTGGACGACCCTCAAGTCTACAAGGAATTTTATGATGGCGACCACCCTGCACCCACACTACTCGCAGAGGCAGTCTACGGATTACCCGAAGTGCACCGTGATAGCATCGCTGGCGCGCGGCTAGTGGCCTCTCCCGGCTGCTACCCAACCAGCATCAGTCTACCGCTTATTCCATTGCTTCGGAAAAAACTCATCGACCCGGCAAGTATTGTCACTTGCTCGATGTCCGGTGTCAGTGGTGCTGGCCGCAATGCCAGCCTGCCGCTGATCTTCTGCGAGGCCAATGAAAGCGTGCGGGCCTACTCTGTTCCCAAGCACCGCCACCTCTCCGAGATAGAGCAGGAGCTTGGCAAGGCAGCAGGAGAGCCGATTACCATTTCCTTCACCCCGCATCTGGTGCCTGTCCACAACGGCATCTGCACTACTACCAGTGCCTCACTCACAGGTGACCCCTCTGCTATAGATCAATGCCTCGAAGAGGCTTATGGTGATGAGCATTTCGTTCGCCTGTTAGGCAAGGGTGGTTGTGCTGACACCAAAAACGTTACCGGAACCAACTTCATTGATATAGGTTGGGATCACGACCTACGTACCGGGCGCGTCCTTTTGCTGAGCGCAGAGGACAATCTGGGCAAAGGTGCAGCCGGCCAGGCAATTCAGAATTTCAACCTTCTGTGCTCATTTCCCGAAACGGCCGGCTTGCAAAATTATTAAAACCCACTCAGGGTTATGATTCGCCATGTCTTCCAGTGCCCACATCAAAAGAATTAAAAAAGGAGTGTGTGCCCCGAGGGGCTTCAGCGCATCTGCTGTGAGTGCCGGCATCAAAAACCCGGAGGACCCGAGGCTTGACCTGGCCCTTATTTATTCCAAGCACCCCTGCAGTGCCGCCGGGACTTTCACTACCAACCGTGTCAAGGCTGCTCCAGTCAAGGTATCTCAGGCATACCTGAAAGCGGACAAGGTTCAGGCCATTGTCGCCAACAGCGGCAATGCCAATGCCTGCACCGGCGTGAAAGGTATCAGCGATGCACGCAAAACATGTCAGCTGGTCTCCAAGGAGCTTGGATTGCGCCAGCGGCAAATAGCTGTCTGCTCTACAGGAGTCATCGGTCTTCCCATGCCGATGATGCGTATTGAGCCCAAGATCGCGGAACTGGTTGAGGGCCTGGGGCCCAACAACAGCGATGATGTTGCACGCGCCATCATGACCAGTGACACATGCAAAAAGGAGATTGCGGTATCACTCGACATTGGCGACCACCGGGTGCGCATTGGAGCGTGCGCCAAGGGGGCGGGTATGATTTGTCCCAGCATGGCAACCATGCTGTGCTTCATTACCACCGATGCCAAAGTCAGTTCCTCATGCTTCCAGAAATCGCTCTTGGAGGCTGTAGACATGTCATTTAACCGCATCACCATCGATGGCGACATGAGCACCAATGATACGGTCATTGGCCTGGCAAATGGTCAGAGCGGCATGCCCAGCATCAAGCGCAATAGCAAGGAATGCCGGCAGTTCCGGGAGGCCCTGGAATATGTCATGCTCAAGATGGCCAAGGCACTTGTCCGGGATGGCGAACGTGTGACCAAGTTTGTCACCGTAGAGGTCAAGGGGGCACGAACCTACCTCGATGCTCGCAAGGTGGCGGAGGCAGTTGCCAACTCCGCACTCGTGAAAAGTTCATGGAATGGCAATGACCCGAACTGGGGACGTATCATTCACGCTGTGGGTTATTCCCGGGCCAGTGTTCGCGAAGAACTCATCGACATCCACATCAATGGCAAAGCCGCATGCCTCGGCGGCATGCAAGCGAGCACTCCGATGGACACCCTGCGTAACATTGTTGCAAAGGATCAGTTCACCATCACCGTCAACCTACACCTGGGCAAGGCGGAATACGAGGTCTACTCCAGTGACTTGTCACCGGAATATATCGACTTCAACCGCTCGGAGTACGCCTACTGGAAGCAAGCCCGCAAGGACGGGCTGGCCTAGTTCCTTACATCCTGGTTTCCTCAGCCGTTGAGCGGAGGCGGATCGTCTTGGTGCGCAGGTCATGGTGTGCCTCCACGAAGCGCACGGTCTTGCTTTTGATGCGCATCAATACGGAATGCGTGACTGCCGTCTGGCCTTCAATATGGACTCCCTGCAGCAGCGGGCTTGGGCTGATACCCGTGGCGCAGAAAAGAATGTTGTTGCCGCCGGCAAGATCCCTCGATCTGTATGTCTTGTCCAGGGCGTCGCCCCAGCCAGCATCAATGAGCTCCTGTTTCTCCGCATCGTTAGCTGGCCATATCTTGGCCTGTTGACCACCCCCCAGGCATCTGAGGCCGGCCGCTGAAAGCACTGCTTCCGGTGCGCCACCAATACCTGCATAGATATCAACATCTGTACTCGCCATGGCAGGGGCCATTGCGGCTGTGATGTCGCCGTCGGCAATCATGCGCAATTTACTGCCCAAGGTTCTCACCTGCTCAATGATGTATTCGTTGCGCGGACGATCCAGAACCATGACAGTTATATCACGGACATTCTTATCGAGCAGCTTGGCCGTGATTTTGATCACTTCCGTGATGGGAGCGTCGATACTCACTGGCAGTGAAGGGTCTTTAATCCACGCCTGTCTCACCACCTCCGGGTAAGAGAGCTTGTTCATATAAAATGCCGGGATGTCCTGCAGTGCGCATTCCTGACCGTCCTCCGGGATAGCCGCTGCAATACAGCTAATGGAGTTGGGCATTCCCTTCGACACATTGGTGGTGCCATCAACGGGATCAAGCGCCACATCAAACCGGGGGCCTCCTTCTAGCCACGTTCCTACCTTTTCCCCTTTGAAGAGACCCGGGGCCTCATCCTTGATTCCCTCACCGATGACCACCTCGCCACATATATCCATGAGATCAAACATACCTCGAATGGCATCACAGGCAGCAAAGTCGGCAGCCTCCTTGTCTCCACGCCCCATCCAGTGGGATGCGTGCAGCGCTGCATTTTCTGTTGCCCTGAGAAACTCCAGCTCGATCACTCTTTCTTCATCTTTCGGAATCATAAGGGGGAGCCTACACGAATTCCCTTTTTTACAAAAGGACGTTCTAATAAAAACTGTTATTTGCCATTCGCCTATTACCGCCTTGACTCGAATGACGGTATTCATGATTCTTCATCACCATCATGAGTGAAGCTGACAACACCCGGTCTTTTAAACGTGTAATTCTCAAACTCAGCGGCGAGGCATTGAGGGAACCGGGCAGTCAGGACAATATATCACCAGAGATCGTTGAGCGCGTCGCCAAGGAAATACAGAAGGCCGCCGCATCCGGTGTCGAGATTGGTGTCGTCTGTGGCGGTGGTAATTTCTGGCGTGGTGCCAGCGCAAGTGCACGAGGCATGGACCGTGCAACTGCAGATTACGTCGGCATGATGGCGACTGTGATGAATGCCTTGGCACTGCAAAGCGCACTCGAGGCTGAGGGAGTCATGTGCGTGGTTCAATCCGCCATAGAAATGAAAAATGTCGCCGAACCCTTCATCCGCCGCAAAGCCAGCAGGCTCCTTAGCGAGGGTAATGTAGTCATTTTTGCTGCCGGTACGGGCAGCCCGTTTTTCTCCACGGATACCACCGCAGCCCTCCGTGCCAGCGAAATGGGTGCGGATGCCATCATGAAAGCCACCATGGTGGACGGAGTGTATTGCTCGGACCCGAAGAAAAATCCTGACGCCAATCGTTACGAGACCATCACATTCAAGGAGTGTCTCGGCCAGAGCCTCAAGGTCATGGACTCAACCGCCTTCACTTTATGCATGGACAACAACATCCCCATTATCGTCTTTGACATCGGCGGTAATGGTAATATTACCGAGGCACTATCCGGATCTGACATCGGCACTATCGTTCACAAAGGATAACGTTTAATCAACCCACACCCAAACCATCATCACATGGACCCCAGCGAAACTATTAAAAGCACCGAGGAGAGCATGAGGAAGGCCGTAGAATACGCCGTTCATGAATTTGCAGCCATTCGCACCGGCAAGGCGAGCCCTGCGCTGGTCGAGAACATCGACGTCAACGTTGCGAGCTATGGCAGCAACATGAAGGTCAAGGCCCTTGCTGTCATCACTGTTCCAGAGCCACGCATGATCATGGTTCAACCATTTGACCCATCCACAACCGGGGACATTGAAAAAGCGATTCTAGAAAGCAATACAGGATTAAATCCTGCCAACGAAGGCAAACACCTTCGCATTCCTGTGCCAGAACTTTCCGAGGAGCGCCGGAAGGACATGGTCAAAATGGTGAAGGCTCAGGCTGAGGAAGCACGGGTACGCGTACGTGGCTGCCGCAAGGATGGCATGGACGCGGCCAAAAAGATGAAGTCTGACAATACCCTTACAGAGGATGGCATGCACGATTTTGAGAGCGATGTTCAGGACCTCACCAACAAGTACATCAAGGAAATCGATGAGCATCTTGCCGCCAAGGAGACTGAACTCATGACAGTCTAATTGACTCTGTTCCTTGGATTCCCTGCCAAATAGGCAGAGATATTCTCAACCACCTCATCCATTAACCTCTGCCGCGATTCCCGGGACGCCCAGGCGGTATGTGGCGTAATCAAGAGGTGAGGGATATCGGCCGCCAACAAACAGTGGTCGGGCGCCGGCGGCTCCTCACTGAGCACATCCAGGCCCGCACCCGCGATGACACCGTGCTTGAGCGCTTCGGCCAGATCCTGTTCATCAACGAGCTGGCCTCGCCCCGTGTTAATGAGAAAGGCACTGGGCTTCATCATTGATAGTGTCCTCATGTTGATGATGTTTTCTGTTTGGGTCGTCAATGGACAGTGAAGTGTAACGGCATCACTCTGTTCGTAAAATGCGGGGGCTGCAACGCGGGCAATACCTCCCTCCTGCTGAGCCCCGTCACGTGCGAGCGCGATGACTTCCATGCCAAGCCCCTGGGCCGCACGAGCCACTGACCGGCCAATGGTTCCCAGCCCGATGATGCCCAGCGTCTTCCCAGCAAGATCAATCATGGGGTGGTCAAGCCGTGTGAAGATGGGCGATTTGCTCCATGCACCAAGCTCTCCAGCATAAAGATGCATGCCCGTGGCCAGATTGATTAACAGCCCCATTGTGTGCTGGGTCACACTGGCTGTGGAATAGCCGGCGACATTACATACAGTAATGCCTGCCTTGGCTGCCGCATCCAGATCCACACAATTTGTTCCCGTTGCAGCAACACAAATAAGTTTAAGCGCCGGCACTTTTGCAATGATCTCCTCATCAATAACCACCTTGTTGGTAATGGCGACGGTCATCCCGGAGAGGTGCTCAACTGTCTGCTCTCGCGCAGTGGTCTCAAATGCCGTGAAGGGCCCAAAGCGATCAAACGGCTTGAGATCAATATCCCCCACCGTCATGGCATCCAAAAAGACAAGTTTCTGCATCACGCCTTTTTCATAGAATGAATCCCGGCCGCTGTCAGCTTGTGTTTGCAGTTTTTGTCACACCTCGCATGGGTCATGCGTAAAAATACCGGCCCGATATGCCCATGCAAATGCTTGTCAACCGGTCTGCAATGCCCTATTGCCTAAGCATGTCAGTCGAGATGGAACATACAGTCGCCTCCAGTGCCACCTTGGAAGGAACCTCTCTTCACACAGGAGAAAAAGTAAGCCTGACTATCAAACCAGCCCCTGCTGGACATGGCTTCAAATTCCGCCGGGTCGATCTGGATGACCAACCCTTTATTGATGCGGATGTCTCCAAGGTACAAACCGTCGAGCGTGCCACCACTCTGGCCGAGGGTTCTGTCAAAGTACACACCGTGGAGCACATTCTCTCTGCCTTGTGTGGCATGGGTGTTGACAATGCCATCATCGAGATGGATGCCAACGAGCCTCCCATCGGAGACGGCTCATCCAAACCTTATGTCGAACTGATCAAAAAAGCAGGCCTCGAGGAACAGGACAAACACCGCAAGGTCTATGAGATTCGAGAGCCCATTCATATGGAAACCAAAGGGGGCTCGCTCATCACTATTGTCCCGGATAAGAAATTCAGGGTATCCTGCACCAACATCGGACCCGATGGGCGTTTCACGCAGTTCTTCTCCAGCGAGGTCAACCCGGAGCTCTACGAGACAGAAATCGCCCCGGCTCGCACGTTTGTCTACTACGAGGATGTCAAACCCCTGCTCGACAAGGGCCTGATCAAGGGCGGCAGCCTTGAGAATGCTGTGGTAGTGCGTGGCGATGAGGTGATGAGTAAGGAGCCCATGCGCTTTACCAATGAATTCGCCCGCCACAAGGCACTCGATGTCATTGGTGATTTGATGTTGAGTGGCAAGCGCATCATGGGGCACGTGATCTGCATCAAGCCTGGTCACGGGCCCAACACAAAGATGGCGGCCACACTGAAGGAGGAATACCTGCGTATGCGAACCATGGTGCCTCCATTGAAAATCCCCGAGGGTGAAGGCGTCTTGGATATCAACGAGGTGATGCAAATCCTTCCGCACCGCTATCCGTTCCTCATGCTCGATCGGGTCGTTGACTTTGAGGGTGACAACAAATGCACCGGGGTCAAAAATGTGACGATCAACGAGCCTTTCTTCCAGGGTCACTTCCCCGGCCACCCCGTGATGCCAGGCGTGCTTCAGGTCGAGGCTATGGCTCAGGTCGCCTCCATTCTTTTGCTGCGCAAACCCGAGAATCAGGGCAAGATCGGCTACTTCATGAGCGTGGACAATGTCAAATGGCGCAGACCCGTGCTACCCGGAGACACCCTCTTCATTGAGGCGGAAATCCTCAAGGTAAGGCGCAATATTGGCTCCGCCGTATGCCGTTGCATCGTCAACGGGGAGATCGCATCCTCCGGAGAGCTTAAGTTCGCCTTACTCGACAACTAAGCTCACGCTCAGAAAACCACGCCCCGATGTCAGATTCCCTGATCCATCCTACGGCCATCATCGATTCCTCCGCAAGCATAGCTGAGGATGTCACCATTGGTGCCTATTGCGTGATCGGGGCCAACGTCAGCATTGGCAAGGGCAGTGTCCTCAAATCCCACGTGGTCATCGAGGGGCACACAACCATCGGTAACTACAACGCCTTTTTCCCCTTCTCCGCCATCGGTCAAGTTACCCAGGACTTGAAATACGAGGGTGAGCCGACTGCACTGATTATCGGCGACTACAACACCTTCCGCGAAAACACCACGATCCATCGTGGCACCACCGAGGAGGTTCCGACCCGCATCGGGGACCACAATCTCTTTCTTTCCTACTCCCACGTGGCACACGATTGCCAGGTCGGCAATCACTGCATCCTCTCCAACAACGGCACGCTGGGAGGGCATTGTATCGTGGGTGACTACGCCATTATTTCCGGCCTCTCCGGTGCCCACCAGTTTTGTGAAATTGGGGAACACTCCATGGTGGGAGGTTGCACCAAAATAGTGCAGGACGTTCCTCCGTTTACCATTGTTGACGGCAACCCCGCAGCTGTCAGGGGCCTCAATACTGTCGGCCTTAAGAGAAGGGGCTTCGATGATGAGACTTGCCGTGCGCTCAAGCACGCCTACAAAAAGCTCTTCCTTGGCAAGAAAACCAATTTCACCGAGTTGACCAGTGAGTTAGCCGAATCGGATTTGTCTCAGGACCCACACGTTGCAAGACTTGTCGAGTTCATCCGTGGCAGTGAGCGTGGCGTGATCCGCTAGTAGTCCCTCCGCCACGGCGGAGAAAAACAATGTCTCTTTCTAACCCGGACCCTTCTTTGTGGTGGGTGGGACAAGTCGGCTTGGCTGCCGTGCCTGTGGGACCCTCTGTCTAGCGAACGATTTCCAGGAGCTCGACATCAAACACCAGCATCCCGCCGGGGCGGCCACTGCCGGGAACAGCCGGGCCGTAGGCCAGGTCTTCCGGGATCCAGAAGCGACGCTTCTCGCCGGCGACCATCAGCTGCACCCCTTCGGTCCAACCCTTGATCACGCCGTTGAGCGGGAACTCGGTGGGTTCACCGCGCGTTACCGAGCTATCGAACATTTCTCCGTCCGTGGTCCAGCCTGTGTAGTGAACTTTCACAGTATCGCTGGCCTTGGGCTTCTCGTCACCTTCTCCTTCATTGAGCAGCTTGGAAGCGAGTCCGCTATCGGTCTTCTCAGCATCCTCAGGGGCAGCTGCCACATCCTCAGGCACTGCTGGTGCTGGTGGTGCCTCTTTGCTGGAAACGAGTTCCAGGTCCGCGACGATAAATCCACCGGGCGCCTGGGGCTCGGGCAACCATGCCTTGCGCTGTTCTCCGGTTTTCATCTCGCCAAGGAGCTCACCAAGAGCTGGTGGCAATTTGTCGAGCGGAGCACTTGGAGGAGATTGACCTTTGCGGGTATCCTGCACGGTGTTTCCATCCATCGTCGCCGCAGTGAAATGGAAGGTAACGACGTCCCCATCTCCCGGGCTTTCGCCAGATCCTTCTTCCACGATTTTGTAAGCAACTCCCCCATCGGTTTTCTCAACATCCTCAGGTGGCTTGGGTGCTTCCTTGATACCTAGAAGCTCCACATCAAAGCAAAGCATACCACCCGGGCGGCCGCTACCGGGAACAACCGGGCCATAGGCAAGGTCTTCCGGAATCCAGAAGCGACGCTTCTCCCCAACCACCATGAGCTGCAGACCCTCGGTCCAGCCGGCAATCACCTGACCCAATGGGAAACTGGTCGGCTCGCCACGCTCCACCGAGCTATCGAACATTTTCCCGTCCGTCGTCCAGCCGGAGTAATGCACGGTCACCGTATCAGCAGCGGTGGGGTTATCTTCACCCGTTCCGGCTTGGAGAACTTTCGAAGCAAGACCACTCTCGGTCTTCACAGAATCATCAGGGGCGGCGGCTACATCAGCAGGTGTTTCAGGCATAATCTATTTCGGTTGGGACTTACGTTGCCCAGAGAGCAACCATGCCGCAGCCGATCTGTCAACCACCGTAGGGTTTAATACCCCCTATTGCCTTTCTTCTTCGTACCCGTATTCAGGATCTGAAAAAATGAAACACCCCAAAATGGGGGCCAGTTCTCGTACAAATCACACCAGCAATGATGGCTGGTTTACCACTGCGGCTGCGGGCGATTACTGGCTGAAAGGAGCACGAAGGACTTTTTTGATCCGGGCCCAGGCATTTTCCAGGTGGTGATAATAGTGGATTAGGACAATGAAAAAGGCGATGAATAGGGCGGCTCCAAAAGTGGCCTCCCAAGGCCCAAGGTTTTCCTCCCATACTTTGTTCAATCCCACTCCGATGAATCCGCTGTATAGGATCATAACGTGGATCACATAAATCGGCAGGGTTTTTTGGCCGACTTTGAGGAAAAGGCCGTCGGAGCGCTTGAAGTATTTTTCCGTTCTCATGAGCAGACCCAATACGATCAAAACCTGCCCAAAACGTCCGATCAGCCATGAACTTTTCACAAACCATTCTTTATTCCCCGAAAAGACAAAATCGATCGAGCACAATGCACCGTGACTCAGGAAAAATATACCTATCCCGCTCAGGGTCATTAAGAGGGAAAACCGGGGATCCCGGACGTATTCACGGTATTTCCAAATCAGGGCTCCGACTGCGCCTCCCAAAAGGACAAACCCGGTCCAGGGAATGGGCGGAAAGACGGAGTAGGGACCGTGAAACAGGTTTTGGATCAATTCCGGGGCATGAGGGGGAAAATATTGGTCCGGCGGCAGGGTTTTGAAGCTGGGATAGAGGGCGAAAACAGCTACGCCGGCGAGCAGGTAGTAGAGGAAGAGTGGCCCTTTTTTGAAAAGGGTGAATAAGCCATAGACAAGTAAAAGCAACAAAATGCCAACGCCCAGGCATTGCAGGACGTGGAAGGCAAAGTTCCAATTGCTGAAGGTCCCGTTGAGGTATTCGTTGAAGTTGAGGACATTCGTTTGGAGGAGATACCCCCAGAAAAGAAGCTCCAAGGCACGTTTGAAGCCTCTTTTGACGCGTTGATTGCCTCCGGAACGAGGGGAATCCCGACCACGGGAAAGGAGAAATACAAAGATAACACCGGTGACCGAAAAGAAGAGCGGTGCGGTGAATCCTCGTATAAAATGCCAAGTGGCATATACGGGATGGGCGAGGTCGCGGTATTCGGGTTGAAGGGTAAGGTGAATGAAATGCCCTTCCAGCATGAGAAGGATTGCCACCGCCCGGGCGGCATCAATGAAATGGATGCGTTTTTGGGTTGGGTGGCTGGGGGAGGACATTTGGGTGTCGGGCTGAATTTTCCTGCAGGTAGTAATCTCAACAACCGCATGAAACAACTTTGCCCTTATTGGGCAACATTGCTCTCATCAAACTAACTGCTACTGCCAGGAATTTGGTATTTGAGTGAGGTCTTCGAAGAGGAATTGCCGCCATCCCTCAGTGCCGCAGCAGAAGTCGTTCTGGTAGGTCGGCATGGACTATATAAAAACCCCCCTACTCATGATGAGCAGGAGGGCTGTGACTATGAATAAATGACAATGGTTACTGGCAAGCTTCGCACTCACCACCATTGAGCATGGCGTCAATGCTGCATGCCTGCTTCTCGGCTGCGGTGTATTCTTTCTTCTGCTCGCCGGGAGTGGCAGCTATGCCTCTGACATCCTTCTTCACTGCGATGGTTGACTTCTCAATATTGGAAGCCTGCAGAGTGCGGAGGTAGTAAGTCGTTTTGAGACCGGTGTGCCACGCATGACGATACATGTGGGAGAGTGTCTTCATGTCAGGCTCCGCAAGGAAGAGGTTCACACTCTGGGACTGATCAATCCACTTCTGCCTGCGAGCTGCGGCATCAATGATGAATTTGTAGCCCACACTGAACACTGTCTGATGCTTCTCTTTCAAGCTCTCAGGAATATCTTCAACATCGGCAAGCTCTCCATCGAAGTACTTCAGTTGATCGAGCATGTCCTGGTTCCAAAGCCCCTCTTTCTTGAGATCGTTGACCAGCTCACGGTTGAGCACAATAAAGTCTCCGGAGAGGTTGGATTTCACATACAGGTTTTTGTAATTGGGCTCAATACAAGGCGTGGTTCCCATGATATTGGAAATCGTGGCTGTGGGGGCAATGGCGAGCACATTGGAATTACGCATGCCGTGCTGCGCAATTTTCTCACGCAGGTGGCTCCAGTCCATTTTCGCGCCTCGTGGCACATCCACTTCCACTCCACGCTCGTCTTCCAGCAAGTCCACAGTATCCTGTGGAAGAATGCCTCTGTCCCACTTGGAACCTTGATAGCTGGAATACGTTCCGGACTCAGCCGCAAGATCACATGAGGCATTGTAGGCATAATAGGCAATGGCTTCCATGAACTCATCGTTGAATTCAACAGCCGCATCAGAGGCAAACGAAAGCCCTTTCTTGTAGAGCGCATTCTGCAGACCCATGACACCCATGCCGATTGGCCGGTGACGGCTGTTAGCGGTCTTGGCAGCTTCAGTGGGATAGAAATTGATGTCGATCACATTATCGAGTGCCCGGATGGCAACGGTAATGGTCTCTTTAAGCATCTCATGATCCAGCGATCCATCAGCTGTGATATGAGTATCAAGCACGACTGACCCCAGGTTACAGACCGCGGTTTCCTCGTCTGAGGTATTGAGGGTGATCTCCGTGCACAAGTTGCTTGAGTGAATCACACCACAATGGTCTTGTGGACTGCGCAGGTTGCATGGGTCCTTGAAGGTGATCCACGGGTGGCCTGTCTCAAAGATCATCTTGAGCATTCCCTTCCACAGCTCAATGGCCGGTATCTTGCGTGACCAAATTTTGCCTTCTTCGGCCATTTTTTCGTATTCCTCATAGCGCAACTCAAACGCCTTGCCATAGAGGTCATGCAAATCAGGGGTCTCGTTCGTGCGGAAAAGCGACCAGTCCTGACGTGCCTCCATGCGCTTCATGAAGAGGTCGGGGATCCAGTTCGCCGTGTTCATGTCATGGCAGCGGCGACGCTCGTCTCCTGTGTTCTTGCGAAGCTCGAGGAAATCCTCAATGTCGTTATGCCAGGACTCGAGATAGGCACAGCCGGAACCACGACGCTTGCCTCCCTGGTTGACGGCAACGAGCTGATCGTTGTGAAGTTTGAGGAATGGTATAATTCCCTGGGACTCACCATTGGTCCCCTGGATGTAACCACCCGTGCCACGCACGGCGGTCCAGGAACCTCCCAAGCCACCTGCCCACTTGCTGAGGTAGGCATTCTCTGCGATACCCCGCTGCATGATGGACTCGATCGAGTCATCTACTTTGTAGAGATAACAGGAAGACAACTGGGAGTGCAGAGTTCCAGAGTTAAACAGTGTCGGCGTGCTGGAGCAGAAGCGCCGTCCTTTGTAGAGAGAGTAGAGGCGAATGGCCCAGTCTTCACGGTTTTCCTTCTCAGCACGGAAAAGCCCCATTGCAACACGCATCCAGAAGAACTGGGGTGTCTCAAGACGGCGCGGCTTGTCTCCGGTTTTATCAACAATCAGGTAGCGATCATAGAGTGTCTGAATACCCAGGTAGTCGAAATCGAGATCCGCTGTCGGGTCAAGGGCGTCGGCGAGTTTTTCAATATCATACTGGGCAACCACCTCAGGGGAGATGCGCTTGATCTTGACACCATGCTCGAGATACTTGCCGAAATACTGGCTGTGCGCGGACTTGAGCCCGTCAATTCCATCGATGAGGATATCCCATTGGAGCACTTCCTCGTAGATGTAGCTCAACAGGATGCGGCCGGCAAACTTGGCAAAATCCGCATCGCGCTCGATAAGGGACTTGGCGTTAAGGATGATGGTTGATCTCAGAGCCTCGCGGTTGATCTCCGCACCGATGGAACGGCGCAACTCCTGCTCAATTTCCTGTTCTGAGAGACAGAGATCCAGCCCTATGGAGGCAAATGCGATCCTTCTCTTAAGTTCGGTCCCATCCCAGAACTGCGTGCTGCCGTCTTCCTCGGTGACTACCACCATGGACTCCTGATTCGGGTCTTCCGCTGGCTCTTCATCGATACGCATCTGCGCGCGCTTGGCACGATAGAGAATGTAGGCTTCTGCCGCCTTGAAGTAACCCTGGCGCATCAGCTCTTCCTGCACGAGGTCCTGCACGTTTTCGATGTGCGCAAAAGCCGAGTCGCCATCCCTGATGCTCTCGGTTACTGCATGAGCAATCTGCACGGCGGCTTCCGGATCCTCCTTGATGGAGAGAAACGCCTTACGCACCGCAATCTCAATCTTGGTCTGGCTCCAAGGCACCACATTGCCGTTGCGGCGAATCAGCCTCACCGGCATTGCCTGCGGCTCCTCGGAAACAATCACCTCCCCATTTTTTTCCAGTGAGCGAGAGAAGACGAGGGACTTGGCAACATCGTGAGCGTCATTCTCAATGAGCGCCTTCTCGATTAGAAGATACAAATCGTTGTGAGAGAGGCGCAATTTGCCACCATCGTGAACCTGCTCCGTAAGGGACTTGGCAACACTCTGGGCAACGTTGGAAACAAAGTTGCAGTTCTCCTCATTGAAGATTTTCTCAAGTTGCTCCTGGCGTGAGATGAGAAGATCGGTCAGGGCACTGCCGATGGTGTCTGCCACCTTGGCAAGCGAGAGCTCTTCTTCCTCTTTCCCGTGGGTAACAAGTATCTGGGGAACACGGTCCGCAGTCTGCTCACCAAGTACAGCACGCCAGTCAAAGCGGTCAGTGTTGTCTGTGGATGCAGCACGGTCAGTGATGACTTTCTTGAGAGCAAGGTCTTCTTCGAGAGAAATGGAGCGATACATGGGCGCAGGTTATTCTATGGTTATTGGATTTTGGTTGTATGAATGGTTTGGAAAGAGGGGGTAGGGCAGGGGTTTGGCGCAAGCCGGCAGGGCCAGCTAGAGAACAAGGGGGGCGACGGCTTACAGTTCGTCGTCGTCGATATTGCCGAGTGCTGTTGACTTCTGGTACTCAGTGACACGACCTTCGAAGAAGTTTTGCTCCTTCTTGATGTCCATCATTTCGGCCAGCCATGGAAAGGGGTTTTCCACGTTGCCCCGGAGCGGCTCGAGTCCACAGGTTTGCAAACGACGGTCGGCAATATAGTCAATATACTGCTCAAAGTCTTCGAGGTTGAGACCAACAGAGGAGACAGGGAGACAGTCACGAATGAAGTTTTTCTCAAGGCGGATGGCTTCTGCCATGGTGTCGCGCAATTCGTTTTTAAACTCCTCGGTCCATATCTCGGGATTCTCGTTAACGAGGTCGATGAGCAAATTGCGCAGCAGTTCGATGTGGTTGGATTCATCCCGCAGAGTATAGCGGAACATCTGGCCGATACCGGGGAACTTGTTCTGGCGGTAAAGGCTGAGAATCATGCCAAAGAGCCCATAGAACTGGGTGCCTTCCATGCACTGACCAAAGATGAAGACATTGCGGGCAAGTGCCTGCTTGTTTTCAATCAGGGACATGTCCATGTCGCGGCGCAGCGACCTGCTGTTGGAAACCACGAAATTGGTTTTTTCCTGAACGGTGCGCACATCTTCGAAAATCGCTTCACACTCGTGCGGGTTGAGCCCCAGGGAAGACACCATATACACCAATGAATCAGCATGGATGTTCTCCTCGTGGGCATGACGGCGGAAAACCAGCTCCAGCTCAGGGGCTGTGACCTGATCGCGTATCACATGGATCATGTTATCTCCCACAATGCCCTCTGCGGCAGAAAAATAGCCAATGCCCATCTTGATAATCCAGCGTTCCACATCGGATATTTCATCGGAGCGCCATTGCTCGACATCTTTCTGCATGGGAATGTCCTCTGGCTCCCAGTGGTTGGCACGCATGTCCGAATATATGTCCCACGCCCACGGGTATTTGAGGGGAAGGAGGCCGAAGCCGCTGATTTTTTCACCACCGATGACTCGTTTGGCATCGAGGTTCTTTTGTGCTCTTCCCTCTTCGAGAGGTATGGTCATGTTGTCAATTTGCGCATTCATGAGTTTCAGGGTGTAGTTTCTTGTTGGTATTCTGGGAGATGATTACGGATGTGGGTTGCTTTTCTTGTGAGCAGGTTAAGTGCCATCTAAGCCATAAGCTTAGAGATCGTCATCGTCGAAGCTGCTGGTCAGAGTTGCTGTGCTGGCGTGAGCAGGTTTTGCCGCAGTGAGGTGTATTTGCTCGTCAAGCCATGGGAATGGGCTGGACGCATGATGGTATTGGCGTGCGAGGCCACAGGCAGAAAGGCGGGCATCAGCCAAATATTCAATGTAGGTGTTAAGGGCATCGGCATCCAAGCCGGCTGCGGCAACCGGCAATGACGCAACGAGATCCTGCTCCATCTTCACCGCTTTGAGCATGTGCTGGATGAGCTCCTCCTGTAAATCCGCCGTCCATACCTCAGGATTTTCCTCGACGAGCTCCTTGATGAGCTTATCGAAAAGACTGATACGATATGCAACATCCTTGAGCAGGTTGGAGAATATTTTGCCCGTGCCGGGAAGTTTGTTCTGAGCAGCAAGAGAGAACATAGCGGCCCACAGGGAGAAATACTGGGTTCCTTCCATGCATTGGCTCATCAGGAAAATATTGCGCACAATAGCCTGCTTGTTAGCCAAGACGGTGGTATCCGTGTTGCGATCAATGGGGCTGAGGTGGTCAGCTATGAACTGCTGCTTGGCTGCCATGGCCGGAGTGTTGGCGAGCGCTGCACATTCCATGGGATTGATCGCAAGCGATCCATGCAAGTAAACCAGTATGTCGCTGCGGGTGTTCTCCTCGTGGACGAAGCGCCCGAACACTAGCTTGAGCTCGGGTGCTGTGAGCAGATCCCGTATGGTGTAAATGCCTCCTGATTGGGAAATCTCCTCGGATCTTGCAAAGGAACCCAAAGCAACCTTGTAGAGCATCTGACAGGACTCATCCAGCTGGGCCCACTGGGCCACGTCTGTTTGCAAGGATGTCTCAGCGGGCTCCCAGTGAGAATTCTTCATCTCTTTGTAGAGGGAATAGGCCCAGGTGTATTTCAACGGCAATATGTTGAAAAACATGGAGTTGCGACCGTTGATTACTTTTTTCGCTGCATAAGCCTCCTCGGCTTTTTCACGGTCGAGGTCAAATGTGCGCTCTCCAAGATTGATGCTTATCGTATCTGCCATGTCAGTAAGGGTTGAGTTGCTAAAATAATTTGATTGTAGAAGTTGGCGCTTGGCTGCGAGTGGGTGCCTGGAATCGTTAAGTCTTTGTGTTTGAACAAGCAGGGCGAGATTTCCCAGACATGTCTCTGTTTTGCGCTGCTTGTGTATCCGTATTTGACGCCCGAGCAGCCTCATCATATTGCCTGAAAAAGCGGGATTTGGTCAAACAGATTTTGCTCATATAGTATCCACAAATTATTAACAATACAACATATTGTGGTTTTGTCTAGTCGTGCAAAAAGCCTTCTTTTTTCTTGCGCAGACGCAAAAGCCCTAAAAATCAAGTATCGGAGAGCTAATCTAGCAGAGCTCGGGCACAATGCATCCTATTTGCTGGGGGCGAAAAAAAAATCAACCTGTTAGAATGCCTTTGGAGCTGCCTGCCATTTTCTAAAATTTTCTCCCAAACCTTCCCCGCCCTCGACTTTAAGGGATGGCGGAAAGCATTTTGCACTCAGATTGAAGGGATTAAAAATTTATAGCCCATCGCAGCCAGTAACCCAGCAAGGCATAAAACAACGGATCAGGGTTGCTATTGAGGTAGATTGGCTCTAGGGAACGCTTTCTGCTCAATCCGGCTCTTTCTCCTATGTTTCATCTCTTCAGCAAAAAAAACGGCAACCTCAAGGACGACAGCCTCTCCGGTCTGACTGTTGCCCTTGCCCTCGTTCCCGAAGCCATTGCATTCTCCTTCATCGCGGGCGTCAACCCACTCATCGGTTTATGGGCTGCCGTATTCATGGGTTTCATCACGGCCGCATGTGGTGGCCGCCCGGGAATGATCTCCGGGGCAACCGGCGCCATTGCCGTGGTCGCCGGTAAGGCAGTCGATTACGGAGACCAGCTCGGTGACGGTCTCGGACTTTCCTTTCTTTTTGCTGTCATTATGGTGGCAGGAGTCATCCAGGTCACCTTTGGCATCCTCAGACTGGGCCGCTTCATCCGTCTGGTCCCCCACCCTGTCATGATTGGCTTTGTCAATGGACTGGCCATTGTCATTTGCATGGGTCAATTCGGGTTCTTCAAGAAGTTCTCACACATCGATGAAAACGGAACCCGGGTCATGCAATGGATGCAGGGCAGCGAGCTTGGCGTTCTCATTGGGCTGATTGTGCTGACGATGCTTATCATTCATTTTTTCCCACGACTTACCAAAGTCGTCCCATCCACACTGGCAGCAATTATCGTTGTGGGTGTGATCGCCTATTTCCTACCAGACGCCAGAACCATCCAGAACGTGCTCGCAGACGGTGGTGGTGATGGCTCTCTGAGCGGCAGCTTTCCCACTCCAGCTTGGCCCAGCGGCATTGTCTGGGCCGAACACTGGCCCTTTATTCTCAAGACCGCCTTCATTGTAGCGATGGTTGGCATCATTGAATCACTGATGACGCTTCAGCTCATTGATGAAATCACTGAAACGCGCGGGCAGGGAAATCGGGAATGCATTGCCCAGGGCGGAGCCAACTTTCTCTCAGGCCTTTTCGGCGGCATGGGTGGCTGTGCCATGATCGGCCAGTCTCTGATCAATATCAAGTCCGGCGGCCGTGGCCGCACCTCAGGTATTGTCGCGGCCGTGGCACTGGCTCTCTTCATCATGATTGGTGGGCCGGTCATTATACAGATACCCATCGCAGCACTCGTGGGAGTTATGTTCATGGTGGTCATCGGCACCTTTGAATGGTCCACCTTCAAGAGCTTCGGCAAAATCGCACCCTCCGAAATGCTGGTGATTATCACTGTTACCATGGTGACGGCGATCCTCCATGACCTCGCCCTGGCTGTATTTGTCGGTGTCATCCTCTCAGCACTGGTCTTTGCCTGGGAGAGCTCCAAGCACATCACCGTCACCATGCACAAGGACAGCCCGGACGAGCGCATCTACGGAGTAGAAGGACTGCTGTATTTTGGATCCGTGCGTGAGTTTTCAGACAAATTTCAGGCAAAGTCTGATGTGCCTAATATCGTGATCGACTTTGAAGATGCCAGAGTCTGTGATCTCTCCGGCCTCGAGGCTATCAACGCACTGGGAGAGCGTTACCGCAACGCCGGCAAGAGCCTGAAAATCCGCCATCTCTCGCCTGACTGCCGCCACATGCTCGAAAAGGCCGGCTCACTGGTCGATATTCAAATGCTTCCCGATGATCCACATTACTCCGTGGCTCGCATCCGCGGCGATCACAGCAAGGTCATCAGCTCCTGACAGACGATCCCTCAGAGCCCTTTTTAGCGGTTTTGGGGTGACAAACGCCTCTTTTAGGATTAGCACCCCGCGTGCTCATTATTCGAAAACTCACCAAGACAGTCGGAGGTCGCACCCTCTTTGAGGATGCAGATATGACCATCAACTGGGGTGAACGTGTGGCCCTTGTGGGTCCGAACGGCGCCGGTAAATCCACCCTTTTCAAATTGATCCTGGGGGAAGAGCCCGCAGATTCAGGGAGCGTTGATATTGATGACTATGCCATTACAGGCTATCTCGCGCAGGAAGCCGGTGATCCGGGCGACGAGACCATTTTGGAGATCGCCATAGGAATCTCCGCTGAGCTGAGCAAGGCGATCAAGACCATGCGTGAGGGAGATGCCTCAGGGCAGACCGACAGTGCTGAATACCACGCTGCGCAAGATACGTTTGATGCCGCCAACGGCTATCAACTCGAGCCCAAAGCCAAGAAAATACTCTCCGGCCTGGGTTTTGAAGCGGATGCCTTCGACAAGCCTGCACGTGAGTTCTCGGGCGGCTGGATCATGCGCGCCCACCTTGCCAAGCTACTGGTGATGGAGCCAGATTTACTGATGCTCGACGAGCCCACCAACCACCTCGACCTGATGGCTCTCATCTGGCTACAGCGCTACCTGAAAAACTACCCCGGGGCGCTTCTGATGATTTCCCACGATCGCGACTTTATGGATGAGCTCATCGAGACCGTCTACGAGATTGATGAAGAGCAGCTCATCTCATATACCGGTAACTATACGGCTTATCTGGAACAGCGCACCAAACGCTATCAGCAAAAAGTACAGGCTTACCGCAATCAGCAAAAGGAGATCGAGCGTATTCAGGAGTTCATTGACCGCTTCCGCTCGGTATCCTCCAAGGCGGCGCAAGTGCAGAGCAGGGTCAAGCAACTTGAAAAAATCAAGCGTTTGCCCAAGCCCATTGCACCACGCAAGGTGTTCAAGTTCAATTTCCCACAGCCCAAACGATCCAACCAGAAGGTCATCGAGCTGGAAAAAATACACATGGCCTACGGTGATAAAGTCATCTATGACAAACTTGATCTCGTTATTGAGAGAGGTGATCGCATGGTATTGGTCGGCCCCAACGGAGCGGGTAAATCCACCCTGCTCAAAATTCTTGCAGGGCAACTCGAGTTCCAGTCGGGAGAGCGTAAGTGTGGCTTCAACACCGACATTGGCTACTACTCGCAGCACCGCACTGAGAGCATGGATGAGGCAAACACGGTATTAGAGGAGGTCATGGCGTGCGGAGGGGATATGCGCGAAGACGAGGCCCGATCCATTCTCGGATCTTTTCTCTTTCGCCGGGCTGACGTGCACAAAAAAATCCGTGTGCTTTCCGGAGGTGAGAAATCGCGCTTAAACCTCGTCAAATTCCTGGTCAATCCTCCGAACCTGTTGCTCATGGACGAGCCCACCACTCACTTGGATATCATTTCCATCGAAGCACTACTTCAAGCGCTCAAGCACTATGATGGCACCCTGGTATTCATCTCACACGATGTGCACTTCATACGCAATCTCGCTGAGGTCACCTTGCATGTCGATGCCGGCACCTTGACACGCTATGCTGGCGGTTACGATTACTACCTGGAGAAATCGGGACTCGCAGATGACCGCGGCTCGGTTACTGCCTAGATACTTCTCTGCACGTCTGGCCACGTGAGCTGCACGCTATGACTCACTGCGGCTTCCCCCCGGCCAGATTACTTCGCTCTGCGATAACAAGCTAGACACGAAAAAAGCCCTCGCAGATTTGGCTTTTAACCTCGCCTGCTCGGGCTTTTTCGTTTTTTGGGGGTTTAGTACTATGCTGTCATTACAATTACTGCTGCCGCCTGAGTAAAACTCATTAGGCAAGCTCGCTATGTCATTGGGTCGTATTTGGGAGGGATTGGGTGTTTCCTGGGATTTAAGAGAAATTGTTGCAACTGTGTCCTCTTGGTATCCTTAGTATGTTTGGGGGCATCTAGGGATACTCACAACCTGTGTGGGGGCTTTGGTTGTCAAGAAGACAGTTTATGCCATTTCTGGCGGCGAGAGTCCTTAATGCTATGTTGATTTGGCGATGAAGTTGCTTTGGGGACAATCCCATCGCTTGAGAGCATATTAGTTAAGCTTACTCTAAAAAGCAAGATTTAATTATAGTTTTTTATTCTTAACTAATGAAAACAGCGTAAAATAAGGGGTCTGGGCTGTTTATTTTGTATAAATTAAGTGCTTTTTGCCCCTAGGCCAGGAAAAATAATGCAATTTTTAGGAGACTTTGATGCACAAACACAGCATGGCAGCCTCTTAACTTTTCGCGGCCCGTTGATACGATCAGCGGTAGGACACCGGCAGCTTGCCCGCCAAATGATCCAGTAACCCCTGGTGCGCATCATCGACCTCCTTCGATTTCAACGTGCGGTCTGCTGCCCGGTAATGAAAGCTGTAGGCAATGGATTTTTTTTCCGCTGGTAACTTCTTGCCAGTGGGATCCTGGAAGACATCGAAACAAGCGTATGAAACAAGCAATGGTTCGTTGTGCTTGCGAATGGTCTTCTCAATCTCGGCACTTGCAAGGTCAGCTGGGGCCTCCATGGCGGCATCGCGGCTTGAGCCTGGAAACTGAGGTAGTTCATCCACCTGCCTAATGCCGGTGTTGAGTTGCTGGCACTTTTTCAGGTCGAGCTCGATGAGATAGATCGGGCTATCAGTACCCAGATCACGGCACTTAGCCGGTTTGAGCTGGGCAAAAACACCTATGGGCTTGCCCTCACATTGGATATCTGCAGCAATGATAAAGCCATCCCGTTCACGCTGCACAAACTGGATCTCTTTATTCGGCATCAACGCTTCGATAGCGGCCTTGGCATCAAAGGCGTCGATCTGCCCCTGACATCCTGCACGTACCGACCAGGTGGCTGGGCGGCGCTCCCCACCCATGAGCATGGCCAGAGAGTCAGCTTCAAGGTCCGTTGCCTTGCCACCACCGGCATTACGGAACTGACGCCCGATTTCGAAAAAGCGCAATGACTTGGCACCCTGACGAATATTACGCGCCGCTGATGCCACTAATCCCGGAGTCAGGGACGGGCGCATCACGGCATGATCCTCACTCAAAGGAAGGGCCACGCGAATCAGATCACCATCCTGAAGCGGCCGCAGGGGAAGAGCTGTGTCCATTTGAGCAACCGCAAGATCCGTGGATCTCTCTGCAATAAGCTTGATGGTCTGTGTCTCATAAAACCCAATGGCAGCGAGAGTCTGGCGCAGCGACATCTGGTAATCGTATGCCTCATCGATATCGCTCTCATGAGCAAAGCTTCCATTGTATCGGGATGGCACATTGTCGAGCCCGTGGACGCGTGCCACTTCCTCGACGAGATCAATGTGGCGGTGAAGGTCCAAACGATAGCTGGGAATACGCCAGGTATTGCCAGCCAGCAGCTCAAGCCCCAGTCGTGTCAGAATATCTTGCGCAGCCTCAAGACTGATGGCTCCACCCATCAGCTGGTCCAGCTTGGCAGGATTGAGCTCTACCTCAGTAGTAAGCTGTGGCGCTTCGCCCGCTGTTACGGTTGCCCCCTCGACAGTGCCTCCTGCAAGTTCGCAGATAAGGCGGGCCGCAAAGGCCGAGGCGCTCAGGACAGCTTGTGGATCACTGCCACGCTCAAAACGGTAGGAGGAATCAGAACTCAGGACCAAACGTCGTGATGTTCTTCTTATCGTTGAGGGTGTAAAGTAAGCAGCCTCGAGAATAAGGTCAGTAGTACTCTCTGTGACCCCGCTGTCATGCCCTCCCATGACACCTCCCAGCGCCAGAGCTTGGCGTGAAGCATCTGAGATAACCACATCCTCGCTGCTCAACGTGTAGTCCTCTTCATCAAGAGCTTTAAAGATTTCGCCCTCATCTGCCATGCGGACATCGAGTGCTCCATCCACCTTGGCCGCATCGAACGCATGCAACGGGTGGCCCAGCTCATGGAGTGCGAAGTTCGTGATATCAACAACATTGTTGATCGGGCGCAGGCCGATAGCCTCGAGCTTGGTCTTGAGCCACGCCGGGGACTCACCCACTTGCACGCCAGAAATTCTAACCGCCGAATAGAAGGGGCAGTGCTCGGGAGCGGAAATAAGCACACGTGCAGTATCTACAACGGTGTCCGGCTCGGAAAGATTCACGGCCTTGCGCTCAATACCGGCAAGTGCCGCAAGCTCCCGGGCCATACCTGTGTGCGAAAGCAGGTCCGGTCTGTTGGGCGTGACCTCAACCTCGATAATGGTGTCAGTATCAAAAAGCTCCTCGAGCGGCTGCCCTATCTCAGAGTCCTTATGCAAGATCATGAGCCCATCGTCCTCTGACGCCAGGCCTATCTCATCGGGCCCACACAGCATCCCCCTGGACTCAACGCCACGCAGTTTGCCCTCTTTGATGACGAAGCCGCCACCCAGGTCTGCCCCCGGAAGCGCACAGGGGACTTTGTCCCCCACGGAATAATTTTGTGCCCCGCAGACAATCTGACGTAACTCCCCCTCACCGGCATCGACCATGCAGACTTTCAGTTTGTCGGCATCCGGATGCTTCTCCGCACTTTTAACCTCCGCAACAACAACCTTGTCCGAGGGCACCCCCTTCAGCTCGATTCCCTCCACCTCAACACCCGCAAACGTGAGCAGGTCATCGATTTCCTGCAACGACATGTCGGAGAGGTCAAGGTGATCGTTGAGCCAGTTAAGTGAGACGTTCATAGTAGTGGTAGGAGGGGAAATGCCTGCAGCAAATCTCAGCCGCATTAGCGTGTGGGCGTTTGACCATAGAACGGGATATTTTTACAGTGAAAAATGATCCATAGCAGCAGCGTCTTTTTAAACCAATGAGCTATAATCAGTCTGCCGTGTCAGAAACAAAAACCCCCGAGGCAATTTACGCCGCGGGGATTGAGTAAAGAGACTATACCTTGCTCGTTGCGTTACACCTTGCGATGACGACGCTTTACCTTGAGCTGGGCCATCGACTTGGCGATCACCGCCTGGAGGGCGGCGATGTCCTCGGCATCCTCGTGCTCGGCCTTTTCCAGAGCTTCGTGGGCGCGAGCCATGGCCTTCTCAACAGCATCCTCGTCAATGTCTGCGCCGGCAATAGCAAGGTCACATAGCACGGAAACCTTTTCCTGGGTCACCTCGACAAACCCCTCGCCAACTGCAAGTTCGTGGTTCTCGCCGTCCTTGAGATAGCGCAGCTCACCCGGCTCGAGCGGGGTAACAAGTGCCGCGTGCATCTCAAGCACACCCATCTCACCCTCGGAGGAAGGCAGGTAGACGTTATCCACGGTGTCGGAAAAGATCTTCTTCTCCGGGGTGACGATTTCGAGATGAAGCATGGTTAGTCCAGGATACGGGTGTCAGCAATCAAAGGGAGGAAAGTTTACTTGCCAAGATCAACGGTGTCGATGGATCCCTTCATGTAGAAGTTACCCTCGGGCACATTATCGTGCTCACCATCGAGGATCGCAGCAAAGCCCTTCACGGTGTCCTCAACAGCGCAAAGCACGCCGGGAACGTTGGTGAAGACCTCCGCAACGTGGAATGGCTGGGTGAGGAAACGCTGGATCTTACGTGCGCGGAACACGGTGAGCTTGTCCTCATCGGAAAGCTCGTCCATACCCAGAATGGCAATGATGTCCTGAAGGTCCTTGTAGCGCTGGAGTGTCTGCTGGACACCACGGGCAACACGGTAGTGCTCCTCGCCAACCACCTCGGGAGCAAGCGCCTTGGAGTTGGAAGCAAGTGGGTCAACCGCAGGGAAAAGCGCCTGCTCAGCAAGTGCACGCTCAAGCACCACAGTCGCGTCAAGGTGAGCAAAGGTGTTGGCAGGTGCAGGGTCAGTAAGGTCATCAGCAGGAACGTAAACCGCCTGAATGGAGGTGATGGATCCCTTGTTGGTGGAAGTAATACGCTCCTGGAGACCGGCCATTTCCTCGGCGAGAGTTGGCTGGTAACCCACAGCAGACGGCGTGCGGCCAAGAAGTGCGGACACCTCGGAACCTGCCTGGGAGAAACGG
Source organism: Akkermansiaceae bacterium (assembly GCA_049632765.1). Taxonomy (GTDB): domain Bacteria; phylum Verrucomicrobiota; class Verrucomicrobiia; order Verrucomicrobiales; family Akkermansiaceae; genus Oceaniferula. The sequence goes on along the minus strand of JBNACB010000008.1, from coordinate 29,525 downwards.
AACACGTTATCCACGAAGAGAAGAACGTCCTGATTGTCCTCATCACGGAAGTGCTCAGCCATGGAAAGAGCGGAGAGAGCTACACGGAGACGCGCACCTGGAGGCTCGTTCATCTGGCCGTAGCAAAGTGCTACCTTGGAACCATCCTTGAGAACCGGGTTGCCCTTTTCATCGAGCTTGGGATGGCCATTCTCGTCCTGCTCAACTGAGATAACACCTGATTCGATCATTTCCCAGTAAAGGTCGTTACCTTCACGAGTCCGCTCACCCACACCGGCAAAAACGGAGTAACCACCGTGCGCCTTTGCAATGTTGTTGATGAGCTCCATGATGACCACGGTCTTACCCACACCGGCACCACCGAACATACCGCCCTTACCACCTTTGATGAGTGGGCAGATAAGATCGATCACCTTGATACCTGTCACCAGGATCTCTGTGTTGGCGGATTGCTCCGTAAGGGAAGGTGCTGGGCGGTGAATTGGTGCACGCTGATCAGGGTTCTGCAGAGGCACGTTCTCGTCCACGAGGTCACCGGTGACGTTGAAAATACGGCCAAGAACCTGATCGCCAACAGGCACAGAGATAGGTGCACCGGTGTCAACCAGGGTCATGCCACGCTTGAGACCGTCGGTAGTGCTCATTGCCACGGCACGCACCCAACCATCACCGAGGTGCTGCTGCACTTCGAGAACAAGTTTGGTATCGACACCGAAAAGGTCATAGTTGACCTCGAGGGCGCTGTAGATGTCAGGGAGCTTGTCAGCTTTGGAGAAGTCGGCATCGACAACGGCGCCGATGATCTGAACGATGGTTCCTTGGTTGGACATGGTGGTTGGTTTGTTTGAGATGGTTGGTATGGAATGATTGATCGAAAATAATGAGAAATAGCGGCTTTGAAGTGCCGATTACTCCATGGCTTTCATGGCGGTGGTAATTTCAAGCAGCTCGGCAGTAATGGCTGCCTGACGGAGCTTGTTGTACTCCAGCGTGAGATCCTTGATCATGCTGTTGGCGTTGTCCGTTGCGGACTTCATCGCCACCATGCGTGCAGAGTGCTCAGACGCTCGTGCCTCGACAATCATCTGGTAGAGCTGGAAGTTGATGTAGAGTGGCAGTAGCTTATCAAGCACACCCTCCGCATTCGGCTCGAAGATGTAATCACGAGACAAGGCAGCTTGCTTGTCCGTCTCATGCGTATCGCCTGAGCCAACACCTTCATAGGCACGCTTTTCTGCGAGTGTATCAGACTCGATAGGTAGCAACTGGCTGACCCATGGCTCCTGACGCAAGGTTGAAACAAAGTTGTTAAAAGCAACAGTGATCCGGTCGTAGTCGCCCTCGAGGAATTTCTCGGTGACAAACTTGGCGATAGGCTTGGCGTCTGCAAATGGTACGGGATCCGTAACGTGGAAGTCTGCAACGAGATTGCCGCCTGCCTTGGCGATCTGTTGGCGAAGCTTACGACCCACTGTAATGTAATCCGTATCTGCATCTGCGGTGGCACGCACCTTTTTCAACAGGTTGGTGTTGAGACCACCACAAAGTCCCTTGTCAGTGGAGATGACGAGCATCAACTCCTTACCACCCTCACGCTTTTCGAGAAGTGGGTGAGCATCCTCGTCCGCATTGTCCTTGAGGTTGGTCAGGACTTTATTGAGCGAATCCGCATACTCACGACCTGCGACCGCCTGATCCTGGGCCTTCTTCATCTTGGCCGCAGCGACAAGCTCCATCGCCTTGGTAATTTGCGATGTGTTTTTGACCGACTTGATACGGCGGCGGATGTCACGAAGGTTGGCCATTGTTTAGAATGCGATTTGAAATGCGGGAAACGGGCGGATGGAATTACTTCCAAGAACCTTTGAAGTCTTCGAGAGCCGACTTGAGCGACTCGTTGATGTCATCGCTGAGTGCCTTTTCGTCGGCAATGGACTGGAGAACGTCAGACTTGCGCTCCTCGAAATATGTCTCGAGGGCTGCCTGGCAATCCTGAACGCGCTCGACTTCAACGTCGTCGAAGTAGCCGTTCTGCATCGACCAGAGCACAGCCACCTCCATAGCCATGGACTTGGGCGCATACTGGTTTTGCTTGAAGAGTTCCACAATACGGGCACCGCGGTCGAGCTTTTGCTTGGTGCCTTCATCAAGATCGGAGCCGAACTGGGCAAATGCCTGCAACTCACGGAACTGGGCGAGGTCGAGCTTGGTCGTGCCTGCAACTTTCTTGATCGCTTTGGTCTGCGCAGCAGATCCCACACGAGAAACGGAGAGACCCACGGAGATCGCTGGGCGAATACCCTGGTAGAAAAGATCTGTCTCAAGGAAAATCTGACCGTCGGTAATCGAAATCACGTTGGTCGGGATGTATGCGGATACGTCGCCAGCCTGTGTTTCAATGATTGGCAAGGCGGTAATGGATCCACCACCCTCGGCGTCGGAGAGACGTGCAGAGCGCTCAAGAAGGCGTGAGTGCAGGTAGAAAACGTCACCGGGATAGGCCTCACGACCGGACGGGCGGCGCAAAACGAGAGAGACCTGGCGGTAAGCAACCGCCTGCTTGGAGAGATCATCATAGACGATGAGCACGTCCTCACCCTGATCCATCAGATACTCAGCCATTGCACAGCCTGCGTATGGAGCCAGGAACTGGCTGGTGGCAGAGTCGGAAGCGGAGGCCACCACAACGATCGTGTTTTCCAGAGCACCTGCCTCTTCAAGAGTCTTGACGGTACGAGTCACGTTCGAGAGCTTTTGACCGATGGCAACGTAGACGCAGCGAACCGGCTTGTGATCCTTCATGCGGCCCTCAGCAGCCTCGCGGTTCTGGTTTGCCTGGGAAATAATGGTGTCTACAGCAATTGTTGTCTTACCTGTGGAACGGTCACCAATGATAAGCTCACGCTGACCACGACCAATGGGAATCATGGCGTCAATGGATGCGATACCTGTCTGCAGTGGCACGGAAACCGACTTCCGCTTAATGATGCCGGGAGCGATTTTCTCAACGGGATACTCAGCAGACGCCTTAATGTCACCTTTACCGTCAACCGGGCGGCCCAGAGTGTCCACCACGCGTCCCAAAAGGGCTTCACCCACAGGAACCGAGAGAAGTTTACCTGTAGTGCGGCACTCGTCACCCTCCTTGATGTGAAGTCCATCACCGAGGAACACGACCCCGACCTCACCTTCCTCAAGGTTGAGTGCCAGGCCCATGAGCCCGCCGGGGAATTCGATCATCTCGTTGAGTTGCACGTCACTGAGGCCTTCGACTTTGGCCACCCCGTCACCGGTTTCGCGGACGGTTCCGACATTGCTTTTTTCAACTGTCGAGGAGACGTTGGCGATTTGTTGTTCAAGTTCCTGGAGGATACTGCTCATGGCGTTATTGGTTTGAAGTGGTTGGTTTGAAGTGTTGGAAAATGGATTAAAATGAGGCCTAAAATGCGTTGGCGAGGCGATCGAGGCGGGATTTGACCGACCCGTCCCAGACGTCGTTACCAACGCGAATACGGGTTCCGCCCAGAAGCTCGGGAGTGGTGACGTAGGTGAAATTCAGTCCTCCACCATATTGGTTGTTCAGGCTACTCTCGATGCGGGACTTGTCTTCGGCGCCAAGCTCGGCTGCGCTTTCTACCATGGCCTTACGGCTTTCGACATCGATGCGAACCAAACGGTGAAGAGCGTGCAGGATTCCGCGGTAATCGCGCGGCTTGGACTCAACAATCAGAGCTACAGCCTTGCTGAATTTCCCCTCATCCAAACGCCCGTCTGGGGCACAGAGCTTAAAAATCCTGCTTGCGGCTTTGGCTGCGTCCTTGGAAACCTTCACTGTGTCCGTTATAGGCTAAATGTTATCAGAGATCTGCGGCTACTAACCTTCCACGCTGGCGAGTGCCTCCTCGTTGATGCGTTTCTGGTCCTCATCGGTAAGCACCTTGCCAGTGACATTGGCTGTCGTGGTGGTGACCAGGCGGCCGAACTCCTTCTTGAGCTCGGTCGTCATAGCCAAGCGCTCGGCCTTAGCTGCCTCCTCCGCCTTGGCGAGGATTTGCTGTGCGGAAGCAACGGCCTCCTGGGCTTTTTTCTCGGAGAGGGATGCAGCGCTTTCCTTGGCCTCATCAATGAGACGCTGGGCATCGGCGTTGGCCTTATCCAAGGCCTCCTGGGTGCGCTTTTCTGAGTCGGCCAATTGCTGCTCGATGCGCTTTAACTTATCCTCACCCTCCGCAATCCGATTTTTGCGTTGCTCCAACATGTTTTGGATAGGGGTGAAGGCAAACTTTTTCAGCACGATGAGCACGATGATGAAGTTCACAAGCTGGGCGATAAAGAACGGAGTGTTCACACCGAAAGTCTCGAGGAAGCCTTTGGAGGCTGCATCAGTTCCTGCTGCTGCGATAATGGATATCATGGTGAGTGAGAAAAAGTGTTGATTGAAAAATAAATATCAGGTGCCGCCAACGGTGCTGACAGCACCTGACATAGAAGATTGGATCAGATCCGCTTCAATTAGTTGTAGTTAACAGCGAATGCTGCGAGGATGAAGAGACCCTCGATAAGTGCTGCAAGAATGATGGAAATCACGAGAATAGGAGTCGCTGCGCCTGGGTTACGCCCGGTGGCTTCAGCAGACTTCGATCCAAGGATACCGATTCCGATACCACCGCCGAGAGCGGCAAGTCCGACTGCAATTGCTTTGAGTGCCATTGTATTAGTTGTTTGGTTTGGTGTTGTTTCCGAGAGCCTCCACGGTTTGCCTATGGTCCGACTCTCAAAAGTGTTTTAGTGTTCGTCGCCGTGGTCACACATGAGTTTCAGGAACACCGCGCAAAGCAGGGTGAACACCAGTGCCTGAACCAGGCCGACGAGAAGCTCCATGAAGTAAAATGGAAGAGCGGGTAAAAATGCGATATATGTGGGAACGAGAGCCATAAGACCCTCCAGAGTCTGCTCGCCACCGTAGATGTTTCCAAACAAACGGAAGCTCAGCGCCACGGGACGGATAAAGATGGAGACAACCTCCAGAATCCCGACGAGGAAGAAGATGACAATCATTCCGACTCTCATGAATCCTGTGAATGTGCCTTTGGGTGCAAAAATGTGCGCGAAGAAATTCTTGGCGCCAATTTCAGAAAACGACCAGAAAATCCAGAGTATGAAGAATGTGATCGCCATGGCAGCGGTCATGTTCAGGTCGGCATTGCCACCCCGGAGTATTCCCTTGATGTGGCCACTCTCGTCTTCCAGATACAGGGTGCCCACACCAGGTATGAGGGCGAGGTAATTCACAGTGAGAATCAGCATGAACGTGGCTCCGAAGAACCAGAATGTACGCTTCACCAGGTCTTCACCGAGGATGTTGCCAAAAAAGTCATACAAACTCTCGACCAACCACTCCGCAAAGTTCTGAAAGCCGCTGGGGATGAGCGCCATTTTCTTTGTTGCCGCGCGACAAAAGAGAATAATCAAGCCCGCACCCATCCAGACCATGATCATGGAGTTCGATATCCATGAGAAAGGCGTGCCGTCAAAGGGTGACTCTGGATACAACGGCAATTGGTGCCCGCCCGCAGCGGACGCCTCCCCGACTCCAAGCATCATTAAAACCAGAGGTAGGATGAAAGAATAGATGCGCACTGAAAAAAGCTGGGCCATTGATGAGTTGCCGGAAGTTCGACGGGCGACGGGGAGTTATCTCACTAGCCAAACCTCTGCAAGCTTATTTGTGAAATTTTTCACAATCTGGCCGCAAACCTCTGCAAGTGACTGCATCGCAGTAAGATAAGAAGGCTCACGTTACATAGTGCCTGATGCTTTCGCCCTCGACTCCGAACTCCAAAACTTTACTAAAATGCTTCGAGCCTAGTGCTTGTTCGATTAGGTCCTCTGCAGAGATGCATGAACGACCTGAGTGGCTTTTGAGCTCAAATTCTATAGGAGCCGTGTCGGGGCCAACACCATGAAAGCCGCGGTAAATCACTTCCGTGCAGGCCAGCCGGTCAGCGACCCGGAAATCAAAAGTGAAATCATAGAGTTTACCCTCATGACTCAGGGCCCTGCGCAAAGCCTCCTCTCTGTATGCAGCGTCCAATCGAGGTCGTAATACCATGAACGCATCCACAGACAGGGTCTCGTCAACGGATCTGATCAACACCCCATCCTTCTTTGCCTCCAGAAAAAGGCAACCAGACAGGGCCTCGCCTCCCGGCAAAGCACTGTTCAGGCCCAGCTCAGCCCGTTCATGATCACAACCCATGTAGAGAGCCGCATGTGGCCAGAACCCGGGCAGAAACAGGTTGCTCATCGCATCGTCATGCCGCGTAATCAGCACATCCCCTGCCTGCATGGTCGGGATGATGGATGCGACCACCTCTCTGGTGACCCTCTTGCCCTCTCCATGGGCCTTGACGAAGGGTTGCCTCATTTCCGACACCATCCGGCCGCTGAGTTTGAGCAGCTGGAACATCACTTTCTTGTAGCCGGAGACATGCCGCCGTTTCAGCGAGTGCAATCGATAGTTCCATTTTCGCCGGAACTGATCAAGCCGGCTGTAGTTGAAAAAACGTGTCTCCGCATCAAGCAGCTCAATGAGATCCGCCATCTCACGGTCATCGGCCAGACTGGCAATATCCTCAGCATGCACCTCATAAAACCGGGTCGCACAGTGAAACCGCCACATGCTTCGGTAGGAGCCGAAATTCTTGTAAACCGCGGTAAAGCTCTTGGCGGGGATGCCATACCGAGGCTCGGCCTCGTCCAGCTTTTTTCGGACCACCGATCGATTGCTGGCAAGATCCACGATAAATGACGCTGAGCGCATCAGCACTGCCGCGGCAAGGTAGCCAACGAGGAAGGCGCGCAATCTGGCACGCCACCGATGCTCACTCTCAGCCGCCTTGTCCAGCTGATCGATGAGCTGCTGTATATCATGGATCGCATCCAGAAGGGCTAAACGCAGGGACAAATAGCGAGCATACAACTCCCGGAGCCGCTCATCCTCATCAGGCAAAAAATAACCTCGTGCCTGTGCAGCCTCCGCGTCCGCAAGCTCCCGGGCCATACCGTCACGGGCTGGCATGGCGAGCACGACCGACCTAACAGACCTGGCCGCACGCTCAATGACCTGAAAGCCGGGATCACAAATGCTCTGCATAGAGATTGTTTTCGCACGGCAATGACCACAGGTCAATACTCCACCCGCCCGGGAAAATGCACATCTAACAGTTTCTAACATATTTTTAACCCCTTAAAATGGGGGATCCACCCAACATGACAGCATCGCCGATCAACCCCAAAAGCACCCCAAGTCAAGCAATCCCTAGGGGAAAATAGAAAATATTTAACTTTACAGAATGAATTAAGAAGGCGATAAAAACCGCGTTATGAATAAATCCGAACTCGTCGAAGCCGTTCAGAATTCCCTCGGGAAAGATGCAACCAAGCGTTGCGCAGAAGATGCACTTGCAGCCGTCCTTGATGGTATTGCAGCTGGTGTTAAGAAAGATGGTAAAGTCCAACTCATTGGATTTGGCACATTTTCCGTCAAGAAGCGTGCAGCCCGTCAGGGCCGCAACCCTAAGACTGGTGAAGCCATGCAGATCAAAGCCTCCAAGACCGTGGGCTTCAAGTGCTCTTCCAGCCTGAAGGGTGCCCTGTAAAACTTAACCCGGGTATTCTCCAGGCAGGAATTCCTGCCTGAAACCCAAAAAATTCCAGCCCGTGCCATGTATTTGGCACGGGCTTTTTTATTGTCCGCTCATTACATCATTGCCAGCACTCGGTTTCATACTGGCAGGCACATTTTTAGGTTTCGTCGACAGGCAATCCCCCATAGAATACCGCCATGCTTCTGCAAGCCATGGGGCGGCCGGCGATCTGGCTGACGGATTATCTGGGACAGCTGCTCTGCCTGGTCCTCGACATCGGAGAGTCCTTGCTGTGCGGCAAACCCCGCTGGAGGCGTTTTTTTGAGCAAATCGTGGAGATCGGTTTTAACTCCCAACCGGTGGTTCTCATCACCGGCGCCTTTGTCGGCGCCGTGCTTGCTGCACAGGGTCTGTTTCAGCTCAGCGGCCTCCAAATGGAGACGATGGGTGGGGCCCTGGTCAGTGTTGGCATGCTCAGGGAATTGGGGCCTGTCTTAACAGGCATCATGCTCTCTGGTCGCGTGGGGGCCTCCATGGCCGCTGAAATTGGCACCATGAAGGTCACCGAGCAGATTGATGCCCTGCGTTCGATGAGTGTCAATCCCGTCGATTATCTGGTAACGCCGCGCTTTCTCGCCATGCTGGTATCCGTTCCCTTGCTCATCACCGAGGCAGCAGCACTTGGCATAGGCGCCGCATGGATTGTGGGCACGCAGACCTTCGGTGTCTCCGAGGCCTGGTGGAGCTATCATACCAGCATGCACACTGAGCTGGGTGACATCTACATAGCCCTCAGCAAGGGCCTTGTCTTTGGCATTCTCATCGTCGTGATCTCCTGCCATCAGGGGCTAAAAGCCACTCATGGAGCAGTGGGAGTCGGACAAGGCACAACCCGGGCCATGGTTTACTCCTCGCTTGCCATCCTGATCAGCAATTTCTTCCTCACCATGCTCATGAACATCTTTTTCCCGATTGGGCTCACCAGCTAGAAAAAGCTGCTTCTGGCAAACCATGCTGAGAGCACCATTTGACAAGTCACAAGGAAAGAGGAATACTCATCGCATTGACCTGATTCACCATCACCATGAACATCTCAACCCGTTTACTTTGCATGACGCTGGCGGCCCTTGCTGGTGTCGCCCTCATGATCCAAGCCCAAACACAAGAACCCATGTCAACTGCAGACAAGGCTCCTGAGCAGCCCCAGAAACCCGTCACCAAAACAGATGCCGAGTGGCGCAAGCAACTCACCCCGGAACAATATCGCATTGCCCGCCAGGCCGGCACTGAGCGCCCCAACGGTGATATCTATCACGAGTTTAAGAAACAGGGAGCCGGCACTTACTATTGTGTCGGCTGCAATGCCGAGCTTTTCTCATCCGCGGAGAAATTCGATTCCCATTGCGGATGGCCCTCATTTTATGACCCCTCCAAAGCCAAAAACGTCAAATCTGTGAGGGATCCTGACGGGTTTCGGATCGAAGTTCGCTGCGCTGTCTGTGATTCGCACCTCGGCCACGTATTCACAGGGGAGGGCTTCAATACCCCCACAGACAAGAGATACTGCATTAACGGCACCATTTTGAAGTTTGTTCCCGCCGGCACCCAGAAAACGGAATGATCAGGCATTTTTAGCCCTGCCTCCACCGGGAAGCCCGTAACAGCTGCCTCCCAGTGCCCGGGCTATGGCTGGAATTTATCCGCGAAAGATTCTAGACGAATTTGGGTAAATCATATAAGACTGAAGTTCGCTCTTGTAACCTAGCCATGTCTGACCAGCCCCAACCTCAAGAATTAGCCGAATCGCATCTCCTCGAACTGATCGCTCAGAATCCCGATGATTGGGAGACGCGTAAAAAACTGGCCCAGCTTCTCTATAACGAGGGCAAAACAACTCAGGCAGCTGAAGTCGTCTGGGAAGCACCTGAAATTCCCTCCATCGACCTCGAGCTCGGCTTTGCCATCAAAATACTGGGCAAAGGCGCTCCCAGTAAGGCTATTCGCTTGCTCACGGGCATTCAGGAGCTCAACGAGGGCAAGGCCATCCAAAACCTTGGGCTGGCCAATGCTCTGATGCACTACGGCATGGTGATGCAGGCGGCCCGCTTTTATGGCGCAGCACTGGCCGTTGACCCCAGCCTCGCCAGCCCAGACCTCGAGCACTTTCTTCTGTGGGTGGATGATAAGGAAAAACTGTGGGGAGACTTTGAAAAGGACAAGCCGAACCTCAGTGAACTTCCATGGATGAAACGCGATGCCAAGGAAGCAGAAGCACTCAAAATGGCCATGCGAGGGCACACCACGCCCCTGAAGATCCCCAACTTGATGAAGGTTACCGCCGAGGAGATCGTCCACGAAATGTATGCACAATCACGCCATCGCAATGCGGAGCCGACACCACCACCAGCTGTCACGATTCCCATTGACCGCGTTGACCCAAAACACGTCCTCGTTGACCCAGAGCGCGGCGCTGGCCAACCCGTCACGGCCGAGGCGGCCCAGCAGGCAGCAGTTCCGGTAGGCGGCAGCACTGGCCAGCCCCTACCACCAGCTCCGGCTCCCCTCGCTCCCCGTCCTATGACCCCCCCAGGATCGGATTCTGCAGCCCCGACTCCCCCCGTCGCGCAGCCAACTCCACTGGCTAAACCAGCCAGCCCGACTCCTGTCCAAGCTGCAACCAACCAGCCAACATCGACACCACCATCTCTGGTCACAGCACCGGTAAAACCGCCCGTGGTGCCCACCGTAAAACTCAGCAGCCCCGCGGTGCCTTCATCCACGCCCGCCTCAGTAGTTCCGGCACCGGAAAGTGTAAATCCAATGCCGCCAGCTCCACCACAACAACTTCAACCTGGCAACCCACCCGCAGCACCTCTTAACCCCACGGTCAAGCTTGCTCCCACGGTACCGATGACTCCTGCCACACCTGCAACACCTCCGGCACCACCAAGCCAGACCTCCCCCAGCCCACCAGCCCCACAACCGGCCGCAATCATTCCTCCCGCCAAACCCCTGACTCCGGCGGCCCCAGCCACTCCTACACCCGCAGGTGCGGCTTCGGGCGAACCGACCATCCCTCTACCCAAGGTTTCCGCAGCTCCAGAGCAGCAAGCAGCAAAACCAAGCACTCAAGAGCCCAGCTCTGAGGCTGGGGCGCCTGCGCCCATGCCGCTGCCAACACCGAAGCCGGCTGAAATGGCAGCAGACGGAAAAATCCAGCCCATCAAGCTGCAGGCAGGCAGCTCCGGTGATGCTCCTGCGCCCTTGCTCAAGCCGGTGGTTAATACCAATCTGGTGGACGGGAAAATTGTGATCAATAAGCCAAATCAGGATACGGCCAAATAATCCTGACTGACATTGCCCACTGTTTTATAAGCATGAAACCTTTTGCGCGTGCCACATGTGGCATGTGGCGAAATATTCACAGAGCGGTCGCTTGACTTTGGGTCGCAGGCTGATATTTCTAGATTTATGGAAATACAAGAAGCATGCAACGCATTGTCTGCCCTTGCGCAAATGTCCCGCTTGGAACTGTTCCGGCTCCTGGTTGAGGCAGGAGATGAGGGCATGCCTGCGGGTCAAATCTCCAACGAGCTCAACATCCCGAAACCGACACTCTCCTTCCACCTCAAGGAGCTGAGCTCATCCGGACTGATCCTCTCACATCGGCACGGGCGCTCCATCACCTACAAAATCGATGTGGACGGAATCAGGGACTTGATGGATTTCCTCACCCAGGATTGTTGCCAGGGCCGTCCCGAGCTTTGCAACCTTGCCAGCCCTTCATTTGATAGCCTGCCCACCAATCTCCTCTAATGATGAATGTTGCTATCAATGGCTTTGGCCGCATCGGGCGTCTGGGCTTACGCGCCGGTTGGAACCACAGCTCCTACGAGATCACCCGGATCAACGAGTTACACGGTGGCCCGGAAACCGCGGCACACCTACTCGAGTTCGACACCGTCCACGGCCGGTGGGCACATGATATCAGCCATGACAGCTCCAGCATCACCATCGATGGCAAGCAGCTGGCATACAGCAATGCACCGGAGCCAGCTCAGATGGATCTTGCCGGTGTGGATATGGTGATTGATGCCACGGGAGCCTACAGGTCACCGGAACTGCTCCAGCCGTATTTTGACGCTGGAGTCAAAAAGGTCATCGTGGCCGCGCCCGTCAAAGAGGGCGCCCTGAACATCGTCATGGGTTGTAACGATCACCTCTATGAGCCAGACAACCACCACCTGCTCACGGCAGCATCATGCACTACCAACTGTATCGCCCCGGTAGTAAAGGTGATCCATGAAAATCTCGGCATCAAACACGGCATGATCACCACCATGCACGATGTCACCAACACCCAGGTGGTGGTGGATGCCCCCCACAAGGACCTGCGCCGCGCAAGATCATGCCTCAACTCCCTCATTCCGACCTCCACGGGCTCGGCCACGGCCATCACCATGATCTATCCGGAGCTGAAGGGCAAACTGGATGGGGTCGCAGTGCGCATCCCATTGCTTAATGCCTCGCTTACAGACTGTGTTTTTGAACTTCCACATCCGACGAGCGTGGAGGAAGTAAACGCACTGCTCAAACAAGCCTCTGAGAACGAGCTCAAGGGCATCCTCGGCTATGAAGAGCGACCCCTGGTGTCCACTGACTACACCAATGACACTCGATCCGGTATCGTGGACTCCCTCTCCACCATGGTGACAGACGGCACCCAGCTCAAACTGCTCGTCTGGTATGACAATGAGGTAGGCTATGCCACCCGTATGATGGAACTTGTAGCGAAGGTTGCTGCCTCCATGTAAGCCAAGGCGCTGTGCCTGATATCAGCATGAATATCAAAAGCTACGCTGTTGTCACCGCTTCCTACTGGGGCTTTACCCTCACGGATGGAGCCCTGCGCATGCTGGTATTGCTCCATTTTCATACATTGGGGTTCTCCCCCATCAATCTTGCCTTCCTGTTTCTGCTCTATGAATTCTGTGGTGTCCTCACCAACCTTCTGGGAGGCTGGATCGGCTCAAGAGTCGGGCTGAGATTCACCCTCTACGTGGGACTGGGCCTCCAGATTCTGGCTCTTCTGATGCTCTCGTTGGTGAATCCGACCTGGGCAACGGCACTCTCAGTGAGCTATGTGATGACCTCTCAGGCACTCTCGGGCATTGCCAAGGACCTGACCAAGATGAGCTCAAAAAGTGCGGTAAAACTTCTGGTCAATGGTGGCGAGGGAGCCCTTTTCAAATGGGTTGCCATCCTCACCGGATCCAAAAATGCGCTGAAGGGAGTGGGCTTTTTACTCGGTGGCGTGCTGCTCACATGGCTCGGCTTTGTGCACGCACTCTGGTTAATGGCCGGCTGTCTCGGCCTCGTATTGGTCGCCGCCCTCGCCCTGCTTCGTCAGGACATGGGCAAAACCAAAGCCAAGGTAAAGTTTACCCAGTTGTTTTCCAAGTCACGTGAGATCAACTGGCTTTCAGCGGCGCGTTTTTGCCTCTTTGCTTCCCGCGATATCTGGTTTGTCGTTGCCTTGCCGGTTTTTCTCAAGGCCCAGCTAGGCTGGAGCTTCAATCAGGTAGGCTCGTTCATGGCGGCCTGGGTTGTGGGTTACGGCATTGTGCAGGCGAGCGCTCCCAAGCTTATCGCCCATCACAGTCCGGCGCGCGGGGCCCTGCGCTGGGTCATATTACTCAGTGTTGTCACCGTCGCTCTGGCGGCAGCCATCACCATGGAGTTCCATCCTGTCGCCTCCATTTTTGTGGGCCTGGCAGCCTTTGGCATTATCTTTGCGATCAATTCCGCCGTTCACTCCTATCTCATCCTAGCCTTCACTTCCAACGACCAGGTTGCTCTTAATGTTGGTTTCTACTACATGGCGAATGCCTGGGGCCGGCTCGTTGGCACCCTGCTTTCGGGGCTCATGTTTCTCGTCGGCGAGCTCAGTGCCTGCCTGTGGACCAGTGCTGGCTTTCTGCTTGCCGCCCTGTTGTTGACCATTCCCCTGTGCGTTGCTGAGAGCAGGGCCCTTCCAAAAACCAATACCAGTCACTAACCGGCAATCTTTCTAAAACGCCGGCGCTGACTCAAAAACAAGTTCTTTGCCTGAGACCGGGTGAGCGAAGCCCAACTCACTGGCATGAAGCTTGAGCTGCCCCGGCCCCTTGCCACGGCCGTAAAACGGATCCCCCACAATCGGAATACCAAGACCTTTCTCATGGTATGCATGAAGGCGAAGCTGGTGCGTACGCCCGGTAACGGGTGTAAACTCAATACGCGTGCAGCTTCCTTCCACTGCCACTTTTCTCCAGTGGGTAATGCCCATCTTGCCATGCACTTCATCGTAAATCTGGATCGGGCGGTTATCCACATCAAGGCGAAAGGGCAGCTCAATGGTACCGCTGTCCAGCTTCAGCACGCCATCAAGCAATGCGATATACTTCTTAGTGGTGAGCCGCTCATGGAACTGTCTTGAGAGATTTCTGTGAGCCTCGGCAGTCAGGGCAACCACCATCAGCCCCGAGGTATCCATATCCAGGCGGTGCACAGCTGGCTGCTGGATGCAGCCCGGAAACATGCGCCGGACACGATCAGCGACACTGTCCTTTTTTTCAGGGCCTCTCCCGGGAACGGCCAGCATACCACTGCATTTGTTCACCACCACAAAACTTGGGTCAGTGTAGAGAATATCGAGCAGTGCTTGAGCAGACATGTTACCATGGATCAGTGAATGAGCCCGAAGCCTGTGTCAAGATTGGGCATGGCGAAGATCATGATTGCCCAGCCTGCCCCGGCCAAGGCATGCTCGGTTCATGAACGAGTCCATGATTGAGGAGGCATACCGGAGATTTGATGCGGCCAATGCCGAGGACCCCAACATTCTCGAGATCGACGGGGAGCCACAGCCCAAGGAACTCGTCTTTGCCAAAAGGCTCAGCGATGCCGTCCTCTCGCTGGAGCCAAATGCCTCGCCCGCATTGCGACTGGCCGCCCGCTGCCAACACATTCGGCGATGGGAGGTACCACGCTCCACTCAACCCATGGGCAGAGCCGGATACCTGAAATGGCGCACCCTGTTGAAAAAATTCCATGCCGAAAAGTCCGCAGAGATTCTCAGGGACATTGGTTTCGGTGAGGACATCATCGAACGGGTGCAGGAACTCAATCTGAAAAAGAACCTCAACTCCGATGCTGATTGCCAGACTCTGGAAGATGGCCTCTGCCTGGTATTTTTGGAATACCAGTTCGATGCGCTTATCGCCGATACGGAGGAAGAAAAATTGCTCGGCATTGTGCGTAAAACCTGGGCCAAGATGAGCCCCCGTGGCCAGCAGGCAGCATCGAAAATCGATTTCTCGGAAAACGGCACGCGCGTATTGGACCAAGCACTTTCCTGAGCAGCAAGGGTATCGCATTTCCTCATTCCCTAAAGGCTCGACTTTTTAATTTCGTTCGTCTAACCCAATGCCCGTGAGCAATTCCGAGTCATCACCCAAAAAAAGCCCTGATCTGGAAGTCAAGGACGCCCAACTCATTTTTAACTCCGTCTGGGAAAACCTGGAAGCGGAGCGTGGACGCGAGAAAATGCGCTTCCCCAAGGAACTGATATTACTGGGTGGAGCCCCGGGCTCAGGTAAGGGAACCAACACTGCTTTCATTTGCAAGGTTCGCGACATCGCAGCGCAACCCATTGTGGTCAGCTCGCTGCTGGACACCCCTGAAATGCAAGCGCTTAAAGCCGAAGGGCACATGGTGGGCGACCGGGAAGTGGTGGACATTCTGTTCCGCAAAATGCTCGATTCCGAATATCGCGAGGGAGTCGTGCTCGATGGGTTTCCCCGTACGACCGTTCAGGTTGAGTGTATTAAAATGCTCTATGACAAGATGGTGTCACTGCGTCGTGAGTTTGAGGACACGCCTCTCAAGGTCCACTTCAAGCAGCCCATCTATCACATCATGGTGCTCTTTGTGGACGAGGCCGAGAGTATCGCCCGCCAGCTCAAGCGAGGACGGGAAATCATTGCCCACAACGAGGAGGTCAAGCGCACGGGTCGCGGGGAGCTCATGGAGGAGCGGCCCACGGATACCAATGAGGATCTCGCCCGTAACCGCTACCGCACCTTTAAGGAGCGCACCTATGATGCCCTGCTCTCCCTGAAGCAGATTTTCCACTACCACTTCATCAATGCCCAGCTGCCACTTGAGGCCGTACAAGCAAACATCCTCCACGAGCTCGAGTACCAGAGCTCGCTGGAGCTCGACCCACGCACCTACGATGTATTGCGTGTCCTGCCGGAGGCAAGTGAGATCACCAAGCACGCAAGGCGTGACCTGGTGTATCGACTGGATCGCTACAACCTTGAGCACCCTGAGCTATTTCAAGAAGTCGTTGAGCTCATTGACACAAAAATCATGCCCATCATCAAGCCCCACGCGATCTCTGGCAGGGCTCATGTCAATACGGAGGACTCGCTGCTCAGCAAGCCAAAGGCGCTGGCCATGCTCATTGACGTCTTCTCCGAGCGCGGTTTCTTTGCCTCCGTGGATATTCACCTGATGGAAATCCCCAACCGCATCGATATGAAAAGTGGCCGCATTGAATGCCGGGAGAAAAAAGTTTTTCGCATCAACGTTCACTTCAGGGGCTCGGACATCCGCAGAGGCTAGGCACCCCTTGTCACCAAGGCACATCGCCCTCATATAGATCTTTCCAAGATGGCCTCCTTCTCGCACGCACACACGGATGAGGATCTCAAGCGCCTGAAGGAATTACTCACCCACACCCTGAAAAAGTCCGGGATCAGCATGCCTGGAGCTGGCGAGAGTGGTCTCGAGCTTCTAAACCTTGCATGTGGGCGCGCTGATGAGACCGCCGTACTGGCCGATGTATTCGGCAAAAAAGCAGATAGTATTCACCTGACGGGCATTGATATTCGCGACAGGGAAATCGGTGAAGCCCGTGAACGCTGGCAAGAGCTGGCGGGTAGTGCAAGTGCCGACTTTCTGGTTCAGGACGCCTCACAACTCAGCCAGCTCAACGAGCTATGCAAGCGCTTCGATGTCGCCTTCATGCGCCACCAGAACTTCTGGAATGGAGACATGACCTGGACCAAAATCTACGATGAAGCACTGCACCGCCTCGATGAGAACGGGCTGCTGGTCATCACCTCCTACTTTGACCGTGAGCACCGCTTGGCACTGGAGGCCATTCAAGGACTCGGAGCGGAGCTGGTCTGCTCGGAGCGCAACCAACACTCACGCGTGCTCACGGATGCCCCGGGCAAATCCGTTGACAGGCACATCGCGGTGTTTCGCAAGCCCTGAGAACTGGCCAGGGTTTACTGTGCCCAACTAAGAGGCATGAATCCCCGGTTATTTCCTCCAGCACATCAGCAACTCCTCGCCCTCACGCGAGGCATAGGACTGTTCCGGGCGGCGCTGCCACTCGAGCTCAAAGCGCTGATCAAAGTGCCGGTGAATGTTTTCAATATTTGTCTTAAAGGGAGGACCTTCCAAATCAGGCTCGTCTGCGAAGGCGAAAAAGACGCCCAACAACACCCCCCCCGGTTTTAACAGATTATAAGTGGCATCCACATAGGCATCCCGCTCACTTGGCATGATCGCGCAAAAACAAGTATGCTCCCAAATGACGTCGTAGCGCTTTTCGCTCACTAATCCGGGATCAAACAAGTCAGCTATGCGGTAATCCGCCCCGACGGTTCCATTGGCCATCCTTGCTCCGGCGATTGCGGTTTCCGAGATATCCAACCCGGTCACCTTGCAACCAGCCTCGGCGAGGGCGCGCACGTCATGCCCGTAACCACAGCCCGGCACCATTACATCCACCCCTGTGGGTAGCTCTCCCTTGGCAATCACCTCCAACAACGCAGGTGAGGGCTCGCCCGCATCCCATGGCGTGTCTCCCGTGGAATAGTCCTGATCCCAGTCGCGCCGCCTGATTGCCATGCCGTCACTTAAAACCAATGTCCCACATTGCTCCAACTCTAAAAAAAGCAGGAGCCTTCCCGCCTACTCGAAGTAGGTGTCCTCGTGAGCATAGACAGGGGCACAACAGCATAAAAAGCGCATCTCCGAGCTCGCTGTGATCTGATGCCAGGCGCCAGGGGGAATGAGAATGGCATCCCCTGGACCCACCTCACGCTGATGGCCATCGATCTCCATCACGCCCTCGCCATCCAGCATGAAATAAATTTCCTCGCTGAGTTTATGATAATGGCGCTCGGTTGCCGCACCTGCCGGCAAACTGGCCTCGGCAAGGCTCTGGTTTTGCACCGGGGCATTGGTGGCATCGAGAATACTGCGTATCGTAGAGCCATCTGCGGTGGTAAACGGTTTCTGGTCACGAAGCTGGTTGACGATCATGTCTCTCGATAACAAATTAACTCCGTGGAAACAACTCCCGTCACATGCCCCGCCTGTTTTCAGTCCTTTGATGTTGTCCTGCCTCCCGCCGAGGAATGCCCCTGCGAGGTTGATTACGATTGTGAAGTGTGCTGCCGGCCCATGGTGATTGTCTTCAGTCAGGATGACGCGCAAGCCCGCAGCCTTGATGATTAGTGCTTATGCCGGTGCTCTTACACATCAAAGACCGCGAGCCCTGCCCGTTCCTGCCCCTGGCGCAGCAAGCTGTTGGCCCATCGTTCTCGCGCTCGGTCCGTGCCGACAATAATCCTGGAGCTTATTACCTTGCCTCCCTCACCTGTGCGCAGTCGCTGTGGCTCCAGGGCAAGCCCGCACAAGCATTGCTACAGCTCAACCACGCCCTGAGCGTGCCCCCGCATGCAGAAGACCCGGCGCTGCTCCAGTGGCCCCTTCCTTATCAGGCTATCGTCTGGATATGTACCCGGCGCCATGAAGATGGCTTCATGGGCAACCCGGTGCGGCATTACCAGCACCTCGCCAGCCGCATGAGTGGTCCCAACAAGCACGTGCGAACATGGCGGGCATGGGCATGCTTCCATTTGGCGCAGCGAATTCTGCCCGCAGATGACTTTCCCACTGACCTCCGTCAAATTGAGCGGGAAAAGCTCGTCATTCCCACTTGGAGGGAAGTCCTCGACAAGCTCAACCACGCCGGGGCAGGTCAGGACACGGCAATCCTCAATTCCATTGCCGGTTAATTGGCATGTATAAACACACGGTCTTGCTACTTGCATTCCGCTCCCATATTGAGAATGGTTCCGCGCATGGCCAATGTCTACGAGTCCGAACAACTACTCAGTGAATACCTGCTCATGCACTACGGTACCGATGAGCAGCTCATGCCCTGGAAGTTTGGCCCTGCCAATGCTCTTGATTTCCCCAGCCGCACTGTTGCACATTTCCCACAAAAAACTGCCTCCCGTGGGCTCGATCTGGGCTGCTCCGTTGGGCGCTCTGCCTTTGAGCTTACGAAAACCTGCGATGAAGTCATAGGCATTGATTACTCCGCCAGCTTTGTAGATGCAGCTGAGACCTTGCGGCGGCAAGGCAGTATCGAATTCTCCTACAAGGAAACGGGCAACACCCAACGGACCACGAGCGCAAAAATCCCCGAAGGCGTTCATCCTGAACGCGTTCAATTTCTCTGTGGCGATGCCACGAATCTCCCGGACGACCTTGGCCAGTTTGACCGTGTCCACGCCGCCAACCTGATTTGCCGCCTTCCCGAACCAGCCAAGCTGCTCAACAGGCTCCCCGACCTGGTCGCAAAAGACGGTTACCTCGTTCTCGCCACTCCCTGTAGCTGGCTGGAAGCATTCACCCCGCTGGAGCAACAACCCGATGAAGACACCTTTGAATGGATCTCAGGCCTGCTCTCGCCATCTTTTGAGCTCATCAAGCAGGCAGATGAACCCTTCCTGATCCGGGAAACGGCGAGAAAATTTCAATGGGGGGTCTCCATGGTCAGCGTTTGGCAGCGCATCTAGCACTCCCCCCATCCAGACACAGACCCGTGAAGCGCAATCCTGAGCTTGACTAGAACACCTCTACCGTGTAGTGTCCAGCATTGCATTTTTGGCAGTTTCCGGCATCTGATCGTAAAACTGCTGGAACATGGCATATAGAACGCCCTTCTATCCACTTACTAACTTCGTTATTTCACCCACTAAACTTCGCGGCTAGATTTGTTTTCCTTGACCCCTCAATGGATCAACCGCATCAGCTAACATGCCCAAGATACCCTTTGACCGAGTCAACTGGACCACCAGTATTTTTCTTATCTCCACTGCGCTTATCGCTCTGATTGGCGTTCCCATTTACCTCTTTAATTTTGGGATCGATGCATTCCAGGCAGGGATGTTCTTTTTCTATGCTGTGGCGACCACCATGAGCATCACCCTGGGATATCACCGCCTCTTTTCCCACCTCTCTTTCAAGGCAAAGTGGCCGGTGAAGTTCTTCACCCTGCTCTTTGGTGCCTGCGCCTTTGAGAACTCATGCCTCGATTGGTCCTCCGATCACCGCACACATCATAAGCATTGCGACCATGACGATGACCCTTACGACATTTCCAAAGGGTTCATGTGGGCGCACATTGGTTGGCTGATGTTCAAGCTCAAGCCAGAACCTCCCATGAACAACGTCGGCGATTTGAGAAAAGACCGCCTGGTAATGCTGCAGCACAAATATGTGCATTGGATTGGACTCTTTGTGGGCCTCATTCTCCCCGCCGCCATTGCCTACATGGTTCAGCCTACCTGGCACTATGCACTGGGGGGCTTCCTCCTTGCAGGCATACTCAGGGTCGTGGTGGTCCAGCACTGCACCTTCTTCATCAATTCCCTGTGTCACACCATCGGCAAACAGCCCTACAACACGGAAAACTCTGCGCGTGACTCGGCCATCATGGCAGTCTTCACCTGTGGCGAGGGTTATCACAACTACCACCATGCTTTCCAGCATGACTACCGCAACGGGGTTAAGCCCTGGCAGTTTGATCCCACCAAGTGGATGATCTGGTTCCTGTCCAAGGTCGGTCTCACCAGTGACCTGCGCCGGGTATCGGATGAGAAAATCCTGCTTGCCGAAATGCGCGAAGCCCGTCGTCAGGCAGACAAGCTCAAAGCCATTGAGCCAGAAGCAGACCTTTGTGACAAGGCCATGGAGGTGTTCCACAATTTCTCCCAGCGCCTGACTGACAGCTACTCCGAGCTTGAGCAGGCCATCTCAGACAAGGTCACCGTCTCGCGGAAGGCCATGAGCCAATGGCAGAAGGAAACCCGCGAGTTTATGCGCCACGTCTCCTTACTCAACAGGCAACTGCAAAGCCCTGCTTAGAAAGCCTCTGATCATCGCATTTTTGACAACAAGCCCGTGCATTGCTGTGCGGGCTTTTTATTTGCGTCTAACAATAACTTCAGCCCCATCAGCTCATTTCATCACTTTGGATGGCATTATTCATTTTCTCCATTGCAAGCATCTTCCCACGGGCTTAATGGTGGGCATCAGTCATCATGATTATCTAGCACCATGAACACGATCAACCACCTTATCATATTGGCATGCCTGGGGCTTTTTTCGGCCTCGTGTGCAAAATCTGGCAGCGAAGCTGCGGATCCTGTCGAACAGCCAGTGAAAAGTGAGCCCAGCAAGCCTGCGGCAGAGGTGAAAATGAGCAAACCAGCAAGCAACAAGCTCCCGAAAGGCTCAGCAGATGCTGCCCGGTTATTCCGTACGCCATCGGATGATATTTCGCTGCCCACAGAAGCCCAGATTGCCGAAGGCAGCGAGCCCTCCAAGGTTCAAACCCCCGAAGTGCAAAGCCAGTCGGGGCCGAGTATTTCCATTCAGCCCCCAGCACGTGCCAGCAGCCCTGAGAACCCCTGAGAATTGTTGACTGCCGAGGGCTCAGGTTACCATGCGCCGACCAAAAAAATTCAATCCCGATCCGTTTGATTACCATCAGGAAATCGAACTGAAGATCTCGTCTCTGAGCAATCTCGGCGTCGGCATTGCCAAGGTGAGCATTGAGGACAACCCGGATCCTGAGGCCAGAGGCTGGGTTGTCTTCGTTCCACACACCCTTCCCAGCGAAAAAGTACGGGCACGCATCTTTCGCAACGACAAGAATCACAGCCAGGCCGATCTCATCGAAGTCCTTGAACCCTCACCCGACCGGCTCACACCCAAGTGCCCCCTGTTTGGCAAGTGCGGCGGTTGCCAATATCAGCACCTCTCCTACGACAAGCAACTGGCATGGAAGACGCGTCAGGTAGAGGAACTGCTCGAACATATGGCCGGTATCCATGCCGATGTTGCCCCCGCCATCCCATCACCCAGAGAGTGGGGCTACCGTTCCAAAATCACGCCGCATTTCAAACGCCCGCGCGATGGCAAGATCGGCGACATCGGCTTTCTGCTGGCAGGGCAGCGTTCTCACCTTGTCGATGTTCCGCAATGCCCCATCGCCATGGATGAGATCAACGAGGCCCTTCCACGCATACGGGAGGAAACCCGTGCCAATGCCAAGGCCTACAAAAAAGACGCCACCCTGCTGTTGCGCGCCACCGAAGGCCGTGTCGAAACCAATCACCGCAATCCCATCTCCGAGACTGTCAGCACCGATGCCGGGGAAATCACTTTCCACTTCCTCGCCGGGGACTTCTTCCAGAACAACCCCTTCATTCTGCCTGCCTTCACTGGCTATGTGGCAGAACAAGCCTCTTCATCTGGAGCAAATTACCTGGTGGATGCCTACTGTGGTTCGGGCCTGTTCTCACTCTGCCTTGCCCACAAATTCAAACAGGTCGCCGGTGTCGAAGTGAGCGAGACCGCAGCTGACTGGGCGCGGCGTAATGCCGAACTCAATGGTATCGACAACGCCACCTTCCTCGCTTCCAGTGCTGAGGCCATCTTCGGTGACATCACCTTCCCGGCCAGCGAGACCGCCGTTGTCATCGACCCGCCACGCAAAGGCTGCAACCAGGAGTTCCTCAACCAGCTATTCGCCTTCGGCCCCCGCAAGGTTGTTTACGTCTCCTGTAATCCCGCCACTCAGATGCGCGACCTCAAGGAGTTTCTGGCGGCTGGATATCAACTGACTGCCGTGCAACCCTTCGACCTCTTCCCCCAGACCCGCCATCTCGAGTGTGTGATGGTTCTGGAAAAACCCGGCTGCTAACTGGCGACTCGTCCAAGGATAACCTGACCGTCTGACTCAGAGTCCGAAGTAATCGCAAAAATCCCGCCACTCCTGCCGTGCCTGCTCAATGGATACCGGAGAAAAGCGAATGCGAGTCCCGGGGCGCGCCTGACAAAGCCGGGGCAAATCCACCCGGGCAATCACACCCAGCTTGGGATACCCACCCAGTGTCTGGCGATCATTGAGAAGCACAATAGGGTGCCCGTCGGCAGGCACCTGGATGGCGCCCAAGGCAATACCCTCGGATACAATGCCCTGCGGGCCCGAGACGGCGGACTTGCCCTCAAGTCGCATACCCATGCGGTCTGCGTGGGGAGTTACGGTGAAATCCGACCGGTAAAACTCTTGCATGGCATCGGATGAAAAATCACCAGCCTGACAAGACTCCATGACACGCAGCTCAATCTCATCCTCGTAGGATGGCAGGTAGCGCGAAGGTACATGTGCCGCGTGATGCGGGCCATCAGGCGTTTTCCCTGAGACCCAGAGAGTCTCCCCTTCGCTGAGCAGTGAACCCATACCATTGCGCACTACCGTGGAGCGGCTGCCCCACATGAGATCTGACTGGAATCCGCCAAGCACAGCGAGGTAAGCGCGCATGCCCTCACGGGCAGGCTTCAAGGCAAGCGTTTGCCCCGTTTGCATCCTGAAACTACACCAATTGCCTATGGGCAAACCATTCACCTCCGCCTGCATGTCCGCACCGGTGATGGCGAGCAACAGATCTGACTCGGCACGCAGGGACACCATGCCCACAGCCATCTCCAGTGTTGCGCACTCAGCAGAATTACCTAACAGCTTGTTGGCCCAGCAGTGGGCGTGTAGATCCATTGCACCCCCCTGACTCAGACCATGGTGGGCAACCCCGTAACGTCCAAGGTCCTGCAGGGTCGAACACACTCCTGGCCGGAGCACGCTCAAACCAGCTGACTTGCTCGCTCGTTCAGACACAACCTCCCCTTTCCAGATAATCTTCCCGGCCAACAGGGATAAACCTCACCCTGTCGCCCACCTCAAAAGGACTCATCGGTGTTTGCCCGGCATCAAAAAGGGCAAGTGGACACCTGCCTAACAACTGCCATCCACCGGGAGTATCGAGAGGATACACTGCGGTCTGGCGATCTGCAATGCCAACACTGCCAGCCGGCACCATGGCGCGCGGGCGCTCATGCCTAGGGGTGGCGATGCGCTGATCTACCTCGGCCAGAAAGGCAAAGCCGGGCGCAAACCCAACAGCACAGACCGTGTAATCCTTGCCGGAGTGAATAGCGATGACCTCTTCAATGGAAAGCCCCCGAGCACTTGCCACCAACTCGAGATCCGGCCCGACCTCGGGATCATAGTAAACAGGAAGCTCGATGAGTTTCCCTGTGACTGCTTCTGAAAAATCAGCACTCCGTATCATGTCTGTGAGTTTTTCACCGAGCTCATCAATACCGGCATCACCTACACGAACTTGCACCAGCAGTGAGGTGTAGGAGGCGGTAACCTCACACACTTCCGCAAAGCTGCTTTTGATCATCCGCGCCAGCTCCCCAATCAACGGAGCTTGTCGCACGTTAATCTCATCCCCCATGTAGAGCATGAGGCTGGTCTCAGAAACGGGAACCCATCTGACATTGATCTGTTTCATGTCCTCAATGCCAGATGAATCTGTCTGGCGGCTTCAATGGATGCCTTGTTATCTCCATGCACACAAACCGTGTCGGCAACAATCGGGATGACCCGACCACAATGGCTGGTAACACTACCATCTTGCGCCAACTCGGAGGCCTGCCTGACCATGCGCTGAGGATCATTGTAAACCGCTCCGTTCTCTAGCCGGTCCATGAGCATGCCATCTGCAGTGTAAGCACGGTCGGCGAAAGCCTCAAAGAGAAGTGGCACAGCGTGCTTGGCAGCGAGTTTGCGGTCCCGTGAATCATCCCCACGCGCCATGACCATCAGGGCCCGCGAATCTGGCAACCAGGCAACCGCCTGGAGAATCGCCTCATAGATATCCTCACGGGCCATCATATCATGGTAAAGCGCTCCATGCGGCTTCACATACTGGACCCTTGCGCCCAGGCTCTGGCACACGCGATCCAGAGCCTCCACTTGCTCGATAACTAGACGACCGATCTCACCGGGGCTCAGGTCCATCGAGCGCCTGCCAAAACCATCCCGGTCCGGGTATCCCGGGTGCGCGCCCACTGCCACCCCGTAGCTCATGGCGAGGTCAACTGCTCTGACCATTTCCTCATGCCCACCGGCGTGAACCCCACAGGCTACATTGGCCATGTCGATCCATTCAAACAAGGCCACGTCATCCCCCACACCTTCACCCACATCCGCATTGAGTTTCATCGCGCTAAGTATGACGCACTCTGGAGCATCTATGAAGCCTTGTTTTTTCACTTGCCGCACCGGCAGCGCTCTCACCAACAAGCCATTATCATAGTCTCATCAGCCAGCTTCGCCGCCCACTTAATTGCGAAGCGAGGCATATATTCAAGCAGGCAATACAGAATTGTTTTCAGTATTACATTGCAGGCTTAATCATTAAATTCATCTAACATTTTATTTAAAAAAATATGCCTTCTCGGAGAACGCGGGGCAGATTAACAAAGGGGTGTCGTCTTTAATATTACCCTTACCCCCGTCGCCCCCCACCCCAATGCTTCGGCTCAAAAACCTATTAGAAGGATTGTCGTTATGCACAATCAGCCTGATCCTTACCCTGATCACCGGCAATAGCCAGGCAGCCTTCAACTTCACGCCGAGCGGACTCCAGGGCGAGGCACTCAACAATCCCACCTCCCTGCAATTTGGGCCCGACGGCCGGCTCTATGTGTCACAACAGGACGGGACCATCTTTGCGTATACCATTTCCCGGCAAGGACCTAACAATTACGTGGCGACCAATGTGGAGACCATTCTCCTCATTAAAAACATGCCCAACCATGATGATGACGGAACCTTGAATACAAGTCTTGGATCGCGGCAAGTCACAGGAGTTCTGGCTTCCGGCACATCGACACGGCCAGTATTGTATGTCTCATCCAGTGATCCGAGGATTGGAGGCCCTAGTGGTGATCTCAATCTGGACACCAACTCCGGTGTTGTCTCCCGTCTCTCGTGGAATGGAAACTCCTGGGATAAAGTCGACCTCGTCCGCGGCCTGCCTCGCTCCGAGGAAAACCATGCCATCAACGGTATGCAACTAGACGCAGCGAGCAATACGCTGTTTTTGGCTGTGGGTGGCAACACCAACTCCGGATCACCCTCACAGACTTTTGCATCTCTCACGGAATACGCCTATTCATGCGCTGTACTCACCATCGACTTGGATGCCCTTGACAGCCTGCCTGACAGTTATGATTCCGCAACAGGCTCATTCTATAAATACGATTTACCCACCCTCGACGATCCGGATCGCGAAAATGTCAAGGGCAACAAGGACATCAATGATCCATGGGGAGGCAATGACGGGCTCAACCAGGCGAAACTAGTCGAGGACGGCCCCGTTCAGATCTATGCCACAGGATTCCGTAACCCCTATGACCTGCTCATCACCCGCCTGCCTGGAAAAGAGGGACGCATGTATACAGTGGACAATGGCCCTAATGGCGGTTGGGGAGGTCATCCAGATGGCGAAGGCCCGCCGGTGGACGGTGTATCCACAGCCACCAACAAATATCTTGTTGGGGAGCCGGGCTCATCCGATACCGGTCCGGGCGGTGACCCCAAAGTCAACAATCTCGACAACCTTCATTTGATTCCTGGGCAGGGATTTTACGCCGGACATCCCACACCCATTAGAGCGAACCCAACGGGTGCAGGATTATACACCAATGACACTGACGATGCCGCCCAGGGCGTGTGGCGCACTCAGCCCGCTGACCTCCCGGTGGACTGGCCGCCTGTTCCCCCAAGCATGGCAAACCCGATCGAGGGTGACTATCTCCAGCCCGGTGTTGATGATGGGGCTCTTGCCACTTTTGAATTCTCCACCAACGGCATCGCCGAATACAGGGCCTCCAACTTTGAGGGTCAGCTTCAAGGCAATCTACTGTTGGCGAGCTTCGGAGGTGAGCTCATCCGCGTGGAACTCAACGAGGAGGGCACTCAAACCACCAATGTATCGACCTTTGCCAGCAACTTCGGAGCTACTCCCCTGGACGTCATTGCCCAGGGTGATGGGGAGCCCTTCGCAGGAACTGTATGGGCTGTCACCTACGGCAGTGACAGCATCACCATTTTCGAGCCCGCGGACTATGACGGGGGTGGTGGTTTTACATGCAGTGGAGACTATAACCCTGATATCGACGAAGATGGCGACGGGTATTCAAACGCCGAGGAAATTGATAATGGCAGCAGCCCCTGCTCCGCTGCGGACGTGCCCCGTGACTACGACCGTGACATCCTCTCCGACCTATACGACGAGGATGATGACAATGATACCATACCAGACACCCAGGATCCTTTTGCCCAGGACAAATACAATGGTCGCAACACCAGCATCCCGCTCGATTACCCCATGCTCAACGGGGATCCCGGAAAAGGTTTCTTTGGATTGGGCTTCACTGGCCTGATGAGCAATGGCACTTCCGACTACAATGCGCTCTTCCTCGAAGAACTCTTCATTGCCGGTGGAACGGCAGGTGTGCTCACCGTGGACGGGGTTACCCGCTCCAGTGCGCTGGGTGCTCAAAATGATCTACAGAATGCGCTCCAGTTCGGCATCAATGTCAACGCCACCTCGGGGCCATTTACGATACACGTTCGCATGCCCGGCGATGTCCTCGGCAACCCCATGCCTACGGATGGACGATCCATAGGCGCATACATTGGAACCGGAGATCAGGATAATTATCTGATGTTTACAGCGGTTGCTGGCACTAGTGGGCCCGAGCTTACAATCATCCACGAGAATGCATCCATTGCTGATGTCAGCTCACCCCTGCCCAACATCACGAGCTTCACCCAGCTGGTCAACCTCGACATCTTCTTTGTCGTTGATCCCGGCTTGGGCACCGTGCAACCGCAATACCGCGTCGATGGCGGCCCCCTCGTCACATTGGGCTCACCAATCGGTCTCACTGGCAACTTGCTGAGCACCCTTCAAGGCACGGATGCCCTCGCCGTGGGTGTGGTGGCAAGTGCCACTAATGATAACGGGGACTTTGCTGCCCAGTGGGACCTCATAGACATCACCCCTGCCGACACCGATGAGCCAGGCATATGGGAGGATCTTGCATCGGCCGGACCTGTCTCCTCAGGACTTTCATGCCATGAAAATGCCTACGTCAAGGCAGGGGACAAATACTACCTCATCGGTGGGCGCGGCGGTTCTCGCCCTGTTCAAATATACGACCCCGCTACCGACCTCTGGTCCACTGGAGCCAATACACCGGTTGAAATGCATCACTTTCAAGCAGTCGAACTCGACGGCTTGATTTATGTCATTGGCGCATGGACCGGCGGATTCCCTGACGAAAGCAATCTAAACAACATCTACATCTATGATCCGGTAGCCGATGTCTGGGTCACAGGCTCTCCCATGCCACCGGGCCGCAATAGAGGATCCACTGGAGCTGTCGCCTACAACGGCAAGATCTACGTCGTTGCAGGTAATGACGGCGGGCACAATACCGGTGCCACTCTTGTAGCCTGGCTGGACGAATTTGATCCTGTCACCAACACCTGGACGCAGCTAGCTGATGCACCACGTGGTCGGGACCACTTCCAGGTAACGATCGTCAATGACAAGATGTATGTTGCAGGGGGGCGGGACTCCAGTGATGCAGATTTGTTCGGCTCTGTCATTGGCGAGGTCGATATCTATGATTTCACATCCAATACCTGGAGCACCTTGCCCAACGACATCCCGACCAAACGTGCGGGCACGGCATCGGTTACCTACAACGGGGAAGTCGTCGTCATCGGGGGTGAAAGCAGCCAGTCACTGGCTCACAATGAAGTGGAGGCGCTCAACCCAATGAACGGCACCTGGCGCTCACTGGCACCACTCAACCTGGGAAGACATGCGACAGGGGCTATCGTCGACAATGGTGCGATCTACATTGCCGCGGGCTCAAAGACGAAAGGAGCTACGGAAATCGGAGCAGAGGAGACGTTCTTTCAGGAAAGATACCAAGTTAATGGTCTGCTCAACGCAGAAAGCACCCCGCTGATCCCGGGCACCCCTGTGGCCAGCCCGTCAGCCGTTGACTTCATCACCTTTGCAGGTGCCTCGCAACAATTCGCCAATGTTATCATCAGTAACGCCGGAGGAGATCAGGCAGTCATCATAGAAAACATCATTGTCAGTGGATACTCGGGTATCGAAGTAAGCCCCTCACAAACACTGCCTCTCATCATACCGCCGAATGAGACTCTGACCCTTGCGGTCGATTTTAATCCTGATCTGCCCGGCGACAAAAATGGAGAGATCTACATCCAATATTTGGGATCGGACACAGCTCTGAGCATACCAGTCAATGGCGGCATCGGCACAAGTGCCGTTCTCTACCGTGTCAATGCGGGTGGTAGTGGTCTGAGCACGATTGATCAGGAGCCGGTCAACTGGAGTGCCGACACCTCCGGCTCGCCATCGATTTTTGTCAATAGCTCCCAGACCAATAACACCTATGCGGTCAACACCCCCATCACGCCCGGGCCCTCGGTGCCCGCCGGCACTCCCATGGCCCTCTTCCAGAGCGAGCGCTGGGATCAGCTCCCATTAC
>JBNACB010000007.1:56608-62383 GCA_049632765.1 Akkermansiaceae bacterium | reverse complement strand
TCAGTAGACAGACCGAGGAATACCTCCTCAGTGTTGATGTCACTGTCACCCGGGAACATGTAGTAGGTGTATCCTAAGCTGATATCTACAGAGCCCAGAGTCTTGGTGAGACCAATATATAAATCCAGTTCGTCGTCAGCACCGCCTGCATCCCAGCTGGCATACCACGCACCGCCGTTTAGGGAGAGACCCTCAGCGAGTTCATAATTGAGATCGAGTCCTGTGTCTACCAGGTCATCACCAAGATCAACTCCACGGAATTCGTAGATGGAATGATAACCGGTGTAGAGCTCAGCCTCGATCTCTGCGTATGCGGAGGATGCTGTGAGCAAGCTGCCGCCTATCAATAGTGTTTTGAATGTGTTTTTCATATTCGAGACAGGTTTGAGCAATAAGCGTACCAACTTTTTCATGCAGACACTCAGGACACAAAAAACCAGAACCCATGAGGAGACCGGCTCAGAGTGTTAGGATGAAGCTCAGGCCTGCCAGTTATAGGCTTCTTCAATACTGCCCACGCCGTGGGCCCCAAAAACATCAAGGCCGCCATTTATCGTTGAAGGCTTGCTTCCACTTAGCTGCTTCTAGGTATCAAAGCAGGCTTGCGATAGCGCCTCTAGCCAGATCCTCTGCAACATCGGTTGACCCAGCAGCGGAGCCTGCATTGCTGCGCACCAAATTTCCTCCGGCGAAATCAATCGCCTCCTGCCCCTCTCACAAGAGCCAGCCAGAATTGTGAAACAGGTCGTTGCAGCTCCAAGCCCTGTGAGCCAGTGTGAGAGAGAATGGATGACAGATAGGTTTGCCGTGATTTCACACTCATCATTGACTTGGTTTGGAAGAGCGTAAGGGTGCCGAAGCAGGAAAAAGTTTCAGCTAATGAATAGGCATCATTTTACTCATTACATATAATAGCAAACAACGTGCCAATTGCTGAAAATATTTTCCAAGACAGCCAGCTCATAGTTTTGGCACGCCTTCTGCTGGAGGGGTTTCTCATTCTACCAAACAAACAACCAACCAAACCTATGATTAAAAAATCAATACTACCCTTATCCTTCCTATCTATAGGCACAGGATCGCTATTAGCAGATGATGCTGAGCTCAAAGCAGGATATGATGAATTAGTCGGGGGTCAGGGCGATTACGCCTACGCTTTCGACTTCTTCACCACCTCCATGCTCTGGACTTGTATCGCGGCAGCGCTCGTGTTCCTGATGCACTTGGGCTTTGCCTCACTAGAGGCCGGTCTCACGCAGAGAAAGAATACGGTCAACATCTTGTTCAAGAACGTGTGGATCATCTCAATAGGCCTTCTCACATATGCACTACTCGGTTTCAACACCCATTACCCATGTGGTAATTGGCAGATTGAAAACTGGCTCGGTGTCAATGGTCCTATCGGCGACCTCAATGCCGATGGTGGCGACACTTTTGGATACGGAGGTGTTGGCTTGGCCATGACTGGATTTGGTGACTTCATCTTCCAGGCTATGTTCGCTGCAACCGCTGCAACCATCGTGTCAGGTGCTGTTGCCGAACGTGTTAAACTTTCCTCCTTCATGATTTATTCTGCTATCTTGGTAGCATTCGGCTACACGATTGCCGGATCATGGCACTGGGGTGGAGGTTTCCTCAACCAGATGGAAGTTCCATTTTATGACTTCGCCGGTTCAACCGTAGTCCATGGTTTTGGTGGTGCTGCAGCATTAGCCGCTGTCATTGTTCTCGGACCTCGTGCCGGTAAATACACCAAAAGCGGCATCAAGCCCATCTTGCCTTCCAACCTGCCTCTTGCAACCATCGGAGTATTCCTCCTGTTCTTCGGCTGGTTCGGCTTCAACGGTGGTTCCGTACTGTCTGCCGCTCCCGGGCCTCTTGGCTTGGTTTTCACCACGACTGCATTGGCAGCCGCAGCAGGCGGTGTTGCTTCAATCCTCGTATCCTGGATTGTTCTTAAAAAGCCAGACCTATCAATGGCTCTGAACGGTCTCCTTGCAGGACTTGTATCCATCACAGCTGGCGCAGATTCTGTCAGCGTATGGTCATCCGTTGCAATGGGTGCCATCGGTGGTGCGATCGTTGTCTTCTCAATCCTGTTCCTCGACAAGATTAAGATTGACGATCCTGTTGGAGCGATCTCCGTCCACGGTGTTGTGGGCATCTGGGGCACAATCGCTGTAGCGCTCTTTTCCGATGCATCAACAATCGGTTCACAGTTCATCGGTGTAATTGCAGTGTATGCATTTGCCTTCATCTTCTCCTTCATCGTATTCTACATCATCAAGCTGATCATGGGTGTGCGTGTTGACGAGAAAGAAGAGCACGAAGGTCTCGATGTTGCCGAGCACGGCGCTCCCGCTTACAACGAATAACCTGTTCGATCATAACATTCGTCCAACCGGGGGAGCTTGCTCCCCCGGTTTTTTTATGCCCTTTTTTCTAATCCAGTACTTTTCTTAAGCCCGACTTGCAGCCTATGCTCCCCATCATCACCGACCCCAAGGCACTGGATTCACATGCGCACCCTCCTCGTCGACAACTCAAACACACGGACAAAGTTTGCCCTCGCTGAGGGAGATCTCATTGGCACGTGGCGATCTACCATACCGACTGCAGAGATTTCACCACTGTCTCTGGAGAGCTCTCTGGGCGAAGTGGACTGGGACAGCTCCATCATCAGCTCAGTCGTACCAGAGAAAGCAGCATTACTCAGAACACATTTGGGGGACAAACCCTGCCACCAGCTCAACCATCAGAGCAAACTACCCATTGAGATTGATTACCCCAAGCCTCAACAAATTGGAGCCGATCGTCTGGCAAATGCAGTTGGTGCGCATGCTCTCTATGGCAGCCCATGTATCGTGTTGGACTTCGGCACTGCTGTTACCTTTGATGTGATCGCATCGGCCATGGACATTCTGGCAAACCAGAAGAGTGATGATGTGAAAGCGATGCCTTGTTACCAGGGTGGCGTCATCGCGCCAGGTCTGGCCTCGATGACAGAGGGCCTCGCAAAGCGAACGGCGCTTCTACCCCACATCACATTACAAGAGCCTGACTGCGCCATTGGCAAATCAACCGAGCAGGCCATGCTCTCGGGCGCAATACACGGATACCGTGGTCTGGTGCGTGAAATCCTCGGTAAGATCAGCGGTGAACTCTGTAGCGAACCGCAGGTCATCGCCACCGGAGGTGATGCCCCGCTCATCACCCATGGTCTCGAGGAAATCCATCATCTCGCACCGGACTTGACTCTTGAGGGATTGAGAATCATCGCTAGTCTCAACCTATCAAATTCATGAGTAAATCAGTTCAACCCACATCCCTCGGCATTGATTTCGGCGGCACTAGCGTCAAATTCGGCGTGGTTCAAGGCAGCGAGGTCATTGCTCAGGCACCTGCCATTGCCACGGAAGACTTCCATGACGCTGCTCCCCTGATTGACGCCATCGTCTACGTCATCGAGGACTTGCGTTCCCACCACCCCGATATATCGGCCATTGGTGTAGGTGTGCCTGGCTTTGTCGATTTCAAAACCGGCACCATCCACAATCTGACGAATGTCCAGGGGTGGAAAAACATCGCCCTGCGTGACATCCTCCACGAACGCACCCATTTACCAGTTACAGTGGAAAACGATGCCAACTGCATGGCCTACGCGGAATGGAAACTGGGGGCTGGCACAGGCAAGGATCATCTCGTGTGTATCACATTGGGCACGGGTGTGGGTGGTGGCATTATCACTCATGGACACATGCTTCGCGGAGCTCAGTCCGTAGCAGGAGAGCTTGGCCAGACCTCGATCGACTACCGCGGCCGTGCTGGGGCTTACGGAAATCTTGGCTCTCTGGAGGATTATATCGGCAACAATGAAATTGCCGCTGATGCCCGCGCGGCCTACTCCAGTCACAATATAGAAAAGAGCATTACAGAGTGCACCCCGGCCGCACTTTCGCAAGCCGCATCACAAGGTGACGAGGTTGCAGTGGAAATATGGCGTGGCATCGCTCAGAAACTGGCATGCACGGTCATCAACGCATGTTGGCTTCTCAATCCTGCTGCCATCATCATTGGCGGCGGTGTTGCCAAGGCTGGCGAGCTTCTCTTTGGACCACTCAAAGAGAGCATCGAACAACAATTATCCCCTGCTTTTCTTGATGGTCTGGAAATTCTTCCCGCCCAATTCAGCAACGACGCAGGCATTATCGGAGCAGCAACCCTGGCCCTTGAGGAGAGTTCCAAGCAGAGCTAAAAATCAAACTTGGGCACAGTTTTAACGTGCCATCTGCCACTTCCCTGTCTACTTTGGATTGAGCTTTTCAACCTATCATGAGTCAAATCGGCAACCTCACCCTCGATCCCTCCACACCCTTCTTCATTCTCGGTCCATGCGCTCTGGAATCAGAGGATTTTGCATGGCAAATGGCCCGCTCACTGAAGGAAATCGCGGACAGAACTGGCATTCAGTTCATTTTCAAAGCCTCCTATGACAAGGCCAACCGCACATCTGTCGACTCTTTCCGCGGCCCCGGAGTTGTGGAAGGCTGCCGTATTCTGGGGGAAATTGGCAAGGAACTCAATGTCCCCGTTAGCACGGACATTCACACTCCAGAACAAGCAGAAATCGCAGCAGAAACCGTCGACTTCCTGCAAATTCCCGCCTTTCTCTGCCGCCAGACTGACCTGCTAGAAGCCTGCGCCAAGACGGGACGTCCAGTGAATATCAAAAAAGGGCAATTTCTGGCACCATGGGATGTCAAACCCATTGCCGGCAAGATGAGGCATTTCAATTGTGAGAACTTCTACATTACTGAACGGGGCTCAACTTTTGGATACAACAACCTCGTAGCAGATATGCGCTCCCTGTATTGGATGCGCGACATGGGCATGAAAGTCATTTTTGACGCCACTCACTCCGTACAACGCCCGGGTGGAGAGGGCGGCACAACCGGCGGCGATGGCGAGCTTGCCCCCGTATTGGCAAGAGCTGCTGTAGCCACGGGTGTGGATGGTGTCTTCATGGAGACGCACTCTAACCCGGCCAAGGCATATTCTGACGGGCCAAACCAAATACCCCTTGCCGATATCGAGGACGTTCTCAAACGCTTACTCGCAGTCCACAAGGCAGCTCATCATCCGGGCTAAATCACGAGCTTTCAACCACCAGGTCTCCATCAAAAAGTTCATCCATCTTCGTTCAAGAACAACCTGGGCCACGTTCTTTTCATGGTGCGCCGTTGTTCTCGCCGGAGTTTTTCTGGCATCATGCTCAGATGGCCGTAAAGCCTCAGCCTCACAGCCGAAGCAAGGCAAAGAGAAACTCGCTCAGCCAAAAAAAGCAGCTAATTCAGCTGAAAATCCAGAGCAACAAGACCGCGAAAAGAAGTCCAGTCTCGCCCTTCTTGGGCGACTTCACAAGGACACTGTGTTGAGGCAAGTCAGGTTGCCGCGCTATGATGAGAATTTCAACCCGCTGTCCCTGCTTACGGCAAAAACAATGAACGTCATCGACGGCAACAGAATCGAAGCCAGTGATGTTTCACTGGAACTTTACGACAAGGATGGCGTGGTCAAGGCACGCACCAAGGTCAATCGCGCCATTTACACAGAACAAGACGCCATTTTGAGAGCCGAGGAGGCTATTTACATGAGTGGTGATAAATTCAAGGTATCGGGGTCAGGCATGATCTACGAGATCAACACCGGGCAAGCATTCATTACAGGCCCCGGCTCATCCTCATTTCAACTTTCACCATGAAGATCCACAGATCA
>JBNACB010000007.1:0-56510 GCA_049632765.1 Akkermansiaceae bacterium | reverse complement strand
ATCCGGGGAGAAGCCCGCCAAGACCATTCGAATCAACTTCGATGGCGGCATGTTTTTTGACAATGAGGCAGGGACTCTCGTCTACCTCAAGAACATCAGACTCGATGAGACCAGCTCGGATTTCAAACTCCGGTGTAGTGAAGAACTCAAATTATTGTTCGACAAGCAGCCTGACAAAAACAAAGAAACGGAGCCGGGAGACGACAAGCAAGCTGATCCCACTAAAAAGAAAAAAGACAAAAGCTTTGCCGAGCTAGGTGACTTGAGGGAAATCATTGCCACAGGAAACGTCCGCATCGCCGGGAAAAACACTAGTGGCAAGCCCTTCCTCGCCTCCGGAGAAGTAGCAAGCTACCATGCCGAAAACGGCGAAATGATCCTCAAGGGTGGGCGCCCCACGCTACAGCAAACCGCCAATCAATACCTCCAGGCTCAGGAGGATGGGCAGTGGATCAAGATACAAATGAAAGAC
Source organism: Akkermansiaceae bacterium (assembly GCA_049632765.1). Classification (GTDB taxonomy): domain Bacteria; phylum Verrucomicrobiota; class Verrucomicrobiia; order Verrucomicrobiales; family Akkermansiaceae; genus Oceaniferula. Next base: position 56,038 of record JBNACB010000007.1, on the reverse strand, counting down.
AAAGACATTGTCAGTATCAGCACGAGCGAGGGAAAATGGGAAACCCAGGCCGTCATCAAACAAAATCCTCTCAGCCAGTAACAATGGAAGAAACCGACACACAAGCCTCTGAGACCGTTCAGCAGCCGCCGCTCGCTCCACCGCCGGACCACACTACACTGCACTTGGAAACCGACTCCAGACGAAGCTCCGCCACACTTTTGGAGGCACGGGGTTTAATGAAAACCTACGCAGGTCGCACCGTGGTGAACAATGTCGAGATCAGTGTCCGCGAGGGTGAAATTGTCGGACTGCTAGGCCCCAACGGAGCCGGCAAAACCACGAGCTTCTACATGATTGCCGGACTCATTCCGGCCGACGCTGGAGTAGTGCGCTTCTCAGGTAACGACATCTCCGATCTCCCCATGCACAAACGCGCTCGTCTGGGCATGGGATACCTTCCCCAGGAGGAGTCGATTTTCCGTCACCTCAGTGTGCTTGATAACCTGCTGGCCGTTCTCGAAACAAGAAAGGATCTGAGCCGCAAAGAGCGCTATCAACGTGCCGACCAGCTTCTTGAGCGTTTCAATATTTCCAAACTGCGCAAGTCGGAAGCACTCGCACTCTCAGGTGGTGAGAAACGCCGGCTCACCATCGCCCGCTCCCTGTGCACCGAGCCGACTCTACTCATGCTCGACGAGCCGTTTAGTGGTGTTGATCCTATTGCCGTGGGTGACATTCAAACCATCGTTCGCGACTTGCGTGATCAGGATGGACTGTCTATACTGATAACGGATCATAACGTGCGCGAAACTCTCCACATTACTGACCATGCATATCTGCTTCATGAGGGACAGCTCATCTTGGAGGGTGAGGCCAAGGACATTGCGAGCAACCCTCTGGCACGCAAACATTATCTGGGAGAAGACTTTACCCTCTAAAACCAAATTACTAGATGGCATTTTAGTAGCAGCAAATCACTTCGCAGTCGCAAGGCTGCATAACACAAACAAGAAAGGAAATAACGATGCAATCAGCTAACGCTAATACGCAAATCACTGTCACCGTACGCCACGAGGACGTCACTGATGCCCTGCGGGATTACGCAACCAAGAAAATCCAGGGACTCCACCTCGATTACCCGAAAATCATTGAAGCAAAAGCCATTCTGGATGCCCACAAAAACCGGCATCACGCTGAAATCATCCTTTTCTGTGCCAACCACATTGTCATCGATGCCTCATCCGAGAGCAAAGACATGTATGCTGCCATTGATGAGACCATTTCCAAGATTGCCCGTCGCATGCGCAAACATAAGACGCGCCTACTGAAAAAACAGCGCGCTAACCGCGGGCAAGACACCATCAGACACCTCGATGAGAAGGTGTTTGCTGCCAACATCCTCGACACCATCCCTGAAGAGGAGGAGCCCGAGACTGATCCGGAACCCATGATCATACACCGTGAGAGCTACCGGTTACGCACCCTGCTCAAGGAAGAGGCCATTATGGAGCTCGAGCTCTCCGACAAACCATTCATCGTTTACAACAACGAGCGGCGTAATGTCATGCAGATCCTCTACCGCCGCCAGGACGGGGACTACGCAATCATTGAGCCGTAAAATAACTCAATACGCTTCTACAAAGGGCCTCCCCCACCGGGGTCGCCCTTTTTTTGTCCCCCACTACAACATGATACCTCAGCGCTTACTGTAATCCATCACCCGTATCCGGCTTTTCCGGACCGTCTGAATGGTCAACCGCACCCGGCGGTTTGGCCTGCACTGGACTTGGATCCCGCTCTTCATGGGCCTCCGGTTTTTCCTCATCCGTGGCAAGTGTCTTGGCCTCAGAATTCTTCACCCCTTCTTTTTTGTCCTCACCCGGAGAACATTTCCGGGACATTCATGTGGGAATGCCAAAAGCAGGCAAAATCCACAGTTGCAGTGCAAAATAGAGGGCTATGAGGCCGAGGAAGATCCAGATTTCTTTCATGATTTTGAGGGCCCCAAAATGAGGGCTTATTCGGCTTTGTTTTTCATGTTGTGAGCAACCATGGTAAAAAAGGCGTTGAGCTCAAGCTTGATAGACTGGGGCACTTTCGTTTCATCCATCGCTGCATCCATGAGCTCCAGCCAGCGCTCAGCCTCGGCATTTCCGATGGGAAACGGAGCATGCCTCATTCTAAGCCTCGGATGTCCACGCTTGGCCTGATAGCGGGGATCGTTGCCAAATCGAAACAACAGAAAAAGCCGCAATCTCTCTTCAGCAGCCTCCAACTCATCAGGCGGATACATCGGCCCGATTAAGTCGTCTGTTTTGATACGTCTGTAAAAAGCTGCCACCATCTTGGTGAAGCCAGCCTCACCAAGAATCGTGTATATGACAGCCTCATCCATCAGACTTAAGCCTTACTCACCCTGACGTGCGGAAGCCCTCAGACGAAGTGCATTAAGGGCAATAAAGCCAGTGGCGTCATCCTGATTGTATGCTTCCTCGGCACCTCCCTCCATGGTGGCAACATCCTCGGAGTAGAGTGTCAAAGGAGAACGGCGACCTGCCTGCATGCAGTTACCCTTGTAGAGCTTCAAACGGACCTCACCGGTGACAGTCTTTTGGGTTTCAGTGACCAGAGCCTGAATGGCATCACGTTCCGGAGCAAACCAGAAACCATTGTAAACCAGCTGGGAGTATTTGGTGATTAAGCTGTCCCGCACATACTGTGCCTCACGGTCGACTGTCAGCGTCTCCAAATCACGGTGAGCTGCCAGAATGATACTACCTCCCGGAGTCTCGTAAATTCCACGTGACTTCATGCCGACAAAGCGGTTCTCCACAATATCGACCCGGCCAATGCCGTGCTTGCCACCGAGGAAGTTGAGCACACGCATGACCCCGTAGGGACTGAGCAAGGTGTAGCCGTCTCTCTCACCCTCAACACTGAAATCACCCAGCTCGGAGATCAACTCAGCGAGCCCATCGTATTGCAAACCGATGATGTTACCCTTATCGAAAAGGAACTGAACGTATTCGGGCGTGTCAGGTGCCTCTTCAGGTGAGACAGAGAGCACATACATATCCCGATCAGCTTCGCCAGTAGCATCATACCAGGTGTCCTCGAGAGCACCGGCCTCAAAAGAGATATGCAGTAGATTGCGGTCCATGGAATAGGGCTTCTTCTTGGATGCTGTGACATCGATTCCATGCTCTTCACAGTAAGCGATCATCTCGGAGCGGCCGGGAAACTGCGAGCGGAACTCGGCGTCACGCCAAGGAGCGATCACCTTGATATCCGGTGCAAGTGCGGCCACGGATAATTCAAACCTCACCTGATCATTACCCTTGCCGGTCGCACCATGAGCAATGGCATCTGCCCCTTCCTTGATCGCTACGTCCACCATGCCCTTGGAGATACAGGGACGGGCAATGGATGTCCCCAGCAAATAGCGGCCCTCGTAAAGAGCGTTCGCCTGAAACATTGGATAGATATAGTCTGCGGCGAACTCCTCCTTCAGGTCCCCGATGTAACACTTGCTGGCACCAGTGCTGAGAGCTTTCTCCTCGAGTCCGTCGAGCTCCTCTCCCTGACCGACATCCGCACAGTAGGCGATGACTTCAGCATTGTATTTTTCCTTGAGCCATAGGAGGAGAACAGAAGTATCCAGACCTCCTGAGTATGCGACGACGATTTTCATGATAATATTGCGTTGTGAATCAAGCTTGCTCCGCATGTGGAGCACTTCAGACGCGCGCAGAGAAGCATAATCAACCCCAAGAGACAAGGGTCAAGATACCCACTTGGGCGACAGCGGCATCAGGCAGGGCATCAAGCATCTGTCTGCTCCTCATCGGAGGGCGAGGTTTGTTGCTCTGTGGCAATCGCTGGTGCTGATTTGCTCGACGGCAGCACCTTGCGCATGAGCTTTTTGAGGCCACCCTCTGCAGCTAGCTCTGCAGTCTCCGCATCACGCATCGCCTTCTCCCATGCGGGCGCAAAACCGGGCGCCTGCTCACGCATCGCACTTACGGCCGCCTCCATGATCTGGAGATGACGCAGCTCGGCTCGCCCCGGCTTTTGCTTGGCTACATTGAGATTGCTGCGCAAGTTCTCATTGTACTCCCTGAGCTCATCGAGCTGGTTCTGCAGTTCTTCATTGCCCTTGGCGTTGATTTTGAGCTGAGTATTGAGATGAGACTGTAGATCCTTGTTCTCTTCCTGCAGACGCTTTTTTTCACTGCGGAGCATCACGATGTCCTTGCGCATCAACTTCCATACCATGACGAGCAAAAAAATCCCGACCACCAGCCCCCAGGTGAAGGGCTCCGAGATGATATGCATGAATGTTTCCATAGGATCAGATTAATCCGGGAAAAATGATTTTCCAAGGACTATCATGCCGTGCCCAGCGGTCACTAGTAGTTTGCCTGCTTGTAGCCCATGTAGTTTTGGTAGGCAAAGAAGGCAAAGAATATCAGACCCATGGTCATCTTCATGGAGAGCATCACCATCATCACCACAATGCATGTGATCACGCTGATTTTGTGCATGGACTTCCGCGACCCTACAAACTGGTCGACGAACTGCCCGCCGTCCAGTGGGTAAACAGGCAATAGATTAAGAACTGACCACCAGACATTGACCCAGATAAGTGAATTGAGAAATCCGTAAATGGGCCGGTTATCGGGAAAGATGGTCAACATCTCCTGGTGAAAGATGTTCGTATAGGTGAGATAGAGCAGCAGTCTCTGAATCGACTCAGGGAAAGGGAAAATGACAAACACCACAATCATGCTGAGGCCCGCAAGGATCAGCCCGGCACCGGGGCCGGCCAGAATCATGAAACATTTGTTTTTGCGATCCAGTCTGGCTCCCTGCTGGTAGGCCAGGCCTCCCAGAGCCCACAGCCTGATCCAGACCTGGCCGCCTCCCCGCTTCCAGCCAACGAGCGCGTGGCCCAACTCATGCACCAACACGGAGACAAAGCCCGCCATCATGAAAAGCACGACCCCGATATAGTCGGCAGGGTAATTTCTCTGCAGAGCCGTAAGGCCCCCGCCCAGTAAGGCCATGATGACCCAAAACCATGGCTCAACCACCACCGGGATGCCAAATATGGTGAAACGCAACATGAACCTGGATGAACTAAGATGAAGTCTTTGCCGTGGCCAGCAAATTGGCAGCGCAGACGAGAGCCTTGAGTCCGGCCATCTCAATGGAAGGATCCACCCCACACCCCCATGCCAGAGAGTTGTCCTCCAGGCTTTGTAATTGAATGTAGGCTGCTGAATCAGCATCCGATCCCCCTCGCACGGCATGAGAGCGATAATCGGTCAGGTGGAAGGTTTTTAATCCAGCTTGCTCCAATGCATGCACAAAGGCGTTGATCGGGCCATTGCCCAGACCGCTGATTTTTTTCACCTCGCCGTTGACGGCAATATCGGCATGGCATGCCACTTCGCCTTTCTTGCCGGCATGATGATCAAGCTCATAGTCGAGCAGTTCCATGGGCTTGGTGATGTTGACAAATTCTTCAAAGAACGCGTCACGTATCTCATCCGGAGTAAGCTCGCGCCCAAGCTCATCAGCCAGAGCGTATACAAGCGTGCCCACTGTCGGGTGCATGGTCTTGGGCAGGTCAAAGCCATGCTCGCGGTCAAGCACGTAGGCTACCCCCCCTTTGCCAGACTGGGAATTGATCCGGATGATAGCCTCGTATGAACGACCGATATCCTGTGGATCAATGGTCAGATAAGGGACCGCCCAAGGCGTGTCCGGGCTCTTCTTGAGCTCTTCCTTGCGCAGATCCAGACCCTTCTTAATAGCATCCTGATGAGAGCCGGAGAACGCGGTGAAGACGAGCTCGCCCGCGTATGGATGACGATCGGGAACACTCATGCGCGTGACCCGCTCGTAGACGGCACGAATCGCCGGAAGGTCAGAGAAATCCAGCCCCGTCTCAATGCCATGACTGTTCATGTTGAGTGCCACATTGGCAATATCAAGGTTGCCGGTGCGCTCCCCATTACCGAAGAGCGTTCCCTCAACACGGTCCGCACCCGCCATCAAGCCAAGTTCAGTGGCTGCCGTCCCCGTACCCCTGTCATTGTGTGTGTGCAAAGAAACCAAGACTGAGTCCCTTTGGTTGAGATGGCGGCACATCCACTCGATCATATCGGCATGAATGTTCGGTGTCGTCCACTGCACGGTGTCGGGCAGATTGATGATCATTTTTTTCTCTGGGCCGGGCTGCCAGACATCGATCACCGCATTACAACATTCGAGGGCAAAATCGAGCTCCGTGTCAGAGAAGGATTCCGGGGAATACTGCAAAACAACCTCCGTCTCCGGGATAGACGGAGTGAGCTCTTTGACCAGTTTGGCGCCGTCGATGGCCAGTTGTTTGATTTCCTCACGGCTGGCATCACCGAAAGTAATGCGCCGCTGCAGAGGAGAAGTGGAATTATAAATATGGACGATGACGCGCTTGGCACCCCGGATCGCCTCAAAGGATCTCCGGATCAAATGCTCTCGCGTCTGAACCAGCAGCTGGATGGTAACATCGTCCGGAATGAGGTCATTCTCTATAAGATGACGACAAAAATTAAACTCGGTATCAGCCGCTGAGGGAAAGCCTATCTCAATCTGCTTGAATCCAATCCGGCAAAGAAGCTGAAAGAACTCGAGCTTTTCCTCAATGGACATCGGCACGGGAAGAGCCTGGTTGCCGTCACGCAAGTCCACACTGGCCCAGACCGGAGCAGTGGTAATGGTCTGGTCAGGCCACTTCCTATCAGGAAGGTCTACCGCTGGAAACGGGCGGTATTTTTGGATGCTTTCAGGCTTCATGACGCGGTTTGATGCGGGTTTTTCGCTGAAATTGCAAGCATCAAGCTTGGGTCTGGTGTGATTGATACTCTATTGTTCCTTGTGCAGATTGCAAATGGAGGGCATATTACACGCAATCATGAAATGGATTTATCTGTTTAGTTCACTGGGCGCATCCCTCGCGTTTTTGGTATTAAGCTCCTGTGGTACTGGCCACTCGCTCACGAGCAGTAGCCTCTCGGCATACCAGGCCTACAACCGTCCGGCATCTTTACCCGAGAACAGCTCCAAAGTGAGGGTCAAGGTATCGACCAGTCACCAGATGGTCTATGTCATGGAGGGGTCCAAACCTCTGCTCGTGACACCGGTATCCGTCGGAACCAGCTCAACGCCCACACCCAAGGGACATTTTCGCATTTTCAGAAAAGTCCACAAGCATCGGGCCAACAGTCATGGTTATGCCTACAATGCCAATCAAGTGCGCCAGTGTTACCTGCGTAACAAGCCATCCGGATGGAGTTTCAAAGGCACTCCCATGCCCTACTGGTGCGAATTCAAGGCCCATTACGGCTTTCATACCGGCTGGATGAAACATCGCCCCTGCACCCATGGCTGTATCCGCCTGCATGAAAATGTGGCACCGAAATTCTTCAGCCTCGTTAAAAACGGCACCCCTGTTTACATCGCTCATTCACAACCCGAGGATACTACCCTGGGCAGAAATATACCTCGCCCGCCGGATGCCGGGCCATTGCCCAACTATCCAACATCGATGATGCTTGGTGACGGCTATTTTCATCGCCACAGTAAACCGACTTTCCACTAGACCAGTGTGTGAGCCGCAACGCCGCAGGGGGACACGAGGTGCGCAGCCCAAAGGGCCCCCAAACTTCCAGTTCGACGAAGCCGCTGCTTTCCCAACTCCCCTCCTCGACAGGGGCGTGCAGGGCTTGTGAGATGGCTACTGGTTCTCCCGACAAGCCAGGGCCAGTGTCAGAAAATCATTGTATAGTGGCTGCCAACCCAAAGCCTTGATCTTGGCGTTGGACACACGCTTACTGCTGTTCCCACGCTTGCGCTTCACCTCACCCTCCTGCGACTCAGGCATCGGAACCTTGAAATGTTCACTCAGTGACATGTAACAGTCATGCTGACTGACCGGCTCTGCTGTCACATTGTATATCTCCCCCACCGGAAAGGGTTGCATGTTTGCAAGCAGCAGTAATGCGCTTACCACATCATCCCGGTGGATAAAATTCATGATCCGCTGACCGTTACCATCGAGCCTGGCCTCACCGGAAAGGAGGTTTTTTAATACATGACACCTGCCAGGTCCATAGAGGCCGGATAAACGCGCCACCACTCCCCCATGCTCCAGCACATGCTGCTCGGATTGCCTTAGCACCTGGGCCGTGGGGCTTGATGGGTTGGCAGGGCTTAGCTCTGTGACCAGGGCATGATCCTGCTGCGGATACACCGATGTACTGGAGGTGAAAATGTATGGTGTTCCAGGATAACGGCTTAAGAGATTGCGAGCACCCTCAAGATACACTTTTCGATAGGACTCCTCCCCGCCACCCCCCGAGGCAGCACAGTGGATGATAAGATCGTATTCCCCAGTCAGTGCGTCCACGTCATTCCTGCAGGACAGATCACAACCAATGGCACCGTCCCTTCCGCTCCGATTGAGCTTGGATACCTCCCAGCCTGCAGCCTCAAAACCAGCCCCGAGGGCGCGCCCCAGAAACCCGTATCCTGCAATCAGCAATCTAGCCATCAGACATCCATTTGAATACCCAGCAATTCCTCAGTAGCTTCCCGGGGGCGTGCTGTAAGAATATCGGGCTTGCCGCTGGTCACCAGAACGGTGTGTTCAAAATGGGATGAGTTCTTGCGGTCATTGGTAATCACCGTCCATCCGTCACTGAGAATGGTGACACTGGCCACCCCCGCGTTGACCATGGGCTCGATGGCCAAAACCATGCCAGGGCGAAGCTTGGGGGATCTTCCCGCTGGCCGGTAGTTGGGCACTTGAGGCTCTTCATGCAAATTCCGGCCCACACCATGACCCACAAACTCTCTGACAACCGTAAATCCGTACGGTTTTATGTGTTCCTCGACAGCTCCGCAGACGTCCGCGAGCAAGTTTCCAGGACGAGCCTGATCGATGGCATTGTAGAGAGATTGTTCCGTGGCACACATCAGCCGCTTGGTCTCCAGATCAATATCCCCAGCTGCAACAGTAGTGGCATTATCACCAATCCAGCCACCCTTGGTAATTCCGACATCGATTTTAAGAATGTCACCCGGCTGTATGACCGTATCCGAGCCTATGCCGTGGACCACCTCCTCATTGCGGGAAATGCATATTTGGCCAGGAAAGCCACGATACCCCAAAAAAGCACTCTTGCAGTCACGCTCCCGCATCAACTCCGCTGCATAAGCATCAATTTCAGCCGTCGTCTTGCCAGGTTGCACTGCCTTTGCACACATCTGGAGTATTTCACTGGCAGTCTCGCAGGCCACCCGCATCTTCTTGATGTCAGCCGCCGTTTTAATAGGTATTCTAACTTTTTTAGCCATGATTTCAGTAAAGCTCTCCTCCACAGAGTGGAGATGGTGGCTGAGGTAGGGATACGCCCTTTGGACAGGATGAAAAGAAAAAATCCCCACCAAGGGGAATACCTCACCAAGCTTCTTAGATCAACGCCGAGAAGGCATGCACCTGGACACAAAAAACCTTTAATTTTTGCGGATGAAGTAATTCACGTTTTCGAGCTCAAGGGCCAGATCGACATTGTTCACCGTCACATCAGTGGGCACCTCGAGTACTACGGGCGAGAAATTCAGAATACCCTGAATCCCGGCTTTAATGAGATTATTCGCAACTTGCTGGGCATAATTGGCAGGTACACACAGCAAGGCCATCTGGACCTTGTTTTTTTTGACAAACTCGGGCAGCTCAGCAGGTGAATAGAGAGGGACGCGGATATCCCTTCCCCTGAGGCTTTCAGGGTCCGAGTCAAAGGCCGCAAGGATCTCATAACCTTCTTTTTTGAAACCGTCATAGCGCAGTAATGCCCGCCCGAGGTTTCCAGCTCCCACCATGATCACCGGCTGAAACTTCGCGCGGCCAAGGCCTTCGTGAATCGCGTTGCGAAGCGCCTCCACGGGATAACCACGGCCACGGGTACCAAAAGTTCCAAGATAAGCAAGATCACGCCTGAGCTGGGATGGCTTTACCCCTGCTGCGGCAGCAAGTGCTGCCGAGCTAACCATGTCCCGGCCGTTCTCATGGAGCCGCTCAAGGCAGCGTCCATACAAGGATATCCGGTAAATGGATTTTTGCGGTATTTCAAGCTTTGCCACAGGGTAATCATGTGAGCTGCAGCCACTCAGGTCAAGAAATGAAACGGCTCGGGTGATACTGTAATTTGATGGCTCAGCGATTTATCAAATTGGTAATCTCAAGGGCCAGATCAAGTGCCGCCGCTCCCTGCTGGCCCGACACCGCAGGTGTTGAACCCGCAAGAGCACATTGCACGAAAGCAGCCAGCTCACGTTTAAGAGGTTCATCCTTTTCGATATTCACCTCCACCTTTTCAATGCCATCTCCGCCCATTCGATACATCTCAGCACTCTGTTCCTGGTAATCGAGTGACAAGTAGCAATCTGATTGAAAGACCCGGATCTTCCGCATTCTCTCAGGGCTGATCCGGCTCGATGTCACGTTGGCAACACAACCGTTTTCGAAACGTATGCGGGCATTGGCAATGTCCTCGCGGGATGTCATCACGGGCACACCCACGGCATCAACGCTCTGAACCGGTGATTTGACCAGATGCAAAATGATCTCCAAGTCATGAATCATCAGGTCAAGCACGACACCAATGTCGACACTTCGGTTTGGAAAGGGCGAAAGCCGGTGAGCCTCGATAAAGCGCGGCTCGGTGAGGCGGTCTTCCAACTCCTGCATGACAGGGTTAAAACGCTCAATGTGTCCTATCTGCAGTATTCTTTCGTGTTGGTGAGAGGTTTCAATCAAGGCGCGGGCATCCTCCAGGGAATCGGCGATGGGCTTTTCCATGAGAACGTGGACACCTTGCTCCATCAGCTTGCACCCCACTTCCCTGTGGGCCACCGTCGGCACTGCCACAGTGGCAGCATCCACCGCTTCCGCAAAGGCATCTAGGGAGTCAACAGCCTGGGCACCAAATTCAGCTGCGACTGCCTCCGCCTGTGCTTTCTCGCGGTCATATATGGCAACCAACTCAACATCCTCCAAAAGAGAAAAGACCCTCGCGTGATTTCTACCCATCGCACCTGCACCAGCAACTCCTGCACGTAACTTCATAGCCCAAGACCTAGTGGATTCTCCCATCCATGGCAAGACCCATGGCATCTCTTCGCCATGAGGGCTTGAAATAGCAGTGTAGCCATTTGGGGCTACCCTTCCCGTAAAGAAGGCACATACAGGCCCTTGCCATGATCAAAAATGAGGTTTTTTACGCTGGCAATCACACCCAGCCAGATTATCTTTACCTACTACAAACCTTCATTGAGTCGCTGTTAAATCAGTGATCACATTGACTTCATTGAGGGCAAGCCAACCACTACAAAAGAGGCCAATCAACAGAGGCCAATCATCACTGCAGGTATCCATCCACCATGAGCATACACGCCCAACTATCTCCCGAGGCCCAGGCACGCCTCCGGGCCCAACAACGCAACTCCACGATCACAAGTATCATTATCTCCATACTTTCCGTGGTACTGTTGGGCATTTTGTTGCTCTGGATTCTGCTGCCCACGGTGGAAACTTTCACCCCTGAAATTGTCTCCTATCAGTCTGGAGCAGAAGATGAACCACAGGTTACCAAGAAAGAAATGACGCGTGCGGTTGAGCGCAAGCCCTCGGCACCATCCAGCCAAATGGCCAAGGTCATCGCAGCCAACACCACTTCCCTGACAGCGGTTCCTATCCCGGATGTGGACACACCAGACCCCTCTGCTGATTTTGGAGATGGTAATGATTTTGGGGATGGCTGGGGCACAGCTGAGGAAGCAGGTGCGGGCTTCGCAAGCATCCCTGCCACCATGAGGGAGCGCTGCTCCAAAGAGGACCGCTTGCAGCGACTAGCCAACAATGGCGGCAATGAGCAATGCGAGGAGGCAGTCATGAAGGCCCTCCGCTGGATCAAAAACAAACAGAAGCCCGATGGAAGTTGGGGTGGAACTGGCAAGGAGGGCGCATACCCTGTTGCCATGACCGGTTTTTCGGTTCTGGCCTATCTCGGGCACTGTGAAACCCCTAACTCAGAGGAATTTGGTGACTCGGTGACCCGCGGTATTCTCTACCTCATTGACAAGGGCATGAAAAACAACGGCATTCTCTGCTCAGGAGCACCCAAAGGGCACGCATGGGTTTACGAGCACGGCATTGCCGCCTATGCCCTGGCCGAGTCTTACACCTTCTGCAGTAAGCTAGGCATCAATATACCCAATCTCGATACGGTCACAAAACAGGCAGGGGACATCATCATCAATGGCCAGGCCAGAAGTGGAGGCTGGGTATACGAATTTGACACTTCTTCCAATGATGGTGACAACTCCGTGGGCTTCTGGCAAATCCAGGCACTCAAGGCCTGCAAGCATACAGGGCTCTGGGATGAAAAGGACTTCAAGAAAGTCATCGATAATGCCCTCAACTATCTCGAGGAAGTTCAGGGAAGCAATGGTGCTATCGGATACAGGCGATCCGCTACGAGAAGCCCTGGCCTGACTGCTGGAGGGGTATTGTGTTACCAGATGTGGGACAAGAGCAGCCACTCCGTGGTACGCAATGGAATCAGGTATATCATGAAGAACACCGAATTTGATTGGAATGAAGAGAGCTCCAATCTCTACTACCATTACTACAATGCCCAGGCGCTGATCAACCGGGGTGGTGCCGACTGGGATGACTACAATGAAATGGTCCGCGACAAGCTGCTCGCCGCTCAAAATGAGGACGGCTCATGGAGCCGCAAGGAAAAGATCTCACACGGAGCCAACGGCCCCCACATGGCCACCTGTCTGGCCACCTTCATGCTGGAGGTCTACTACCGCTTCTTGCCTGCTACAGGTCTCAAGACGCGCTAAAGCATAAGATTCACCGGAACGAGAATCAGCGGGGCATCAATCAAACGCCAAGCTTGGCACCCACCTCGTCTATAGAGTGCATTGTCCCTCGATAAAATGAAGCCACGCCCTCCGGTTGCCCTCACTATTGCCGGGTCCGACTGCTCGGCCGGGGCCGGTATCCAGGCGGATCTAAAAACCTTCCTCGATCACGGCGTACACGGACTTAGTGTGGTCAGCTGCGTCGTTGCAGAAACACCGTTGGAAGTCAGCCATATCGAGGAGGTATCAGCAAGCTCACTTGAGGCACAGCTCAAGATCCTGACGGATTCATATCCCATTCATGCTGCCAAAACGGGACTTTTGCCTTCTGCAGCAAGCATTGGAACCATCGTCGAAATACTCAAAAAAACGGAAATCACAATGGTCGTTGATCCGGTCATGATCGCCTCAACTGGCACGTCACTCAGTGCTAAGGGAACCCTCGCAGCGATGACCAGGCAGTTACTTCCGCTCACCAGCCTGATCACTCCGAACATACCCGAGGCAGAGGCTCTTTTGGGCCGGCCCATTCGATCTGAGGGCGAGCTTGAGCCTGCGGCTCGCGACATCGCACAGCACTTCAAGGTCTCCTGCTTGCTCAAGGGCGGGCATTTGCCGGGTACGAGTCAGCGTCTGGATATACTCTGGCATCAGGATAAGGCTCATCATTTCAGCCACCCCTACATCAACATGCCACAGGGCATCCACGGCACGGGATGCACGCTTTCTGCGGCGATCACCGCCGGACTTTCCCATGGCAAAGAAATGCCGGATGCCGTGGCTGCAGCCATTGCATATTTGCAGTGCCTGATCCATTCCTCCCAGTGGTGGGGTGATGGCGATGAAAGCATCCGCTGCCTGGGCTGGCAATCCACTCGGGACTCGTATCCTGCAGATCCAACACGACTAGGCTGAGCATTCTGCCTTGCACGTATTCTAGACTCGCTGACACTGAGGGATTTGCTTTTCTCTGTCATCAGCTCACGGCAATAGGAATAACATTGACCTCCCCGCATGGTATATTAATACCCGCGCGTCTATTCTTTTTCATTATGAGCCAGGAAACCATCATCTACACTCAAACCGACGAGGCACCGGCACTTGCCACCTACTCCCTGCTACCCATCGTGCAGGCATTCACCAAATCCTCAGGTGTTCAGGTTGAAACCCGCGACATTTCCCTCGCCGGCAGAATTCTCGCTCAGTTCCCTGACAGACTCAAAGACGAACAGAAAACGGGAGACGCTTTGGCTGAACTCGGTGAGCTTGCCAAAACTCCGGAAGCCAACATCATCAAACTGCCCAATATTTCCGCTTCTGTACCCCAAATGGAGGCAGCCATCGCAGAGCTTCAGGCCAAGGGGTTTGATATTCCCGACTACGCGGATGCTGAGGAAATCTATGCAAAGGTGAAGGGCTCTGCCGTTAATCCCGTCCTCAGGGAAGGCAACTCCGACCGCCGCGCGCCGAACGCCGTCAAGGAATACGCCAAGGCCAACCCTCACCGAATGGGCGCATGGAGCCCTGATTCAAAATCCCACGTCGCCTCCATGACCAGTGGAGACTTCCGCTCCAACGAAAAGTCCGTGACTGTCACTGAAGCGACTGATGTTCGCATCGAGCACACCGCAAGTGATGGCTCCGTCACTGCCCTCAAGGAGAGCACTCCCCTGCTCGCAGGCGAAATCATCGATGCCACCCGCATGAGCAAAAAAGCGCTTCTGGCCTTTCTCGACGATCAAATCGCCGAGGCCAAGGAGCAAGGTGTGCTCTTTTCCCTGCATATGAAAGCAACCATGATGAAGGTCTCAGACCCCATCATTTTCGGCCACTGTGTTGCCGCCTTCTTCAAAAACGTGTTCGAAAAGCACGGCGAGACCCTCTGCCAAGCCGGGGTTGATCTCAAAAACGGGTTTGGAGATGTGCTCACCAAGATCCAGTCACTTCCCGATCACCAGCAAGCGGCTATCATTGCTGATATCCAGCAGGCCTACTCCGATGGCCCCTCTCTGGCCATGGTGAACTCCGACAAGGGCATCACCAACCTTCATGTGCCCAGTGACGTCATCGTGGATGCCTCCATGCCGGCAATGATCCGCACATCGGGCCAAATGTGGAATGCAGCAGGCGAGACCCAGGACACCAAGGCAGTCATTCCTGACTCTTCCTATGCAGGCGTCTACCAGGCCACCATCGATTTCTGCAGAAACAATGGCGCCTTTGACCCCACCACGATGGGAACGGTTCCCAACGTTGGCCTGATGGCGCAGAAAGCGGAAGAGTATGGCTCCCACGATAAAACCTTTGAAATACCAGCCGACGGCACCGTGCGCATCATTGATACCGACGGCAACATCCTCACGGAACACGATGTCGAGCAGGGGGACATTTGGCGAGCCTGCCAGACCAAGGATGCTCCGGTCAAGGACTGGGTGAAGCTCGCGGTGAACCGGGCCCGTGCCACGGACACGCCTGCTGTCTTCTGGTTGGATCAATCACGTGCCCACGACGCACAAATCATCGCCAAGGTGAACAAATACCTCCCCGAGCATGATACCGATGGACTTGAAATTCACATCATGTCTCCTGTGGAGGCGACCGAATTCACTCTCGCCCGCTGCAAGGCCGGGCAGGATACCATATCTGTCACAGGCAACGTCTTGAGAGACTATCTGACGGACTTATTTCCTATTCTTGAGCTTGGAACATCCGCCAAGATGCTCTCCATCGTTCCACTTATGAATGGTGGCGGACTGTTTGAAACCGGAGCCGGCGGATCCGCACCCAAGCACGTCGAGCAATTCACCACAGAAAACTACCTGCGCTGGGACTCGCTGGGCGAGTTCCTCGCACTGGCGGTATCCCTTGAACATCTGGCCTCCAAATTTGGCAATGCCAAAGCACAGGTTCTTGCTGACACCCTTGACGCCGCGACTGGTCAGTTCCTGCTCAATGACAAGTCCCCAACCCGCAAGCTCGGAGGTATAGACAACCGTGGTTCTCATTACTACCTCGCCCTCTACTGGGCAGAGGCACTGGCATCCCAAGATGGCGATAGCGAGCTTGCCTCCACCTTTGGCCCCATCGCCAAGGCATTGAGAGAAAAGGAGAGCCAAATCGTTGACGAACTCATTGCCGTTCAGGGATCCCCCGTTGATACCGGAGGCTACTACAAAATGGATGACACGCTCACAGGTGCGGCAATGCGCCCCAGCCAGACTTTGAACGACATTCTGGCCAGGCTCTGAGTAGCAATCCTCGCAGCCAGAAATACCTGAACTCAACGGCACAGAGCACCCAACGATTTTTCACCATGGCTAGACAGAAGAAAGGGTGCGGGTTTCTCATCACCTCCCTTGTTCTGTTCCTGGTGGGTGGACTGGCAGCGGCACTGCTGGGCGTTGGCGCATTCTCAAAAGGAAAGAAAGTCGTCGATGAAATCAGCAAAACCGGGACCAGCTTTGTCACTCCGGAATCGGTGACCTACGAGCCCAGGGAAGACAGCGCAGTCACGGTCTGGTTATCTGGAAATGTCGAGGATGCGGACTTGGAGAAAGTGATTATCCATATCACAGATACGGCCAGCAAGACTGAGAGTGTTGCCAGCAAACCGTCCGGCAGTAACCAAATGGACAACAAGCATCTCGTAGGCTCCTTTGAGGTCAAAGCGGGTAGAACTTGTCAAGTAAGGGCATCGGGCCTCGAGGACGGCCGTCATCTCACCATTGCAAGTGTGTCCATGAGCACCGCTGTCTCTTTCTTTGGAATGGGCCTCGGCATCATTGGCAGTCTGGTGATTTTTGGCTCTCTGGGGCTCGTGTGTGGCATCATCGGGCTCGTGATGTATTTCGGCACGCAGAAAACGTCCGCTCAGGGCGCTCCCCCAGCCTAGCGAGCCTGATCATTTATAGCGGTGGCCAAAAGCCACCATCCATGGCCTCAGGGAATGAGCTTTTTCATGTCTGCATTTCCCCCAGCCATTGACAAGCAGGCTCGTTTCTGACCACCTTGCTCCGCCTTGGGCATTAGCAAGAAGCCCTTCACTCAATCCCAATTCCAAACACCATGTATGATCTCATAGTCATCGGCGGAGGACCCGCCGGATATGTCGGAGCCATTCGAGCAGCACAACTAGGAAAAAAAGTGGCAGTTGTCGAAATGGATCGAGCTGGAGGAACCTGCCTGAACTGGGGCTGTATCCCCACCAAGGCACTGCTCAAAAACGCCGAGCTATACCAGACACTGACCAAAAAAGCCGATACCTTCGGCATCTCCTTTGAGAATCTCTCTTACGACTGGTCCAAGGTCGTGGGACGATCACGCCAGGTATCAGACCGTCTTGCCGGTGGCATCGAATTTCTGTTCAAGAAAAACAAGGTCGATTACATTCGCGGCTTCGGTGCGGTTGTGGACAGCAATCACGTTGAAGTAACGGCCGAGGACGATTCCAAGCAGCTGCTCGAAACCGCTCATATTCTCATCACAACGGGCTGCAAGAGCCGCGAGCTCCCCCCCCTTCCCTTCAATGGCAAATCCGTCATTAGCTCCAAAGAGGCCATGGTCCTTGAAAATCAACCCGAGAGCATGGTTATCATCGGCGCCGGTGCTATCGGTGTGGAGTTTGCCTATGTTTACAATGCCTATGGCACGAAGGTCACCATCGTCGAAATGCAGCCCAACCTGCTGCCTGTGGAAGATGACGAAGTCGGCCAGGAACTTCAGAAATCCTTTACCAAGCAGGGTGTGCGTTGCCTGACAGACACCAAGTGTGTGAACTTCCAGGACAATGGTGACTCCGTATCCATCGATGTGGAGGGACCCAAAGGAGACGAGACCATCACAGCGGATGTTTGCCTGGTGGCGATCGGCGTTGCGCCGGTTCTTCCCGGCGGCATGCAACCTGAACTCGATGAGCGCGGCTTCATTCAAGTCGATGAGCGCTACCAGACCTCCATTGAAAACGTCTACGCATGCGGTGACATTTCAGGTCCCCCGTGGCTGGCTCACACGGCCAGTTTTGAGGCAGTGCAGTGTGTGGAGGGTCTCTTTGTCGATGGTCACACACCACGCCAGGTCGGTAATTTTCCGGGCTGCACTTACTGCCACCCACAGGTTGCCTCCGTCGGCAAAACTGAGCGTGCGCTTAAGGAGGAGGGTGTCGACTACAAGGTTGGCAAATTCCCCTACGCTGCCATTGGCAAGGCACAAGCGGCAGCTGATGCGGAGGGATTTGTCAAACTCCTCTTCGGCACAGAGCATGGCGAGCTACTTGGCGCCCACATTATCGGGGACAATGCCACTGAACTGATTGCTGAGATGGGACTTGCCCTGGAGATGGAACTCACCACGGATGAAATCCACTCCACCATTCATGCTCACCCAACGCTCGCCGAGGCCATTCATGAGGCGACTCTGGATGCCGACGGCCACGCCATTCACTTTTAGGAATTAGTGGCGGACGTTAGTCCACGGCAAGCCTTACAAACCAACGAGCTATGAATTACCCGCTGAATCTCAGCTTTAAAATCGTAGCCATTGCCCCGCAGATCCGTGTCAATGATGCTAGTGGCAACTCCATATGCTATGTGAGGCAGAAGCTGCTGAAGTTCAAAGAGAGTATTGAGGTCTTTTCAGACCCTACCAAGTCTCGCCAGATCGGGAATATCAGGGCAGACAAAGTCATCGACTGGTCTGCTCGCTACTATTTCACTGATGCTCATGGCAACAACCTCGGCTCTGTCGGTCGCCGCGGCATGAAATCGCTCTGGCGGGCTCATTATGACGTCTTTAATAGCGACCATGGGGCTGGCGACTTTACTATCCAGGAACAAAATCCATGGACTAAAATTCTCGATGGCATCCTTGGAGATATACCCATCATCGGCTTTTTGTCCGGTTACTTCCTTCACCCCGCCTACATCGCCACTCGCACCGATGGCACTCCTGTAATGCGAGCACAAAAACAGCCCGCATTCTTTGAAGGAAAGTTCATCATTGAAAAACTCTCTGACCTCTCTCCTCAAGAAGAAATCAATCTGATCTACTCCTTCCTGATGCTGCTCCTCTTGGAGCGAACCCGAGGTTAGTTCCGGTGAATGCTCCATCGTGAATATTGTATTCACAATCGAGCATTCACTACTCACCATTGAAAATTCCAATGTCCGAGCAACGCAAACCGTATCCCTTCCCTGACTTCGAGCCGAGGTGGCAGAAGCACTGGGACGATCACAAAACATTCCGCACACCCAATCCGGGTGACGATGATTTTGACGCGTCCAAGCCGAAGTATTTCATCCTCGATATGTTCCCCTACCCCTCCGGGGCGGGACTTCACGTTGGCCACCCCGAGGGCTACACTGCCACGGATATCTTGGGCCGATACAAGAAGATGAACGGCCACAACGTCCTTCACCCCATGGGCTGGGACGCATTTGGTCTTCCCGCTGAACAATACGCCATCAAAACCGGCCAACACCCGCGCATCACCACCGAGCAAAACGTGGACAACTTCCGCCGCCAGCTCAAGGCCCTCGGCTTTGGCTATGACTGGGATCGCGAGGTCAACACCACGGATCCCGGTTACGTCCGCTGGACCCAGTGGATTTTTCTCCAGCTCTATAACTCCTACTTTAACGAGGAAACCCAGAAGGCGGCTCCGGTTTCCGAACTTGAGGCCAAGGGCTGGACGCGCGAACAAATCGATGATGCCCGCCTCGCCTTCATCCACGAGGCACCGGTGAACTGGTCCCCTTCCATGGGCACGGTATTGGCTAACGAGGAAGTCGAGGAATGGAAAGCTAAAGGAGAAACGGTCGAACGCCGGCCCTTGCGCCAGTGGATGCTGCGTATCACCAAGTACGCAGAACGCCTGATCAACGAACTTAATCCCCTGGACTGGCCGGAGTCGATCAAACTGCTGCAGAAAAACTGGATCGGGAAGTCCACCGGTGCCGAGGTCCGGTTCGATATCGCAGGTCACGAGGTCACTGTTTTCACCACCCGGCCCGACACTCTGTTCGGAGCCACCTACATGGTTCTGGCTCCCGAGCACCCGCTCGTGGCAGAAATAACCACTGCCGACCAACAAGAAGCGGTCGATGCCTACATCGCTGCGTGCGCCTCCAAGTCGGATCTCGAGCGGGGCGACCTCAACAAGGACAAGTCAGGGGTTCCCACGGGAGCCACCGCAACCAACCCGGTCAACGGTAAGCAAATACCTGTCTGGATCGCCGACTACGTGATGATGGGCTACGGCACCGGTGCCATCATGGCCGTACCCGCCCACGACGAGCGCGACTATGAATTTGCCACCAAGTTTGAGCTGCCCGTCATCCAGGTCGTACAACCTGCGGATGACTCGGACTGGCAAGGCTTCACCGGCAACGGCACCTCGGTCAACTCAGGTTTTCTCGATGGCCTCAAGACCCGGGATGCGAAAAAGAAGATCATCAGCTGGCTGGAGGAAAACGGCAAGGGTGAGGCAAAAATCAACTACAAGCTGCGCGACTGGCTGTTCTCCCGCCAGCGCTATTGGGGCGAACCCTTCCCGATCCTTTGGGATCAGGAAAGTGGCAATCACTTTGCAGTAGATGATTCCGAGCTTCCCGTTTTGCAACCTGAGATGGATGACTTCAAGCCCACCGGATCCCCCGAGGGGCCCCTTGCCAAGGCTACGGAGTGGATCAACTACTCGGAAGACGCCAAACGAGAGACCAACACCATGCCCCAGTGGGCAGGATCCTGCTGGTACTACCTACGCTACTGTGACCCCAGCAACAAGGAGCGCTTCATCTCCAGGGAGGCTGAGCAATACTGGATGGGCTCCAACAACAACCCCGGCGGTGTGGACCTCTACGTCGGGGGCACGGAACATGCTGTATTGCACCTGCTCTACGCCCGTTTCTGGCACAAGGTGCTGCACGACTTGGGACATGTTTCGACCAATGAGCCGTTTCAAAAACTCGTCAATCAGGGACTGATTCTCGGAGAAGATGGTCAGAAAATGTCCAAGTCCTTGGGCAATGTCGTCAACCCCGATGACGTTGTCCGCGAATACGGCGCCGATTCCCTGCGTCTCTATGAGATGTTCATGGGACCACTGGAACAAGTCAAACCATGGTCCATGAAAGGTGTGGAGGGAGTGTCTCGCTTCCTCGCCAAGGTCTGGCGCCTCGCTTTTGAGCAAAACCAGGAGGGTGAGTGGGTCATCTCCGGTAAGCTCTCCAGCAGGGAGCCCTCAGCTGAAACGGACAAAGAGCTGCTCAAGGTCCTGCACGAGACCATCAAAAAAGTCGGTGAGGATATCGAGAAACTCTCCTTCAACACGGCGATCTCCCAGATGATGATCTGTACGAATGCCTTTGGTAAGGCCCCTGAGCTGCCCGCCCTTCTACTCACTGACTTGCTCAAGTGTCTCAATCCCTTCGCTCCGCACATCACTGAGGAAATCAACTCCAGACTTGAGACGGGCCAATCCCAGACCATGCTTTGCAACCGATCATGGCCCGAATATGAGGAGGCCAATCTGGTTGAAGACGAGGTCGAAATCGTCGTTCAGGTCAATGGCAAGCTGCGCGGTCGCATCAAAGTGGCAGCAGATGCTTCCAAGGAGGATATTGAAACCCTCGCCCAGCAGGATGAAAACGTGATCCAGCACACCGAGAGTAAAACCATCCGCAAGATCATTGTAGTCCCAGGCCGTCTGGTCAATATTGTGGCGAACTAGCATTCATGAAGGTCGAAAAAGTCAAATACGCGCTCTGGGCCGCCGACTGGGAGCGGTGTCTTCACTTCTACCGCGATTTGTTCGATGGTGAGGTAAGCTTCGCCTCGGAGGTCTGGAGTGAGGTGGTCATTGCGGGCGCCACCATCGGCATCCATGGAGGTGGCGAAGGCAAGCGCACGTGGACCGGTCTCAGCTTCCGGGTGGATAACCTGCACGAGGGCATTGCCCGGCTCAAGGAACTGGGGGGCGATCTCACCCGTGAACCCACAGACACCCCGGAGGATCCGCTCCATCTGGCGATGTGCATTGATCCAGATGGCAATGAGTTCATGATGACCTGCAGTCGGCCTGAAGCCTGACCACTGAATCCGGATACCTGAAAGCATCTCATTTTCATGCCCTTATCCAAGCAAACAGCCCTGGTTACCGGAGCATCATCCGGTATCGGCCGCGCCATCTCTCTCGGGCTTTTAGAAGCCGGCGCCACGGTCCTCGGCCTCTGCCGCGACACTTCCAAACTTCCCGATGGGGTCACACCCATCAGCTGCGATTTGGCAGACCCGGAACAAATTGAGAATGTCTTTGCCTCGCTAAACCATCTCGACATCCTGGTGAACAACGCCGGCCTGGCCCTGCTCTCGCGCATTACCGATGGCAACCCGGCTGATTGGGAGACCATGTGGAGGCTCAACGTGCAGGCACTCACTATCTGTTGCCAGAAGTCTCTCGCTCTCTTTCCGGAATCCGGTGGCCAGATCATCAACACCTCTAGCATGAGCGGTCACAGAGTACCGCCCACCGGCGGGTTTTACTCACCCACTAAATTCGCTGTGCGTGGTATCAGTGACGCGCTGCGCAACGAACTTCGTGCCGATGGCAACCCTACACGAGTTGCCACCGTCTCCCCCGGTTTCGTGGACACCCCCCTGCTCGATCATTATTTCAAAGGTCGCGAGGACCAGCTTGCCCAGACACGTTCAAGCATGCGCATGCTTCAGCCGGAGGACATCGCCGCCTCAGTGCTTCACATTCTCAGCACTCCCCTGCATGTCGAGATCACCGACATTCAGATGCGCAGTGTCGATCAAAAATCCTAGGTCATCCAAAAGGCGATGGAAAGCGCCGCGCCTGATGGCTAATTAGGAGCCGGAGCGTCAACTTTCCCGTCCATTGACTTTATACTTGGCATGCCATAAGTCACTGATCATCATCATATTTCGATTTTACCTCGCCCCCTTATGTTTGCCGCGAATCTTTTTTGACTCTGCTTGCATACATCAAACGATCCATTGCCCGACCCAAGTTTCCAACGATGCATTCAGCGATCCCTCCCCACTGCCCAGACACCTCGGCCTTGTCGAGCTCCACAAACCACGTGAGAATTCTTTTCCTGCTAATATCCCTGGCATGTGCATGGATCATGGCAGCTCCGGTTTCGGCGAACCTCATCAATGATGATTTTTCTGGAAGCACGGTCAGCTATGATTTTGTCCGGCTGAAAGAGAGCGATATCGACGCTGGCTGGCAGGCAAACTCAAACGCCCAGACCGGTCAGGGTTACCCTCAATCTGCATGGACGATTGCCGGTGGCACGCTCAGCAATGCCGACCCCGGCAATAGCAGTAGTGGTGAAGGTGGTATTGCACAAGTGATCTCCGTGACCGGTGATGGAACCGACTTGATCCTGTCCTTTGACTACACCAACACGGGCAACGACACACTCTATGTTCACCTCTGGGGATTCACAGGCATACTTTCTGGAGATGACGATAACATTGGTAACTTTCAGGCCCATAACGGTCACTACTACAACGATGCCGAGGATGTTGATGGGGCTGGCAACGTAGACACCTACAATCTCAAGGACGGCTCCAATCCGGCCGGAGGATCGCCTGCCAACGCACTCGCTGCATTAACCGGTAGTGGCAGCTACTCGATCACCATTCCACTTGCTGATCTTGGCATTGCGGGTGTCACCAAGCTCAGCGATTTGAGCTACCTGAGCCTTGCTTTCACTCGCAACGTTGGATCCACCCCGGGTACTACCGGCATTGATAATCTGGAACTCCGCTATGAGCCCGTGGCACCTCCCCCGCCACCACCCTCGCCCGAACCCTCCCAGCTACGAAACTACGGATACCTCTATTTCGAGAATGGGTATCCAACCACCTTTAATACCCGGCGGCCTCAAAGCGAAGCCAACGCTGCTGCCCGAGCCAACCCGGACCTTGTCTTTCAGACCGGCTACTTCAGCCTGATGTTTGACTGTAATGACATCCGTTTGAAAGGATACGATGGTCTGGCCGGTTCAGACTATCGTGCAGCACTTGAGGAAGACGTAACCACTTTCACTCCTGCCCAGAACCTGTTGCTGCGTGTCTATCAGAACGGCGTTGCCTATGATTGTGTGAGTGCCGTGGTGGCAGGCAATGGTTTTAACAACGTGCGGCTCATTGAAAACGGCCAATACGTGCAACGCATCGATCACCTCGGGCTGGTATTCAAAGCAGCAAACGGCGACACCCTGGTCAGTGACCCTAACTGCCGCCTGGAGATCACGGCCTGGCCAGACCGAGTTACATTACTGCTCGATTTTTCTGCAGAGACCGCCAATCCGATCACGCGCACAACTATCAGGGTCATATCACCTGGTGGAACGAGCCATCTTGCTGACACTCTGGCCAATCAGGTGCGCCTGAGCATTAAACCACAAGAAGACCTCAAGCTGGGCTCACTCAACCCAGCCCAGTACGTCACAACGGCGACCAATCTGCAAAACAGCGCACCCCTCGCGGTCAGCTTTGATGCGGATACCCATGCATTTCACATCGATGTTCCCGCCGACCCGGTTTCCTACCCCGCCGACATCAATCGCGTTGATGAATACCTGGTTGAGGTCACCAACCCCACAGCATCCAAGGCAAACATCCCCCTTGTCTTTGATCAGCCAACCCCCCGCAAGATCACTGGAACCGTCATGCTACTTGCCGACGAGACTGATGGACGACCGTTGGGTGTTCCCGTTCAGATCTCAAAGAACTGGCACCGCGATGCAAACAACCCCAGCCCCCACGAGGGTCCATGGCTGCGTGGCTCCACCATGCTTACTCTCGACCCGGGCGAAAGCCGCCGCTTCAAGCTGCGAGTGGTATATGGTTATTGGGGAAGTGCGGGGGCTGTATCTCACGCCCAGCTCTCACTCATCGGCTGGGGTGGTAACTGGAAGTGGGAGGAAAGCGCGCTTGGCGCCTGGGGTGAGTCGATTACCTTCGATCCCGCCCACCACATTGCCGGCTCGTTTATGGGTGATATCCGGCCAAGTTTCACCGACTCCTACTCCGCCAACGGACCCACCCACGGCTGGACGGAAAACTGCGGTGGCGCCGACTTTCTGATCTACCGGGACAGTGCCAATACCTACCGCTGGGGCAAACGCCTAAAGACCTGCTTCCATCGCACGGGGCCCAACCTTACCGAGGTGGTCTATGGCGGTATCACCGATGACGAGCGCATTCGCTTCACCTACTCGGCCCGCTCGGTATCCACGCACGATTACCACCGGCGCTTCAGCCAGTATCGCTACGAGTTTCTTGGCGACGTGGTATCACCACAGCGCCTTGTCTTCCACCAAATGGCGGCGGACTACTACATGGTACCCAGTTACACCAATTATTATCTCGGCGATGAGACCGGCATGCTCGAAAGCCGCGTCATCGATGCCGGTGGCAATACCTACAAAGGCGCACCTATACCCTTTGACGGCAAATGGTTGAGCATTGATGACACCATAGGTGGCGGCAATCCGGCCAAGGCTCTGCGCGGCCTCATGTCCCTGTCCTCAACACTCAATGGTGCACCACTGCCCACCTATCTGCACACCTACGGCCGGACTTGGGGTTCTAGCACGATGTTGTTCGACCTGGCCGGCCCTACCGTGAGGGATTCCTATACTACCGGTGATGTTGTCACCGGAGAGCTTGAGTTTGTCATGCCCCCACAACACCGGGACAACTACTGGGGCGGTGACAACGAGCTCATCAATCGACTCACGCAATATGGCGATGCCACCTGGGAGCCCGTGCGCGATGAATGGCTACACAACGTGCAGCTCGATGTTTCCATGCAATCGGGCACCCTGCTTCGCAGTTACCCTCTGGAAATCCAACCGCAAAGCAACGACAGCGTGCTCGCTGATTTCACCATCAATGGCGGTGGCATTGGTCACCTGCCTGTGATCATTCAGGGTGCAGCAGCGGGCCAGGAGCTCAAGGTGCAGCGTTGGAATGATGGCAACTGGACAGACCTCGAAGGGGTCGACCTCGCCGGCAATGCCTATTACCAGGGTGTGCTCAACCCGGACGGATCCATGGATTACATCTTCAGCATTCCGCGCCCGTCCCTGGACCTGAATGCGACATGGCGTGTGCGCATTGTTAATGCCGACATTGTCGTCCCCAACGACCCGCCTGCATTTGCGGCTGATCCAATCACTGAAATCGATGGCAGTGCAAGCAGTCCCTATGAGAGTTCCCTGGCCGACGATGCCTCTGACCCGGAGTCTGATTTACTCACCTTTGCCAAGCTGAGCGGACCGGCGTGGCTGGATGTGGCCGCCGACGGCACACTGACGGGCACGCCCGGCCCCGCAGATGAGGGCCTTAACACCTTTAGCGTGCAAGTCAGCGACGGCGGCAGTAGTGACACCACCACACTGCAAATCACCGTTGTTGCCGACCCATTGGCAAGTGTCGCAGCACTGGGCAACCTCACAGTTGCACCGCCAATGTATGTCGATGACAGCTCATCAAACGCTGCTAGTGTCAGTCCCGGTGAGTTGAAAGCCATTTACTTTGAGGGCGAGGATTATCAGGGTTCCCCCACCCGCGTTTACGCATACATCGGCCTACCAGCAGGCGCGAGTACCACCAACCAAGTCCCCGGCGTTGTGCTCGTCCATGGCGGTGGGGGCACCGCCTACAGTCAATGGGTTCAACTCTGGACGGATCGTGGCTACGCGGCCATCAGTATTGCCGTTGAAGGACAAACGGACATCGCAGCCACCCAGGAGCAAAAAGATGCAGGGCTGGCTGTAGGAAACTGGCTCAAGCATGCGATGCCGGGACCTGCCAGGGTAGGTGTTTACGGAGATTCCGATGTCACTCCGATCAGTGACCAGTGGATGTATCACGCTGTTGCTGACACCGTGCTGGCCAACTCGTTGATTCGGTCCCTGCCAGAAGTGGTGAGCGATAAGGTCGGCTTAATGGGGATTTCCTGGGGAGGGGTGATTGCGAGCACGGCGATTGGTATTGACTCCCGCTTTAGCTTCGGAGTTCCGGTTTACGGCTGCGGCAGTATGGCAGATGCCGGAAACTGGTGGGGCGACGCACTGGGCAACAACGAACTATACAAGAATGTTTGGGACCCCATGGTGCGCATCGGTAATGTGACTCAGCCTATGCTATGGCTTTCTTGGCCCGAGGACGCTCATTTCCCCCTCGACAGTCAGGCAGACTGTTACCGCACAGCTCCCGGGCCACACATGGTCTCACTGATTCCCGGCATGGGACACGGCCACGGTGCGGCATGGAACCGCCCAGAGAGTTATGCCTTTGCTGACAGTATTATGAATGATGGGACACTATGGTGTCTGCAGCAAAGCGCGAACCTCAGCAATGGGCTGGCAACCGTTGAGTTCTCAGCGACCAAGGTCCTTGACCATGCCACCATTATCGTAACTCTAGACAGCGGCTTCACCGGCAGCCGGACATGGACTGAGACTACAGCCAACCTGATCTCCAACGGTTCTGGCAGCTACACAGTCACGGCACCCATACCTGATTACGCCACCGCATGGTTCATCAATGTCCACAGTGGTTCGTTGGTGGCGAGCTCCGACTACCAGGAAGCACCCGAGACATTCACCTTGAGCTACAGCGCCGGAGCCAATGGATCCATCAGTGGCAGCAACCCGCAAGCGGTCCGATATGGAGAGGATGGTTCCGCCATCACAGCTGTCCCCGACACCGGCTATCATTTTGTCAATTGGTCCGATGGCAGCACCGTCAATCCGCGGATCGATGCAAATGTGATCGCCGACATCAATGTCACCGCCAACTTTGCTATCGATACCTTCACCTTGAGCTACACGGCAGGTCCAAACGGTTCCATTACTGGCGCCAGCCCACAAGTGATCGAATACGGCAGCAACGGTTCCGAGGTTACCGCCGTACCCGATGCGGGTTACCTATTTACCAACTGGTCTGACGGTAGCACTGCCAACCCGCGCATCGACACCAACGCCACATCCGACATCAATGTCACCGCCAATTTCGAAATCGACCCGCCGCTTGGCGATGTGGCTATTTCAGAGACCACCCTGCTTGGAACGGTCTCCGCCGGAACGATCAACGACACCCACGAAAGCGATGATGTCTATCAAGTGCTTACCGAGGAGGAAAGCGGCGGGCGGCGCAACCGTCGTCGGTCACAGCTCGAGCACAAGTGGGTTTTTGATGTCACAGGTGGTGAATTAGTCACGTTCTTTGTTGAGGCCCACCATTCGGCGAACAGCGAGGGCGATGATTTCCTCTTCTCCTATTCCATTGATGACCTCAATTACACCAACATGCTCACTGTCAGTAAGACCGAGGACGATGACACCGTTGACTTTTACATTTTGCCAGGTGATCTCAGCGGCATGGTATACGTGCGCGTGATTGATACGGATCGCACTCAGGGCAACAACGTGTTGGATCAGCTCTACATCGACAACTTGCTCATCGTTTCCGAGAGCGCTTCCGAACCTCCCTCCGCCGCGGCCGAGCCGAATCCGGCTGATGGAGCGAGCGGCGTACCCATGAACAACGCGGCACTGAGTTGGACACCTGGCCTGCTGGCAGCATCACACAATGTATATTTTGGGCTCAACCCCACACCAGGAGCAGAGGAGTTTCAGGGCAACCAAACGACCAGCATCTACTCCCCTGGTGAACTGGCTGCAAACACCACCTATTACTGGGCCATTGACGCAGTTAACAGTGCGGGTACTACTCAGGGTCCGGTGTGGTCATTCACCACCAGTGGCATCACCCCCGAAATGCACGTCTCTGCAATTGACCTTGCTGTGCAACGCAAAGGCAAAAATTACAGTGGAGTGGTGACCGTGAAGATCGTCGATAGCGCGACCGGCCTCCCTATATCAGGAGCGAACGTTCAGGGAGATTTTAGTGGTATTTTCAGCGAGACTGCAGGCGCACTCACTGATGCAAGTGGCGAGGCCACACTGAGCACCTCTGCCAAGGAAAGGCTTCCGTTCAGTTACACATTCACCGTCACAGGTGTAAGCATGTCTGGTTATATCTATCAACCTGCAAGCAATAATGAAACCGCGGATAGCGGTAGTTTCTAGTACAGAGAACAAGCGGCAACCTGATCGATTGAAGGTTGAAAACTACTTCAGCGAGACAGATTTTACATTAAAATCTTCCGGGTCGTAATCGTCGTCCATCCACTCAGCAAGTCCCTCCATACATTCCTTGTAGCCGAAGGGACCGCCACAGTCTTCTGGTGGGCAGGCACGCTCACCGTCCAGAAGTTGCAAGCCGTTGTCTTCCTCCCGTTTTTCCTCAATGACGACCTCATGAGTCCACTCGTCAAAAAAATCGTAGCGATACATCATCCTGACCGGCAATTTGCGGCGACCGACAAACTCCGCCAGAGTGATGGCATTCTCATCAGTCAGATTGTCGCCCGGGCCTACCTGCTCTTTCGTATTTGAAATGACCTCTTTGAGATGCCGCCCCTTGCCGTGGCGAAACTGGTGGGCTTGCTCGTCATTCCACCCCATCACCTTTTGAATAATTTGGTGGAGTTCAGCAAAGCTGACATTGCCGGGAACACAAAACCGGCGCCAAATCATAGGCTCAACCTCGTAGAGGAAAATTTTGATAATGTAAGAGCTCATGCGTAAGATTATGATTTGTTCTCCTACGGGAAAGCACGAATATTTTCGCAACCACCGTCAGAAATGCACAATGATGCTTAATCCCGACGTTGATAAGATTAGTCGAACATGCTTTTGAGATCCGCAAAAAAGTTTTCCGTCTCCTCCTCACTAACTTCTGCACCCATGATATCATCGTAGCTATGGTGCTCGGTATACTTGTCATCCAACTCCGCGATAAACTTGCTTATCTCTCCTGCTTGTTGCTGTCCCCATTTGGTTCTCGTCGAACACCAGGTCATTGTGCAGCGGTCCTGCGCACGGGTAATACCGACATAGAGGAGACGTCTTTCCTCATCAGTTGTCCCTTCATCCACGCTCCTGCTGTGAGGCAAAATACCATTTTCAAGTCCCACAAGGTAGACCACCGGGAACTCAAGACCCTTGGATGCATGTAAAGTGATGAGGGTCACACCTCGTTGTTTTTCAAGTTCGTTATCACTTTCCCGATCACGGGCAAGTGCTGAAAAATCCAGATACTTCTGTAAAGAGTAACCCTTTTTGGAAGCGTCCCGGAGATCCTGAATCACCGTGTCGATACTATCGCGCCTCATGTCCGCCTCAGCCTCATTCTTACTGTTGCGCTTGAGCCAGTCAATATAGCCCATCTCATCGAGCATCTCGGACATCACACTACCCATGTTCTCTGCGCCCGAGATCATCCGGTCACGATATCGCAATACTATCTCCGTGAATTCCTGGATGGAGTTGCGTGCCCGGGCGGAAAGACCGTCACTTGGAGTCCCCATTGCCTCCCAGACACTACCTCCACTCTCCTTGGAGATATCTGTTAATAGTATGGCCGCGGCCTGACCGATACCGCGCGGAGGTGCATTCATGATACGCAGCAATGACACGTCCGCATCCGGATTAGCCAGAATTTGCAAGTATGCGAGCATGTCGCGCACCTCGCGTTTATCATAGAAGCTCTGAGCTCCAATCACCCTGTAGGGAATCTGCTCCTTACGCAATGCCAGCTCAAGATGCCGGGACTGGGAATTGGTTCTGAAGAGGATGGCGATGTCTTCCAGTGGTTTTTTCTCTACCCGGTGCAGGTCGATAATTTCATGAGCTATGAATTCTGCCTCCTCCTCGTCACCTGGCATGGAAATGATTCTGAGGATATCGCCTCCGGGTTTGACAGATCTCAGCTGTTTTTCACGCCTGCCCGTATTGTGGCGTATCAACGAGTTGGCAGTGTGTATAATCGCGTCCGAGCTACGGTAATTATGTTCAAGCCGAATAACTTTCGGGTCCGGGAAAAACTTTTCAAACTGAAGAATGTTTTCCACCTCTGCACCGCGCCACCCATAGATACTCTGATCGTCATCACCCACCACACACACATGGTAAGGCTCACCCACCAATTGCTGGAGCAAACGCATCTGAAGCCCGTTGGTGTCCTGGAACTCATCCACTGTCAGCCGCTTCCAACGCTGACGACACTCATCTCTTACATCTGGAAACTCGCGCAAGAGGTGCTCTGCAAGTAGAAGCAGATCGTCAAAATCGACAGCATTTTGTGCACGCAATTCATTCTGGTAGGCACGCGCAATATCGGCAATGAACGGGTCATCGATCATATCTGCACCGCCACCCACGTTCTTTGCTTTTGAAATCACCGATAAAACCAGCCCCGGCTCGATCTTTTCCCTGGCCCCTCCTTTGCGAACAATGAGTTGTTTGATCAGGCCGGTTTGATCATTCCCACTATATATCGTGAAATTCTTTTTGTACCCAAGACGATCAATACCCGTGCGCAGGATACGAACACAGAGTGAATGAAAGGTGCAGACGGTCATTTCATCTGCCACAGATTTACTGACCATTTGCCCAACCCGCTCACGCATTTCATTGGCCGCTTTATTGGTGAATGTTACCGCCAATATATTCTCCGGCGCAATACCACGCTCAACCATATGGGCGATACGGCAGGTCACGGTACGGGTTTTGCCCGTACCCGCTCCAGCAAGTATCAGCACGGGACCATCGAGCGTGTTCACGGCATCTGCCTGAGCCGTATTGAGGCTGGAAACTTGAAAAGACATGTGATGGGCTCGCAAACGCACGGGTGTGCGGGCGGAGAGATAGCCCCAAGCAAAAAAGTTTCCAACACCAAATATGGAAAACCGCGCCTACAATGAGGCATAAATCAAAAGTGAATAAGCTCAAAAAATGTACCAGATGGTACGCTGAATACCCAGCTGGGCAAGAATGTGTGGAAGAGCTCGAGCTCCACTCCGGCCGGTGGCCGGTCATTTGAAGAGGTGCTTGTGAGGGCCTCGTTTAGTAAGACCCTGGATTCTTTACAGATTCGAGATCTTTCTCTTCCTCCGACTTGCTGTCCTCAACTCCATTCTGCTGACCTTTTTCCTCGTAGCTGGAAGGTACTGTGGGCAGCTCAGGGGATGCCCCCTGTTTGTCAGGCCAGTAGAGGATGACCACCATGAATACCAAAGCATAGGCAGCTCCAACACCAGCGACGTAATTCCACCTGTTGGTAGCGGCGAACCAAGCCCCTACGCGCTCCATGATTTCCTTGTGGAACGATGGCTTCAGATGGTTCTGACGCTGACGACGATGAAATTCCTCAAGAAGCTCTTCGAAGTAAGCATCATCAGGTTGCTCATGACGCTTCAGCGAAATGAGGCTTTTAAGTGGTTCGAAGTTATTGTCGTTCATGGTTTGGCGGGCTGGGAATTGAACGTATTTTAAGAAATAAAACTTAGGATAGCAAGAATATTTGTATTTTTTTAAATTAAAATCGTATTTTTATCTAAAAAACAGGAAATTTGTTACATATCTGATGATAAACCTTGGTTGATTATTCTGTGGCGTCTGTTGGTGGTGTAAGGAATTCCTCGAGGTATCCTTGAAGCTGTTTGTGTGCGTAATACAACCTGGATCTGATTGTTCCCTCTGAAACTCCCAAGATTTGGCTGATTTCTGCGTGTGGCATACCCTGTATATCAAACATAGTAACCACGGTTCTATGTTCTTCAGACAGCATTTGCATGGCTTCGTTCAATTTTTTTTGTAATTCGTGGATATTTGATTGCCTCCTTGGGTTGGAATGGTGCCGCTGGTCAATAAAGGCGGGGTCATTTTGAATGCCCGAATCCACGTCATCAAAGCTGTAACCGGACCTTCTTTTCCGCTTTTTGAGGAAATTGAGGGTCATATTGACCGCAATCGAGTAAATCCAGGTGTAAAACGTCGAATTACCCCTGAACCTACCTAATGATCGATATGCCTTGGCAAAGATATCCTGCAGCAGATCGTGCGTATCCTCTTTGTTGGAGGTCATGTTATATACAAGGCCATAAAGTTTACGGCTGTATTTCATGATGAGCTCGTCAAAAGCCTGCGTATCCCCCTCTTGCGTGCGCCTCACCAAATCGGCATCCGGATCTTCTGATTTAGGTTTTATTGCCATGCTGGAACCGGAAAGTAAGGGAGAAGAGAAATATGGGCGAACCTAGAACTGCTCTGATTATGCAATAATACGCTATTGATGTCAAAGCCCCATCGAGGCGACAGATCGCACCTCGCCCGCCATTGACGTACGCATCCAGACTGCGTCGCGTCGCGTTATTGGACGTGTCTGGCTAGCTCAATTTCGTACGTGTGACTGCCACTCCGACACTCTCCGTATCCGGGAGGATAAACTTCTCGATCTCGATAGTGACCTCACGCACCGCAAACTCAGACAAAATCATCTCTGCGAGATCCTCTGCCAGCGTTTCCACCAATTTGCGCGGGTGTTTGCTGGCGACTTCGATAATCCTGAGATAAACGGCATGATAATCGATGGTTTGCTCGATATCGTCGTCGAGCGGCTGGGGAATTCGGGATGGCACGAGGCAGGAGTGAATCAGCAGCTCCTGGGGTTTGGACCGCTCCTCATCAGGTACACCTATGTGGCAGCTGACCTTTTGGCCTCGTATGAATATTCGGTCCGTATTTTTCATGTATTTTCTCCACTCAATGTATCTTCAAACAGCCTGTGAA
Organism: Akkermansiaceae bacterium; assembly: GCA_049632765.1. Lineage (GTDB taxonomy): Bacteria > Verrucomicrobiota > Verrucomicrobiia > Verrucomicrobiales > Akkermansiaceae > Oceaniferula. Next base: position 22,331 of record JBNACB010000007.1, on the reverse strand, counting down.
TTTCCGAGAGATCCTTCAGAAGGTGGTCCGGCTCCGATATCTGCAGCTGCTCCGCGTTCTGATACCCGGTGAGTAGTGCAACCGATGCCAAACCCCCGTGCTTCGCTGTCTCCACATCATGACACATGTCTCCGAGAAAGACAGTATCCGATGCCCTCAGAGAATGGTTTTCCAGCATGGCGTGAATCTGATCCCTTTTATCAAGAACCCCCGCGTATGTAGCCTCAAAAAAATGGTCAATCCCGAGCTGCACAGCATGGCGCTCAAACGCATCCGCATCCATGGAGCTCAATATAAATAAACGCTTGTTTTTAGAGGAGAGGCATTCGAGGAATTCGAGCGCGAAGGGAAGCAGTGGTGATGTCACTCCGGAGGCCTCAGAATGAGCAAAACCCTCCCGAAAATGCCCCTCGAGCTCTTCGAGTGGAACTCCGGGTAGTATTTCTTCATAATAACCCGCATAGGGCAGGCGAAAGCTCATCCTGAAATCCTCGCGCCCGATCTCGTCTTTGCCGTATTTACGCAACACGTGATTCGTGGCATCCAGAACCATGGCGAGGTCATCAACAAGTGTGCCCGACCAGTCAAAAATCCAGTTTTCGTAATGATGTAATGATGCCTTCACAACTTCCGGAAGCAGAAATTCAACCGATTTTCAAAACCACCTTCTTCACTGTGTCCTTACCAAGCTCTTTATGCAGATTACCCAGCAGTTTGCCGCTCATTTGTTGGAGGTGGAATTTCATGGCAGGCTGCAAAACGCGCAGAACGAGCACTCCGTCCCTAATAGACTCTGGGACAGTGTGCTGGGCGACAAACTGGCCGGCAACATGACTCCACACCTCCTTCAAGCGCTCTTCATCGACACCGTCAGAAACACCAATAGTCTTGAGCAAATCATCCACATATTCACTGGGTTGGTGAATATTTCTCGAGGGGTTTGGCGGATTAAGTCCTCCAAGCCATTCTATGAGAATGCGAGCGCGAGCCTTCCGCAGAGGGTCACTCGCGCTGTTACCTTTTTTGTCCTCAGACACAGGTCCTGCGGAACCCGATAAGGAGACCGCATAAGTTTCCAAAGGTGGCTTACTCGGCCCCATCATCACCGATGGCCTCTACAGGGCAACCATCCATGGCCTCGACACACTGTTCACGCTCCTCGTCATTTTCAGGCTGCTTGTATACATAGGAGTAACCCTCGTCTTCCTCGCGGCGAAAATTGTTTGGAGCCGTTTCACGGCAGAGGTCACAGTCGATGCACTGGCTATCTACATAGAAAGCACCTTTAACGTTCTCAGGATTGATATCTTCTTTATCTGCCATGTTGTGAATAGGATGATGTTGACAGCGCTTGCTTCGCCCAAGACTGCACCGAAATCAAGTCCGAATTTAACTCATTGAGCAAAGCCCGGATTACCTAAAACGTCTTGATTGCTCTGATTTACGCGGAATTGAGCAGCTATACCCAGACTCGACAAAAGCCACCACGGCTGAATACACTGCCTGAGTCCTCTACTGGATTTCCAGTTCAAGAAACTCCCTTAGCCCGAGCAATAACCATGGACGCCCACGATAATGACCGAGAGGGAGATCACTCCGTCGAGAAGTCCGCTCGTCGCCCTGATGGGCATTCAGCAAAGGCTGACAATGATGATCCCGGCAGCGTGTCCTTTGTTGGGCTCAGAATCTGGACGAGCCTTATTCCTGAATTCACGATACGCGCGGCACTTAGCCGGGCTGAGAAAACGGCCCTCATGGTCATTGCACTGGCTTTTCTGGCTCTGGCAATTTGGGGCACAAGCTGGCTGGAGAAAAGAAACCAAATCGCTCGGGGATCAGTGGCCTTCAAATTACCAGTCTCGGGAAAATACGCCAATATTGCCGATTGCACGAGCTATTGGAAAACGGTCGGTAACATTACCGGTGTAAAAATGGGAGCCGACGTCGTACCTGCAACAACCATTACTCTCGATGACGGTTCATCATCAGGAGCCCTGCGCATCTACTTTCGAGACACAGATATGAATACTGTGGGTGACCCGGTCACCGTTAGCTTCCAGCGCGGCCTGTTCTCCAATGGAAAAAACAGCATCGAAATTTCGGCCTCGGATGGATTTCATAACAGGGTGGACTTTGATACCTACCAACTTGGCACGGAGGGTGCATGGCATCTCGAGGTGCTGGAAGCCAATACCGACATGGCGCCAAGAGCAAATTTTTCGATGCTTTTCTCTACAAGGATGTCTCCCAACCTGCGCTGAGGATGGAGCCTAGCTCACCAGCAGACTCTCCGCCATCGCCCGGGCCTGATCGCCCCCACCACCAAGCATGCGAACAAGCTCACTAATACGCTCCTCTCCGCTTACTTGAACCATTCGGGAACAGGTTCTACCTGATGTAACGACTTTACTCACGACAAAGTGGTGCGCTGCAACGGCAGCTACCTGTGGAAAGTGCGTAATTGAAACCACCTGATGTTGCTCACCCAGTCTCGCCATTTTATGGCCTACAGCACGTGCTATTTCGCCACCCACATTGGCATCGATTTCATCGAACACCATCAGTGGGGTCGCGTCCTGCTGAGCAAGAGCACTTTTAACAGACAGCATAACACGGGAAATCTCACCACTCGACGCTATCTGCCTCAGCGGCTTGAGCGGCTCACCCGGGTTGGGGCCGAATTCGAATTCCACATCCTCAAGACCACTTGCAGCAGGTGTGGCATGTGAGACCAGACGCACCTCAAATGCGGCCTGTTTAAAGCCAAGTTCTTTCAAATGACGAGCAATCTCCTTGGCAAGCGCAGGCGCAGCCTTTCTCCGCTCATCACTCAAACTGCGACCCAACTCATCAGTCACAGCACGGGCCTCATCCACTTGCTGTTGGAGATGTTGCAAATGTTCAGACCGGTTTTCCACCATGTCGAGTCTGGCAGCTACCTCCTCCCTGTGCTCCAATACATCCTCCAGGGTCGGGCCATATTTTCTTTTGAGTGATTCAAGCGTATTGATCCGCTCCTCGAGATGAAGCAACTCTGCCGGGTCTGTGCTGAGCTCATCGAGATAATCCCCAAGACCAGACTCCATCTCCTGAAGCTCTAGTGCACTTTTGTCCACGCCCTCCAGAATGTCACGTAGAGCCGGGTCCAGCCTTTCCAACTCGCGGCTGATCTTTTGTAGCTGCCCCACTTGCTGGGTCAGTGAATCATCCCTGCCACCCAAGAGAGAGAGGGCACTGCCAAGCAATTCCGAAAGATGAGAGCTGTTCGATGCGCGCTGATAGAGCGATTCCAGTCCTGCTTCCTCATCGAGCTTTATCTGTGCCGCATCAATTTCCTGCAATTGGTGTGTGAGCAAATCCAGCTCTCTCTCACTTGCCATGCCCGCGTCTTGAAAAACTTCCAGAGCTTCAGTCTTCTCTCTCCACTCACGCCATTGGACACGGTATTGCGTGCTGAGATCCGCAACCCCTGCATACGCATCTAACATGGCAAGCTGGCGCTCTGTGGAGAGCAGCCCCTGATGATCGTGTGGCCCATGAAGATCAACGAGATATTGCCCAAGACTTTTGAGTAAGCTCAGCGTTGCTGGCGAGTTGTTGACGAATTGTTTGTTCGAGGACTGACCAATGACACGCTTAATGATGAGCTGCCCTTCCTCACATGCCTCCATGCCACGCTCGTGGAGTACGGCATGGACCAGAGGCGCGTCGGCCAGATCAAAGACCGCCTCCACCGTGCAGCTCTCTTCCCCCGTGCGTATCAATGCCTTGTCAGCACGCTCTCCAAGCACGAGCTTGAGTGCCCCTACAATGACAGATTTACCAGCACCTGTCTCTCCGGTCACACCCACAAGCCCGGTATCCAAATGCCACTCGAGCTCATCAACGAGCGCCAGATTTTTTACTTTGAGTAAACTAAGCATGATCTTCTACGAGCAATCTCCTTGGCTCCTTGGGTGTAATTATGCAAAGCTTGTGCCAAGTTGAAACCTGAAATTTGTCTCACCTTCATGGGCACTGGCACATCCACCGGTGTGCCTGTCATCGGGTGTAGCTGCGCTACCTGCACATCCACTGACCCAAAACTCAAGCGCACGCGCTCATCCATTCACCTGCAAACACCAGAGTATTCCATCCTTGTGGATACCGGCCCGGACCTACGGGAGCAGGCGCTTCGAGAAAACCTGATCAGAGTGGATGGTGTTCTCTACACCCATGCGCATCTCGATCACGTTACGGGTTTTGATGAATTACGGGCTTTTTGCTGGCACCGTGATGAGCCTCTACCCATCTATGGGTCCCCAGCCTGCCTGGATGAAATCAAACGGATCTACCAGTGGGCATTTCTTCCCTCCAATACCAACCGGGGCTACGTCAGGCCAAGTGCCATTGAGACCAACGGGCCATTCTCCATGGGCGCGCTTACAATCACGCCTGTCGCTGTTCAACACGGCAATATTGACACCCGGGGCTATCGCTTCGATTACCCGGCGGCTCCATCAATCGCTTATCTGCCTGATGTCAAAGTCATTCCAGCCAACACTGCTCCACTTCTTCAAGGTATTGATGTGCTTATCATTGACGCTCTCCGCGAGCGTGACCACCCCACACATATGAGCATCCAGGAGGCCATCGCCACAGCCAACACATTACAAGCCAAGAAGGTCTTCCTGACCCACTTGTCACATGAGCTTGACGTCAGCAAGACTTTGGGTGAGCTTCCCGAACACTTCCGCATTGCTCATGACGGGCTCAAACTGAAGTTTGCTGCCCGGGCCTAAATCATACGCAGCACTGGGTTTTTGCCCAATTAACCGGCCCTCACCCATGAAAAGATTCATCGCCGCCTATCTCATCTGTCTATTGGTTGCCCGGGCGAATCCAATTGCTCCGGAAAGTGTAGCGATCCTCTATAACAGCAGCATTCCACAATCGCTGGATCTCGCAACTCACTACGCCACAGCGCGGAAGATCCCGATGGAAAACCTCATAGGTATACCACTTCCCGATCGGGGGCACATTTCGCGCAGCAACTATGAAACTGCGCTGCGCGACCCTCTCAGAAAAGCATTTTCATCTCGCGGTTGGTGGACCTTTGGCCGCACTCCGGAAGGCATGATCCTGCCTGCCACATGCAAGATCAAAACCCTGGTGTGTGTGCGAGGCGTACCCTTCAAAATCAACAGGGAAATTATTCTGCCTGAACAACCCGGCGAAACACCGGGCAAGACGCAGCCCGTCGCAAAACCCGTCAACGAACTCGATCCGCGTTTCTCCCAGTCCAACGAAGCTGCGGTAGATTCCGAACTAGCCATGATGGGCATTCAGGGCATTCCCACTGCGGGACCCCTCAAAAATCCCTATTTCCGCAAAGACGAGTCTTTTGCAACGTCCAAACTATCCATGATGTTGCTCGTGGGGCGCATCGACGGACCCAGTTATGAAATTTGCAAACGCATGATTGACGATGCCATTGCTACAGAAACCAACGGGCTCTGGGGCATGTGCTATCTGGACGTCGCCAAAAAGGGAGGCGGCTACCTCACAGGTGATCAATGGCTCGAGAACATAGCACAACTCAACTTCACTACCGGCATTCCGACCGTTATTGACAGAAACAAGCAGACATTCACAACGAACTATCCAATGAGTGATGCCGCACTCTATTACGGATGGTATACAAAACACAGAAATGGCCCCCTGCTCAATGAGCATTTCCGATTTCGCAAAGGTGCGATAGCTGTCCACCTGCATTCATTCAGCGCGAGCAATCTGCGCGATGCGAGCAGCCATTGGTCGGGACCGATTCTCGCCAAAGGTGCTGCCGCCACCCTGGGTAACGTCCACGAGCCATACTTACACCTGACCCACCATTTTGATATTTTCCATGATCGTCTCATCAGGGGCTTTTCACTTGTGGAGGCCGCCTACATGGCCCTACCCGTCCTGTCGTGGCAGAACGTTGTTCTTGGTGATCCACTCTACCGTCCTTATCTGCACCTCAATGGCAGCGGGGAGATTCTCGATGACGACCGGGATTACAGAATCATACGTCTGGCCAATGAAAGCTGGCATGACCAGCCGGACACCCTGGTGCAAAAACTTCGCACCGCAGCAGCAGCCAAAAACAACGGGACCATTTATGAATACCTGGGTTTATGGCACCGCTTCCTCAAGAACAACACGGTGGCCATCGCCTTCTTTGACTCTGCCAGCAAGAAACACATCAAGGAGGCGGATCAACTGCGCCAATGGCTCTACACGGCTGACATTCACAGGGAGGCGGGAAACAAGCAAACAGCCATTCAGATCCTGAGGGATGTCAATGAGCGCATTGCCCATATCCCTGAATCCAAAACAACCCAGGCCATTCTCAACATCCTTGACCCCCCACCTCCACCACCTGCCAAACTACCGGAAACCAGTGCCCCTGTTGATCCTGCAACCGAGGCCCAGCCCGGTCAGCAATAAGGCCAGAAATTCATGAGTAAAGAGGGTAATCAACCCCTTGCATCAGAACGCTATTTTTGATTAGCTTGTCCCCAGAGCCAAGCAGTGCAGCAAGCTTCTCCGCGCCTGAGGCCCCAGCTGATTGAACCCATTTATTACCCTTTCACATTATGCCTAGAATTGTCATCACAGAGCCAGGCAAGCCGGGTCAGCCCTATCGTTTTGACCTTAAACACAAGCTGACCAGCATCGGTCGCCGTAGTGACAGCGACATCGTGCTGAAATGCCCTTCGATTTCAGGTCAACATTGCACGATGGAACGTGTCAAGGGAGGTTTCATTTTACGCGATCAGGATTCTACCAACGGTATCAAGCTGGATGGAAAGCGCATGCAAATCATTGACCTTGAGGATGGCATGAAGCTGAGTCTGGGAGATGCCACCATGGAGTTTCAGCTCTCCGAGGATGAGTCCAGCACGCTTTCCAAAGAGGATTTCACACCTCACCAGAAGCAGAAGCAAAACCCCTCGAGTAATGCCGCCAAAGCAAAAGCAGCGGATGATATTGCCCTGAAGGAAAACACCCGTGTTGCAGAGAAAAAAACACCGGCAACCAAAGACGAGGCCGCTGCATCACGATCTCGCCATTCAGCCAAGGATGAGGATGAGGATATCGTCGGACTCATCGATCCGGACAGCGGGAAAGCGATGAAGCGCCCCCCCGTGACCTCGGGCTTCAACCAGCCTGTAGCGCAGTCCGGTGGTGGGGCGGCAAAACCGCTTCTCGTATTTATCCTGATCATGGCTGCTGTTTTCACGGGCATGACCATCAGTCACAAGCTACGCACCGGTGATTCTTTGCCCAACAAAGCCATCGATGTGCTGATCAGAAAACCTGATGCTGAGAAAAACGCATCTCCAGATAACAGCAGCGATTCGGAGACTCCCTGAGAATTCTTCCGGAACTTCAGAGGGAATGCCACGGAATGAGAGGCGCCCGGGCAGCGGGCTGACTCTGTCACCTTTTAAGTAGCCATCCGGATGTGGCGTATCTTTTGGCTGTGAGTTGAGCCACTTCCTGCTCAAAAGATGATCCGGCCGCCCATTCTCTCCAGTCACCAGCCAGCTGATTGGCAAACTCAGGACCGAGTACATCAGGATCCACCTCGGTGAGAAGACTCCCCTGATGCAGTAGCCCGTGACGCGTCCTTCTCTGGCCGGCACCGGCTATCTTCTCACCTTGCCCGCTGGCGAGGTCATGAGCTACCGCGTGTTCAAAACACACTGAACCTGACCCCTGATCATCATCGCTGAGCACCACCTCCTGTCCGAGCGTTTTGAGGGCCCTGCCAAGTGCCTGGTGAATGATTTGGTAACTGGCTGTACCGCGCTGATGTGCCAGCTCACAAGCGCGGGGCACGGCGAGGGTGTATGTCAGATCATGACGGTGATCCACAATACCGCCACCTGTCCATCTCCTTACATAGTGAACAGGGCATTCCTGACTCGACGGAAAAGCGAGCCTCGCTTCCTCCATGCTGTGAAAATAGCCGAAACTGACCGAGGGCTCACTCCAATCATAGATCCTCAGAATGGGATGCTGCGTCATGTTAGCCATCAAGGCCTCGTCAACGGCCATGTTTTCTGCACCACCTCGTCCCCGGCTATCCCTCCAATATAGCAAATGATCAAATACCCGCATATGTCTACATGGATGGGCATTGAGGCAATTCACCTCTCATTACCTGACTAATTGCCGGGCTCAATGGTTCTGTGGAGCTCATCGGCGACTTGCATAACTCGCAAGGCACCTATCGGACCGGAGAAAATAACACCCAGAATCAACAAGCCATAGCGGCTGTCGACGGGGATCACCTCAAGTGTTGAACTTGCTCCAATTTTTACATGCAAGTTGCCCACGGCAGCAGCACCGGCAGACTGGCGGTTGGCACGCTGGGAAGCATTAGCCAGAGTTCTGGCAACTTGAATGAGCTTGGGGTTCTCAACCTCGTCAAAGAGGATCTGCCCATTGACATCAATGAGAAACATCGCCCGCGCACCCATGTCCCTGCGAATAATCTGGCTGAATTGACTGATGCGAGAGAGAAACGGACCACGTGGCTTGAGCTCAAGTTCTTCATCATTCTCTTCGTCGGAGACGGACTCGGACTTGGCATCCGGAGACGGGCTCGTTGGGGGTTGATCGGGTGCCTTCTCATGATCGGGCGCCTCATCATCTGCCTGAGCATCCCTTTTAGCCGCGATAATATCAGTCTCAAGGTGGTTTTGATCGGCCGATATCTGGAACGGTGAATCCGTTTTTGCCGCAGCGGGTGCAGCTGGCTCAGGCTTTTTCTCCAGATCGCCTGACCTCAGGGTCTCCTGCACATCAGCAGAGCTACCTGCTTTCTGATGCTCAAATGTGGTGACGGGCTTAGGCGCTTGATCAGCACCATTGGCAACTTCTGCCTCACCCTTGGTTGCAAAACCTTCAAAGACCTCACCATAGGCAGCATCAACGGCCGACTCCTCCACCTCTGGTGGAGGTGCCAGGAGACCCTCCGCCAAACGGCGGACCTCCTTAGCATCTAACCATGGTTGTAGCGGGTCCATCGACTCCTGTCTCCTGATTCGTCTCTACTCGATTACCCTATGGTCGCATCGATTTCCGAGCGCAAGCTATCAAAAACCGAGAGCACACCGGCGCCTTCCTCCATTACTCCAACCGGCAAGCCCTTTGCACTGGCACGGACGAAGAGGTCATCCCGCGGAATGACATTCTGCATAACCATCTTGTGGGGTAGAAGGTTTCTCAAAGCTTGTACGGCCTCCACACTCTCAGGGAGCCGGTTTTGCACCATGGTCATGAGGACCCCACATACCCTCAACCTTGGATTGACAATCTGCATGCGAGTCAGTGCTTCGAGCATTTTGGGCACGGAACGCACACCAAGAGGCTCAGCCTGTTGGGGAACTACCACAGCCGTGCATGCTGAGAGCACATCAGCAGTAGCTCCAAACAACCCGGCTGCAGTATCGATAATACACACATCATAGCCTTGGGTTGCGGCCATTTTGAAAAAGTTGCGCACACGGTGCAATGACACCCCCATGGCACCTCCTCCCAACTCATAGTCACTGCAACGGCCAGCTGGCACAATGCTCAGTGTTTCCAGGCGGGTGGGAATGATGAGCTGTTCAATGGGAAATTCAGCATCCGCGATGGCGTCATAAAAACCGCTCAGCGATCGGGATTGCCTTGTAAGAGAGAGCCCCACTGAACCCTGCGGGTCAGCGTCAACAAGCAGGGTGCGTTTGCCAGCACGGGCATATGCGTGTGCCAGATTGATTGAGACCGTGGTTTTCCCCACACCTCCTTTTTGACTGGTTATGGCAATAGTAATCACAACAGTAGCAAATTTCCTTTTAGAACGTAACGGCTCCCTACAGAGACAAAAGCATTTTTTCGCCACCGAACCAGATTATTTTAATGGAAAACAGTTGGCATAGAGATTCATTTTTTTGGTGCATCCTTGCAGGATCAAAGTAAGGTTACTTTAATTATTACAGCACACTTTACTAATGCTCAACGGCTTGACACATCATCACCATCTACAAGCTATCGTGACCGCTCTCTGGGTCACGGCATCCATTTTCGTGTGTGGCTGTCGCTCGAAAAACAACGAAATTGACGAGAGCGAAAATCTATACAGCTGGGCAGCGGAGTATGAAAAAGCCCCCCTCACAACCGGTCAGAGCAGCATGCTCGACAGTCAGGTTGATTCCCCTGTTCAGTGGCAAAGCTGGCACAAGGATCTTTTCCGGCATGCAAACAACGAGAGAAAAACAGTTTGCGCCCTGATCGGCTCCGGCACTGACATCGATGCCTTGAGAATTTTACAGCAAATTGATAGCTCCCCCTCGCTTGCAGGGCTCTTGCAAAAGAATCATATCAACACGCTCATCGACTCGAATCTTCACCCGGATATGGCACGATACGCCGCGGTCACATGTGCCGACTCCAACACACCGGTTGGCAGCACGGTGCTTATCTGGTTCTCCTATGATGGGAATCCGATTTCATGGCACTCGATACAAACAAAACCCGGGGCAAGTATAGAGAGCTCCATCCAGCGCATGAGCAGCACCGTTCAGCATTTATGGATGGAATCGCCCGAATACACCCTCGAACACAGCAGCAATCATCCGAGCAGTGTCTCAAGCACAGTTTTCCCAAAGGTCGATATCTCAAAGCGTGGGAGCTTGGCACCCATCGCCAGCCCCATACTGCGTAACAAGTCGCTCTTTGACCCGGTATCCAACACGGTTGACAATATTTTTAATCTTGCACCCACAGGCTATCTTGAGCTGATGGTCTCCGCATCGCGCCTGCCTGAACTATCCCCTGTGGAGCGCCAGAAGTGCTTGGATATTGCCAGGAAAGTCGCAGACAAAAGGTTTCTGCATGGCCTTATTGATCCTCTGGACGGTGGTGTTTTCAACGGCAATCAGGGTATGACTGACGCCCTTCCCGTCTTCTCAAAGACGTTGCGAACGCAAGCCTTGTCGATGCGTGCCTTGTATAAACTCTACCGGGCGACCAAGGACAAGGCATACCTCAATGCTGCAAACTCCATTTTTGCTTATACCCAGAAATACCATCTGATGGATGACGGCAGCTACGCCATCGGTATTTCGTATCTGCCGGAAGATCCACAAGACCAGCCTTGCTTGTTTACACTTGATGAAATCAAAGCAGCTCTGAGCCCCGAAGAATACGACATCGCCACACAAGCCTATGGGCTACGCTCACTGGGCAATATACCGTTGATAGATGACTCCAAAAAAGTCTACTTCAAGAAAAACAGCCTGAGTTGGAAGCTTCCTCTCGCCGAACTTTCCAAGCGCACCGGAATGGGTCGAGCGCCACTCACCAAGTCTTTGGCAAATATCGCGACTAAGCTCACCACCCTGCGCTCTCAAAAGCCGGTTCAGCCCCTCATCGAAAAGCTGAGCACTGCAAGTGCCACAGCATTCTATTCGAGCGCTTGCACATCGGGCTACAGGGCTACGGGAGAGGCTTCCTATCTGGAGGCAGGCAAAAAAACGCTCAGCCAGATTCGCGATCAGTTCGTCGATGAAAATGGAACCCTGCACAGGGCGCGATATGGCAAAACTCTCCTCGAGATTCCTGCCAAAGGCATCGATTACACCCGGGTTTGTCAGGCCGCCCTCGACCTCCACGAGGCAACTTTGGATCCAGCGTGGCTGGACTTTGCTCACGCGATGCACAAACAAATGCTCGAGCGCCTGGGAATTCTTGAGACAGGGACGATTAAGGAGCATGACGGAACGGGCTATCCGAAGGATTACCCCGCGTGTAGCTATTACACCATAAACGGGCTCGATATAGAAAACACCTGTGCCTTAGCCCATTCCAATGCCCGGCGGCTGGCAATGAGACTTGGCGATAGCTCCCTCTCGCAACACGCAGAACAGCTGGGTGTCTTGATGGCTCAAACTGCCCGTATGTCTCCCACAGCGGCGATAGACTACCTGAGTCTCGAGTCCGAGGCACGCTCACAGATTGTTTACATCAAGCTCCCGGCCAGCGAACCTATGCTAGCCATTGCCCGCAGGGAACCGTGTCATATCATTGCCGTCACCCAAGGGGGATCCTACCCACAGCTTGGCAATGCCGTATCAGACATGCCTGCGGGGAGCTGTATTGTGACGACAGGAGGGAAAATCTCGGGGTCAGCCTCGAAGCCCGCCGAGCTCGAGGCACTCCTCAAACAGTAATCAGCCCTCGCCCGCTCACTGGATTGGATGCAGGCCCATCACTCGATATCCACAGAGCCGCTGATGGCTTATTGGCAAAATTGCCATTGCAAATCCATGCCACTGGAGGCACGCTTCGCCCCAGCAAGCCATGAGTACACGCACCGCAAGCCAAGACCGCAAAACCGCGGAGACCAATATCAGGGTAGAGATCGATCTGGATGGTTCCGGTAATGCTGATATTTCCACCGGCATCCCTTTCTTCGACCACATGCTCACACTGCTGAGCAAACACAGCCTCATGGATCTCAGCGTCAAGGCCATCGGCGACATCGAGGTGGACGCCCATCACACCGTTGAAGACACCGGTATCGTGCTGGGAGATTGTATTCGTCAGGCGCTGGGCGACAAAAAGGGCATCCGCCGCTATGGTGCCGCCTACCTGCCCATGGACGAAACCCTGAGCCGGTGCGTTGTTGATCTCAGCAACCGGCCACATCTTGAGTTCCGAGCCCCGACATCCACACCGGACGCACCCAATTTCCCGTTCACGCTGACAGAGGAATTTTGCCGAGCTGTGACAAACAATTTGCGCGCCAACATGCACATCGAGCTTCTCTACGGGAGGGACGGTCACCACATTTCCGAATCGATCTTCAAGGCCCTCGCCCGAGCATTGCGTCAGGCTGTTGAGATCGATCCTCGTGAAACCGGCATCCCCAGCACCAAGGAAGCTCTCTAAAGAATCCGGAGGCACTTAGAACCCCTGCGACGGGGCAGGCCACCATCACTCTTACTCATGAAAGTCGGTATCGTTGACTACGGCAGAGGTAACATCCGTAGCGTGGAGAACGCTTTCCATGCTATTGGCGCGGATGCCATACTCATCACCTCCCCGGACCAACTGCAGAACATCACCCACCTCGTCGTTCCCGGGCAGGGGGAATTTGGGGATTGCGCCTCCAATCTCAAAAAACAAGGCATGTTTGATGCTATCCAGCAATGGACAGCGGAACAGAAACCCTATCTCGGTATCTGTGTCGGCTATCAACTTATCTTCGAGGGTAGTGATGAGTCCCCGGGTGCCGAGGGGCTTGCCATCATGCCCGGCCAGGTCAAACGCTTTCCCGATGTCGGCGAGAAAATTCCCCACATGGGCTGGAACTCAGTGGAGCCCACCCATCCCGAAGATCCGCTCTGGGATGAAATGCCCGAGCATCCCTTCTTTTATTTTGTGCATTCCTATTACCCGGCGCCGGAACAGGAGGAGCATGTCGCGGCCCTCTGCAATTACGCGCTACCCTTTGCTGCTGCAGTGAGGCGTGGCAACCTGATCGCCACCCAGTTCCACCCTGAAAAGAGCCAACATAACGGACTGCAACTACTGAGAAATTTCCTCGCTATCACCAGTTGAGGCTACCTAAGGGGCAATCACAAGAGCCGGAAGATTACGACTCACCCGCCACTGGCGCGAGCCGCAAGGTTTTACTCAACCACTGCCAGACGTTCACCGCTGCCGAGCTGATTGACCTGTACTAGCAAATCTCGGGCACGCTCCTCTCCCCTGCGCGTTAAGCGAAATAACTTGTGTGCATGCAAGCCATCGCTCCTGATTTCCAGCCACGCTTTCTTCTCGAGAGCATCGACAATCTTCGTCGTGTTTGAGGGTTTTCTTGAGTAGCTGTGCAGCAAAATGTTGAGCCTCTTGGTATCTACGAATTCCTCCCCCTCCAGAAGCTTGGCAAAACAAGCGAGCAACACGCATTCACTTCCCGAGAGACGATATGCCAAATCTGCCAGCACCTCGCGGATCTCCTGCAAACATTGTGAGGTCTCCATGTCGCCACCTGCAACCTCCTCCACGGCCATCATGAATGCCTCCTGCGCCTCACGGGCCTCGAGGGACTTGGCAACATAGTCACGGTACAAACGCATCTGCTCGATGCTCATTTGATCGCTCATCTTAGACACCGAATCTGCTAATTTTTGCATGATATTAGCTTCAGACATGGCCTGAGGTTAGCAAAAGCTAGGTTTTCCCTCAAGAAAAATTGCCTGCAACACCTCTTAAACCCCTATTTTTGCAGCATTATTCACCTATCATAGTTATTAAGATTAGTTAATTAAATGCATTTTTACCTATGTTTTATAATGTTTAGGTAGAGCAACTGGCTAAAAAGTTTCCCATATTAGCATTATTAGGTAATTTCTGCAGCCACAACTTAGCCATTCATAATGTATTCACGTTTCAATGATCACCGCTATGGCCTACCTGATGGGCAACCCCCCTTCCTGACCGAACCTCACACGTTCACCCGTTTATCATCGCAGGCATCATCGAATGCCTCAAAAGCACAAGACGGCGGCCAACGGAACGCCGATCCCGCTGGTGCTCTGCCCCATGCTCCGCACACGCTGGAACATGAAATACCGGAAATAGAGCTCAATGGCTTTTCGCTCGCCTGCCTGGAGCAACTGTGCTCCTCCCCGCAGCACAGCAAGCTCGAGGAATTGCTCTCCACTCTCATCATGGAGCATCTTCCCAGCTACCTGGATCTCAAAAAAGATTTTCGCGATAGCCGCGAGGAACATCAATCACACCACCGCTGGACACAGCAAATGTATCACGCCGTGGAGCCGCTGATCAGTCAGAAGACCGGCCCCATCACTGAACAGCGCACTCTGGGTGAACTCGCCGTCAAATGCGTCGAGCAGGATTTGCAGCTCCACTACCGTGTTCAACAACTTGGCAGCCGCATCAGCTTTCTGGAGCGCGCCGTGCCCCAGCACCTCATCGGGGTGGGCAAGCAGCTGGGTCTGCCGGAAAAGGTCATGAGCAAGCTGGGTAAGCTGCTCCGGGTAGCAATGAAAAACAGCGGCTGAATCAGCCACGACTCATTCAGACAAAAAAAGAGCCCCTGCCTTGTGCGGGGGCTCTTTGCTTTCTGAATGGACGGGCAAACCTAGAGGGGCTTCATCGCTCCCATGGCTTCGCGCAATACTTCGCCAATTTCCTCCACGGGGTGGTTGCGGATAATGAAGTTCACATCAACAAGTGTGCGGTTGTCCACACCGTTGTCGCCGCTGTCGAGCCCCTTGCCGATGACACTGGTATCGACAGACTTCATGAACTCCTCCAACAGCGGCACACAGGCATGGGCAAAGAGATAGCAACCATACTCCGCGGTATCGGAGATAATGCGGTTCATCTCATAGAGCTTTTTGCGGGCGATGGTGTTGGCAATGAGTGGAACCTCGTGCAGTGACTCATAATAGGCTGACTCAGGCTCGATTCCAGCCTCGACCATGACCTCGAATGCCAGCTCGACACCGGCACGCACCATGGCGATCATGAGGATGCCCTTGTCGAAATACTCCTGCTCAGTGATTTCGCCAGCAGCATCGGTCTTTTCAAACTCAGTCTCACCGGTCGCCTCGCGCCAGCCAAGCAGCTTGGCATCGCCATTGGACCAGTCTTCCATCATACCGCTGGAAAACGCACCGGAAATAATATCATCCATGTGCTTTTCGTAGAGGGAACGCATGATGTCCTTGAGCTCTTCGGAGAGGCGGAAAGCCTCGATCTTGGCAGGGTTGGAGAGACGGTCCATCATGTTGGTGACCCCACCCTGCTTGAGTGCCTCGGTAACAACCTCCCAGCCACTCTGGAGAAGCTTAACGGCATACGCTGGATCAATGCCCTCGCTCTTCATTTTGTCATAGCAGAGCAAGGAACCAGCCTGAAGCATGCCACAAAGAATGGTCTGCTCACCGAGCAGGTCAGACTTCACCTCGGCAATGAAGGAGGACTCAAGGGCTCCGGCAAGATGACCTCCCTGGGCAAAGCACAGGGCCTTGGCAATTTCCATGCCGTCACCATTCGGATCATTCTCCCCGTGACAGGCGATAAGAGTTGGCACTCCGAAACCGCGCTTGTATTCCTCACGCACTTCCGATCCCGGAGACTTGGGTGCCACCATGATCACAGTGAGGTCCTTGCGGATCTCTGTTCCCTCCTCCACGATGTTAAAACCATGTGCGTAAGAGAAACAGGCCCCCTGCTTCATGTGCGGAATGACCGTCTCCACCACAGCGGTGTGCTGCTTGTCGGGCGTCAGGTTCATGACGATGTCGGCATCTGGCAACATCTCCTCATAAGTGCCCACATTAAATCCATTTTCACTCGCATTGAGATAGGACTGGCGCTTTTGCTCGATCGCCTCAGCCCGCAAGGTGTAGGAAACGTCGAGACCGCTGTCCCGCATGTTAAGCCCCTGGTTGAGGCCCTGGGCACCGCAGCCCACGATGACGATCTTCTTGCCCTTGGCAGCCTCGATGCCTTTATCGAATTCTGAGACATCCATGAAGCGGCAGGTTCCCAGCTCATCGAGCTGACGGCGCAGCGGAAGTGTGTTGAAGTAGTTTTGACTCATTGTTGTATTGGTTGAAGTTTTAGACCCGCGCATTGAATACCACTTCACCTATTGCGTAAATTGATTTAATCAATATCAAGTATTGCGTTTATCGCAACATTATCCTACAAACCCCTCGTGAACTTCCACGAGATGAGTCACTTCCTGACCCTTGCCGACTTACTGCACTTCGGCAAGGCCAGCCAGGCGTGCAACCTGAGCCCCTCAGCCCTCACCCGCAGTATTCAGCGCTCGGAGGAGTCCCTGGGCCAAACCCTGTTTATCCGGGACAACCGCACGGTCACCCTGACCAGCGCCGGGGAAAAATTCCGTCACTACGCAAAATCAGCCCTCAGGGATTGGGAGCATATTCAGGCAGAGATGCAGCAAGACGACCGCATCACCGGCGTGGTTTCGATCTACGCCTCGGTCACCGCGGTCTACAGCCTGCTTCCGGATCTCCTCGAGTCCTACCGCGCCGATTTCCCCGAAGTCGTGCTGGAGCTGCGCACCGGCTCCGCAGAGGAATCCATTCAACAAGTCATCAATGGTGAAATCGATGTCTCGGTAGCCGCCCTGCCGGACCAGCAGCACCCCAGGCTGGAATTCATGCCCCTCATGCAGACTAACCTCGTTTTTGTCGCCCAGAAAAACGCCGCATACCCGAAGACCAAAAACAAGCAGCTTGATCTTGCCCAAGCTTCGCTCGTGTTGCCCCGCAGTGGCCTCTCCAGGCGCCGGCTCGACCAATGGTTCAGGCAACACTCCGTGCTGCCCAGCATCAATGCGGAGGTATCCGGCAACGAGGGCATTCTGGCAATGGTGCGCATGGGCTGCGGCATCGGCATTGTCCCGGAGCTGGTACTGGAGCGCAGCCCCTTCCGGCATGATGTGGCACGTATCGCCAAGGCACCAAAGCTTGCACCCTATGTGGTGGGCCTGTGCACCACACGGAAAAACCTCACCCAGCCGGGTGTTGCCGCCCTCTGGGAACTCGCCAAAAATAAGCGCCCCAATCAAAGTTAGTCAGAACACACTGCCGGCAAGCTAGGACTTGCCATCACCTTATCAACCAGCAAGGCTTACGTCCGTGGAGAGCTCCCAAACAACAAGCGCCCAAGCATCCGGCTACGCGCTCTTTGACCTGGACCAGACTCTGGTGCCTTGGGACACCCAGCTGCTGTTTTGCAACTTTGTGCTCAAGCGCATGCCCATGCGCCGATTCTATCTGCTCATTCTCATTCCCTTTCTTCCCTTGACCAAGCTGCTGGGTGCCGGGGGCATGAAGCGTGTTTTTCTCAACTACCTCTGGGGACTTGGCAAAGCCGAGCTCGATGAACTCGCTGAGGCATTTGTCGAGCAGCATGTCCCCGCCAGCTTTTATGGAGACATGCTGGATGTGCTCGAGGAGCAAAAACAACTGGGTCGCATCACCGTGCTCAGTTCCGCGAGTCCCGAGATATGGGTCAGGCCAATTGCCCGCCAGCTGGGCTTTGACCACTATTTTGGCACCACCCTGGAAATGAATCCGCGGGTGAAGCTTTTCCCCGAGTTACCCGGAGGCAACAACAAAGGGGCTAACAAGCTACGCAAAATGCGGCACCTCTTTCCTACCGGGTTTGATCCCTACTGCGGTGACAAGCTACCCAACAGCCATGGCTTTTCCGACAGCCATGCGGACTTGCCTATGCTCAACATCTGCAATGAGGTGACCATGGTGCACCCGACAACAAACCTCTTGTCCGAGGGAAGGAAACACCACTGGCATCTTGCCAGCCCCAAACGCCCGACGACAGGCAAGCTCCAGTTCGCCATCGCCTGCCTGCGGCAAGCACTGGGCATCTATTCTTGAGTGGGGCCATATGGCGATAATGTCACATAATTTCACGCAGTCTTAGGGAAGTTTTCCTGTATCAACCGCACGTCGCAGTTGGTGTGCAGTTCACGCTCATCAGCCACTGCACACAACAACCAAGACAAACAACCAATACAACTAAAAATGACAAAACGTACATTAATCTGCAGCACAGCTCTTGTGTCTGCTCTTACTGGTTCAGCTTTTGCTGATAAAGGTGCGGGAAGCATGGATCAAAGTGCCCCCAGCATCATTCCTGATGTCACATTCAGCGCCAAGGGTAAAGAAACAGTGAAACTCCGCTTCAACGGTCGTCTTCACTTGGATTACAACAGCCTCAGCAACGACGTTGGCGACCTTGAAAGCTCAAACACTTTCTACTTCCGTCGTCTTCGCCTCGGTGTGAAAGCCACCCTTGGCAACGACTGGACTGCAGAGACAGTTTACGATTTCGCCGGTGAAGACATCAAGGTTGACAAAGCTGTTGCTGGCTTTGGCGACTTCAAGCTGGGATACCAGAAAGTACCTTTCGGTTTCCAGGAAAACACATCGTCCGCAAAAATCAAAACCATCGAGCGCTCTGCTGCTAACCGTTTCTTTGCTGATGATCTCGACTTCTCGGGTCGTCACAATGGTATCCACTACAAGACCAAGCTTGGCGGAGGTTTCTCTTTCGCTGCAGCTGGTGTAAGCGCTGAACAAGACATCAATAATGGAGACGACTCTAACGAGCTCTCCTACTTTGGTCGTCTTCAGTGGAAGAATGAAGGCCTCACTGTAGGTGTTGACTACGGTAGCGAGTCAGACTTCGATAGCGCTTCTTTTGACGCCTACACTGCATACGTCAACTACAAGGTTGGAGGTCTTTACCTCCTTGGTGAGTATTTCGATGGAGAAGGTGGTGATGCAGGTGCAGAAGCTGACGGTTACTCCCTGATGGCTGCTTACAAGTTTGACAAATGGGAGCCTGTTGTTCGCTACTCTTACTTGGAAGTCGGAGATGATTTCAGTGTTGATACTGATGACCTCATTCGTCGCGCACCAGACAACGCCAATGTAGCTGGCGGAGAGGTGTCGTCACTCTATGTAGGTGTCAACTACTACTACAGCGAGTCCGTCAAGTTCATGCTTGGCTATGAGTGGGCTGAAGTTGAAGATCAGGGCGGAGCTGAAGTCGATGACATCCACGGCGTTCGCGCTCGTCTCCAACTTCTTTTCTAAGACATCATATTACTTGATTTGATTCGTATTCAGGGGTGTGGCTTCGGCTGCACCCCTTTTTCATACTCGTGACGCACTACCCCTCGCTTGAATCTCACCAATCGCCCACTGGGCGTGCTCGGAGATCAGGGCATCCGGGTCACTGGCAGCACGCTCCAAGGCCCGCAGGTCCTCGGCACTGCCTACATTGCCAAGCGCCACACACACATTTCTCAGAAAGCGATTGCGCTTGATGCGCTTGATCGGGGACTTGGCGAACAGGCTTCGAAAATACTCCTCATCAAGCTCGAGAAAATCGCGAAGCTGCTTCTCAAACACGGACTCTCTGGCGTGGTAGCGCGTTTCCCGGCTGAGCTGTGCGAAGCGATTCCAGGGGCACACATCCAGACAATCATCACAGCCATAGATGCGATCCCCTATTTGCTTGCGAAACTCCATGGGAATAGGCCCGTGGTGCTCAATCGTCAGGTAGGAAATACAGCGGCGGGCATCGACCCGGTGTGGCTCGGTGATCGCATCCGTGGGGCAGGCGTCAATACAGCGCGTGCACTTGCCACAATGATCGCCAAAGGGGCTGTCGGGAGGCAGGTCCAGAGTGGTGATCAGCTCGGCGAGAAAAAACCAGGTGCCTAATTTGCGGTGGATTTGAACCGTGGACTTGCCGTTCCATCCCAGCCCCGCGTCGGTGGCCACATCCCTCTCCAGCACAGGCCCGGTGTCCGTGTAGTAACGCTGCACTCCGCCAAGGCCCTCCATGGCGAGGTTGAGCTCCTTGAGCTTGTCCTCAATGATGTGGTGATAATCCTCATTCCAGGCGTAGCGCGCGATGCGGTAATCGACATCTGGGTTCTGATCACCCGGGTAATAATTCATGGCGAGACTCACTACCGAGACAGCACCTTCCACCACCTTGGTCGGGTCCACCCTGCGCTCTACATTACGCTCCAGCCACTTCATGTCACCGGCACAGCCATCGGCTACCCAGCGCTTGTATTCCTCAGCATGGGTAGCAATCTTAGCACGGGAAATACGGCAATCATCAAAGCCCAGCTTATGCGCGATAAACTGGATGTTTTGCTTCGCCGTTTGCCCGTCAATCATCACCCTCGGCAATCTACATCGACACTATCCGATGTCGAGATCATCCATGATCTGCTCAATTCGCTTTCTTGAAACTTTACCCCTCGCTGACATGGATGGGGCGAATTCAGCGATTCTCCACTCCATCAGCAGCCAGCCGGCAGGCCATAGCCTGACATCATCAGGCTGAGCCTTCCACGCACAGT
This sequence comes from Akkermansiaceae bacterium, assembly GCA_049632765.1. Taxonomy (GTDB): domain Bacteria; phylum Verrucomicrobiota; class Verrucomicrobiia; order Verrucomicrobiales; family Akkermansiaceae; genus Oceaniferula. Next base: position 1,327 of record JBNACB010000007.1, on the reverse strand, counting down.
ACCAGCGTTGCCAGAGAGGCTGGACGCGCTCGCGCTTCTCATCATCCTTCACCTGCGGCAAACTCTGCAAGCGCTGCAGGCGTACTTCCATCGCCTCAAAATAACGACCATATTCGCACATACGTGCAAACCCCGCGCGCCAGATGCACCCGCTACCCGTAAGCCAGTCCATCTCCTCCTCCAGATCCTTTGCCACCACATGCAAGTGCCGGTCCTGGAACTGCTCTTCAATCCACTCGGCAACCCGGCCGCGGCGCTCGCACATTTCCTCAAAACCCTGCGCAAGCTTCTGCGCGCACGGGTAAAGCTCCCCCTTTCCCTGATCCGCGGCCTGCCGGAACTGCGCCTCACTGCGTGGCAGTGGATTACCGAGAGCCCCCTCGCATGCCAGCCTCAGCATCTGCTCGAGACCCTCACCCCGAACTCGCTCCAAAACCGGCAGCATCAGCTTGCCCGACATTCCCATGGGGAAATGCTTGCGCACGTAATAGCACTGATCGGTCTGATCGATCATGAAAAGCCTGACACAGCCAGCACGATGACTGTCTTCCGCAGCCTCCCTTTCCAAGTAAGCACGCATTCCAACCGACTCCCCCTCATCAACGAGTGCCGGGAAGACCCCGTCATCGGTCACCTCGGGGATGTCGCCGAAATCCCAGCCCTCTCCTCCGGTCATCTCCCACTCCTCATTGACCTGGATCTCACGCTGCTCGCGCATGGTGCCTGCAAGCTGCCTGCGGATTTCATCTGCACTCTCCCCGATGGCAAGCTCCTCATCTTCCCCGCTCCACACCCGTAGCTTGGGCCGCATATTCTCCGGTAAACGTCCTTCATCGAACATGCCGGCCTCAATGGCATGGCCGCTACGCCGGCTCAGAAAATCCGCCAACTCCTCCTTGAGGCCACGCTGCGGCTCCCAACCGAGCCATTCCCCGACAAAGGCCTGCGCCATGTCCCTTGCCGGAGAGCAGGCCTGCCTCTGGCTCTTGGCTAAGGACCGTACCAGCAGGTAAACCCTCTCCTCAAGAATTCCGGGAACCCCCCAGCCCGTCAGATACTCGGGAAACTGCACAATCTGATCCAAGCCCAGCTCGAAAATGACTCCATCTGTCCGTCCCCCCGCATTGTCCGCGTAACTGACATCATAGCTCTCCTCACCGTGATGCACGCAATCGGGAAAATCCGTGAGGTCCTCTATTTCGCCCCAGATACAGTCCTGCACCTCCACCATGAGCAGGTCTTCATTCTCACCGGTCGTGCGCCACTTCTGAAATGCCTTGGCTGTGCAAATGTTCCCGGGAATTCGCTCTATGAAGAAATCAAACAC
>JBNACB010000006.1:0-64072 GCA_049632765.1 Akkermansiaceae bacterium | reverse complement strand
CCCAGAGCTGAGTGGTCTGAGCTCGTGAAGAATTACGAGTTGAAATTCCCGTACTACCACTTCCGCCACGCTGTGAAGCCCGGCATCACAGGCTGGGCTCAAGTAAATTACCCCTACGGTGCCAATGACCAGGACACGCTCGAGAAGCTCTACTATGACCTTTACTACGTGCGCGAGCATTCACTCATGCTCGATGCTATGATCATTGTCAAAACCATCTATACGGTGATCTTTGGTCGTGGTCAGTGATGGCTGCGGTCCGCGAGACTTTCAGATTACAACCTCACCCTTGGCAGGGTGGGGTTGTTTCTTTTTGTAAAGATGCTTAGTATTAGGCCGTGCGACTCAAAATGACCATTGCATACGACGGGCGCCCCTACGAAGGCTGGGCGACACAGCCGACGGGTAACACGGTCCAGGATTATCTGGAGCAAGCCGCTGGTGAAGTGGCCAAGCAAAGCGTCCGTGTGCATGGCTCGGGAAGAACGGATACCGGTGTGCACGCCCTTGGCCAGGTGGCACACATGGATGTGCCTGACGAACTTCGCATGAATGCTTACAATTGGGTGCCCGCAATGAACAATCAGCTGCCGCCTACGATCCGTGTCATGGATTGTAGCGAGATGCCGCGGGAGTTTCATGCGCGCTATGATGCCCTCAGTAAGACCTACACCTATGACCTGAGTCTCGAGCCCGTCTTGCCGCCCCACACTGCCGGGCTGGCCTGGCATTTGCCGCGCCAGTTGGATGCCGAGTCGCTGGACAATGCCCTTGCTTTGTTCGTGGGTGAACATTGCTTTCGGGCTTTTGCAGCCAAGAGGGGCAACGAGACTGAGGGCACGGACTATGTGAGGATCATTAGCAAGAGTGAACTGGCATCGACTGCGGGTGGTTACCGGATCACCTTCACGGGTAATGGGTTTCTCTATAAAATGGTCAGGTTGTTAACGGGCGCGGCTGTCTATGTGGCGCAAGGTCGTCTGAGGCTGGATGATCTCAGCGCCATGCTCGATCAGGAAGCCGGGCTCGCTCATGGAAGATCCCCATACTGCGCACCCCCAGACGGCCTGACGCTGCATCATGTCACATATTCAGGGAGCTAGACTCTGGTAAAAAAACGCGCCACACCCGGTGGTGTGCCGGTGGTGTGACGCGTTGAAAAAATACAGTGAGAGGATGAGCGTCCTCTGCAAGCGTTTAGGTGTGGCTGTTAGTGGGCCTTGCAGAACTCCTCAAAGCGGGACAGTCCCTCATTGAGAACGTCCAGAGTGGTGCAGTAGCTTAATCGTATGCTGTTATCATTGCCAAATGCAATGCCGGGAACCGCAGCAACACGGTAGCGGTTGAGAAGCTTGTCGCACAAGTTGACGGATTTGAGTCCAAGCTCCTCGGTATCGACGAGGCAGTAGAACGCGCCCTGAGGTTCTGTGACCTTGATATTTGGAATGCTGCTCAGCCGTCCATAGACAAATTGCCGGCGGACGTCGTATTCGGCATTCAGATCCCTGATGAAATCCTTGCCGCCTTCCAAGGCCGCAAGTGCACCATACTGGGCAAAGGTGGTTGCATTGGAAGTGGTATGTCCCTGGATCTTGGACATGGCCTCTGCGATTGGCTTGGGTGCAGCCGTGTAACCAACGCGCCACCCGGTCATGGAGTAGGCCTTCGAGAAGCCGTTCACGGTGATGGTAAGGTCATAAAGATCCTTGCTGAGTGAGGCGATGCTGGTGTGTTGGGCATCACCATAGACGAGGTGTTCGTAGATTTCATCGGCGAGGATGATGATGTCCTCATAGAGAGCTACTTCACCAAGAGCCCGGAGCTCGTCGGCTGTGTAGACGGATCCGGTGGGGTTGCCCGGTGTGTTGAGGATGATCATTTTGGTGCGACCGGTCATGTTCTCCTCAAACTGCTCAGGCGTGATCTTCCAGTTGTTTTCGGCCGTGGTCTCGACAAATACGGGCTCACCGCCGGCAAGGCGGACCATTTCAGGGTAGCTGACCCAATAGGGCGAGGGGATGATGACCTCGTCGCCCTCCTCGCACACTGCAAGAATGGCATTGAAGCATGACTGTTTGGCTCCTGAGTTTACGACAACTTGCCGTGGGTCGTAATCAATGCCGTTATCCGTCTTGAGTTTGTTGGCGATAGCCTCCCTTAACTCGGGAATGCCGGAAGCGGGGGTGTATTTGGTCTTGCCTTCACTGAGAGCCTGAACGGCTGCCTGTTTGATGAAGTCAGGAGTGTCTTGATCTGGCTCACCACCTGCGAGTCCGTAGACTTCCTCGCCCTGGGCGCGCATTGCCTTGGCTTGGTTGGTGACTGAAAGGGTGAGGGAGGGGGCGACTTGGTTGACGCGGGATGAAATGGAATCCATGGTGCTGTATTAATTTGAAAACAGTTGATATGTAGCCCCTCACAGGGGGTTACAGTGATTTTCACAGCACACCCCCCAGCGAGGTGGTGAAGATTGGTTATCTGATAATTTTTCTGATGCAAGCCTAATGCTGTATGGTGGGCATGATTTATTCAAACCCGGCTAGCGGATGCGGCTTCCCCGGGCCGTGACCCACTTGCCCTTGCGTATGATCTTTGAAAATGACAACCCGGCCTGCTCCGCAATGGCTCTGGTCTCATCCCATTGGTCATGGAGAATGCCCGATACGACGATGTCAGCGTCCTTCTCCATGGCTTTGATAATGACTGGAAAGGCCTGCTGCAAAATGGTCGAAAACAGGTTGGCTATGACAACCGGCCACTTGCGCTCCGGCTTCCAGCTGAGCACGTCCTGTTCTGACATTTTGATCAAGCTGACTTGGTTGCGCCTCACATTACGGCGGGCAACCTTGATCGCCTGTGGGTCAAAATCCAGTCCCAGACAATGATGGGCTCCCAGCATGCGGGCAGCAATGGCTATGACGCCGGTGCCAGTCCCCAGATCAAGCATGTCCCATTCAGTGGCGGAGCGCTCTCTCGCGATATCGACGAGGAAACGCAGGCAGGTGGAGGTGGTTGCGTGGTCACCGGTGCCAAAGGCCATGTCGGCGGGTATCTGAACAATGTGTCTGCCGGGGAACTCGTGGCCCAGTTTTTCCCTGGCATCTTCATCGCGGGACCCGGTGATGATGAGCGAGCTTCTTATCTTGATGGGTGGGCGCGCAGGTTCTGCGACGGCAGCCCAGTTTTTACTGACTAGTTTGCGCACACTGCCGCCAAACTGTTTTTTGATGGCCAGTGCCTCTTTTTCCGTGTCCGAGTAGACTTCCACACGGATGGTTTTGTTGGTTTTGAGACGGGTGATGACGGTGTTCGGGTTGCCATAAAAGCGGTCCTCCCATGCGTCCATCCACTTGATTGCCGATAGCTTTGACCAAACCCACATGCACGATTCAAGCATAACGTAATGCTGGGGGGAACCCAAAAACCCTTGCAATGAGGCTTTTAGGTATCCTGTGTTTCTGGTGGCGGTTCCAAATGTTCACCACACTTTCTGCAGTATACGGCATCGGGCAGATGCCCGTGAACTCCGCAGCCGGGACATGCATCCGTCGTCTCATCAGGGCGCATGGCAAAACGGATCATGTCACTGGCGACAATGCCCGTGGGGACGGCGATGATGGCGTAGCCTGCGAGAACCATGATTGATGTGAACAGCTGCCCGAGAACAGTTTGGGGGGTGATATCACCAAATCCCAGGGTGGTGATCGTGACAATCGAGTAGTAGATACTTATGGGAATATTGGTGAAAGACGTACCTTCCACACTACCCTCCACAATAAACATGAGTGTACCGGCAATCATGGCTAAAATAAGCACAGCGAAGAAAAAGACCGTGATTTTGGCTCTGGAGGCAGCCAGGCCACGCATGATCGTATTTGCCCCACGCACATGGGAGACCATTTTCAATACCCGGAACATCCGCAATAGACGCAACAAACGGATCACCGCATAAGGTGTGCCTCCTCCAAAAGCCAGGGCGATGTAGCTGGGCAGGCAGGACAGGAGGTCCACGATACCGTAGAAACTGAAGATGTATTTGAGTGGTCGCCTCACCAACCAGATGCGCAGCAGGTATTCGAGGGTGAATATAATGGTGAAAACCCACTCGGCGGTTGCCAGCTGAGTATGGTAGCGGGCGTCTATTTCAGCGACACTCTCGAGCATGACGGCCAGGACCGATATGGCGATCACCCAGAGTAGGGCGACATCAAAAAATTTGCCAGATGGGGTCTCAGCCTCGAAAATGATTTCCCAGAGTCTTTCCTTGAAGGGCCGGGGGCTGCGGGGACGGTTCGCCTGGTCGGGATTGTCCTCAGTATTCTGCACGCAGGGATAATGCAAAAATCGGGTGAATTTGTCAATTGAACCCTACCGGTCCCGGGTAGCAGGCCGAATTCGTGAAATGCAGGCAGATTCGGAGAAATTTGGGTTGACATGTCATTGGCTCGCTCCTAGGTTGCGCGCCCCTCGATGTGAGGTGGGTGGGCATTTCCACCCTGGGAAGCCGGCATGTTTTGTCCGTATTTACGGTCATCCAGCCATCACTACTAGAACCAACCAAACCTATGAAAACTTTTTCAGCCAAAGCTCAGGATGTTGAGCGCAAATGGTATGTGATTGACGCCGAAAACAAGGTGCTCGGTCAAGTCGCTGTTGAAGCTGCCAATCTCTTGCGCGGCAAAAACAAAACAATTTTCACTCCTCACGTGGACACAGGTGACTATGTCATCATCACCAACGCTGAGAAAGTTGTCCTCACCGGTAACAAGGAGGGCGAAAAGATCTACACCCGCTACACCGGTTACGTCGGTAACCAGAAGGTTGAGACACCCAAGCAAGTGCGCGGGCGCCGTCCTGAGCTGTTGCTCGAGCGTGCTGTCAGGGGCATGATCCCACACAACAAGCTTGGCGATGCTATTTACAAGAAGCTGAAGGTCGTTGTTGGCCCCGATCACGCGCACGAAGCGCAACAGCCGGAGGTCCATGAGATCAAGTAGCGGGTAGCTAAGGAAGCCGAACCAAACCATTAACTTTATTTTTTCACATGAGCGAAGCCACTACATACAGCGCCACAGGTCGCCGCAAATCTTCAGTTGCCCACGTATGGGTCACCCCGGGGAGCGGAAAGATCAATGTTAACAACCGTTCTTTTGAGGAGTATGTGCCTACAGTCACCCTCCAGAATGCAGTTCTCGAACCATTTCAGAAAGCCAAGCTTGCCAATAAGTTTGATGTCAAAGTCTCCGTCAAGGGTGGAGGCATTGCCGGCCAGGTCGGCGCCATTCGCCTTGCCATCTCCCGTGCGCTTTGCGAGCAGGACGAGGAGCTTCGCCCGGCACTGAAGGAAGCCGGCCTTATGCGCCGTGATCCTCGCCAGAAGGAGCGCAAGAAATACGGTCAGCCAGGTGCGCGCAAGAAGTTCCAGTTCTCCAAGCGTTAATCCACCGAGCATTCAACACAGCAACATACCAAAGCTATGTCTAAACATTCATCACTCAAAATATCCGGTGGAGCCGGAGGTAAGCGTTCCGTTCTCAAGCGTTTCGAGCGTATCAAGCTGCTCAAGGAGCGTGGTCAATGGCAGAAGGGCAAGAGCCCGATCGGCCTTCCCAAAACCAAGCCGGAAGCTTAACAGCGAAGCTCTGCACAATACTGTTTTCAACCCGCCCCATGACCTTCATTGGGCGGGTTTTCTTTGCATCACAACCTTGCACGGCAACTGGCCGGCAGAGTGAAAATTCGATACAAGGCCCAAGTGCCAATCTCTCATCAGCATGCCTCCATCAACTCAGGGTATCAGACTCAACAAATACCTCGCCTCCTGTGGTGTGGGCTCCCGCCGTGCCTGTGATGCCCTGATTCAGGAGGGAAAAGTGTTTGTAAACAACAGTCGGTGTGAAAACCCGGCGACAAGGGTCGGTTCGGACGACACCGTGCGAGTTGGACGCAAACATGTCAGCCCGAGGACCACGGAGACGATTCTCTTTAACAAGCCGGCGGGGCTTGTTTGCACCTCGCAAGATGAGTTGGGTAGGGAGACCATCTATGACATCCTGCCACCCAAACTGCGCCACCTCAAGAATGTGGGCCGTCTGGACCGGGATTCCGAGGGTTTGCTCGTCCTGACCAATGATGGTGATTTGGCGATGCAGCTGACTCACCCGGGCAGGAAGGTGGAAAAAGAATATTTGGTGACGCTGAACCAATCCTTCGCTAACGAGGTGATGGATCAGCTGGTCAAGGGAGTCCACACCCCTGAGGGCCGTGCCAGAGCAAAGTCCGTGCGCCGAATTTCACCCAGACGGGTCAAGATCGTTTTGGAAACCGGATTAAAACGGCAGATCCGCTACATGTTCGATGCTCTGCATCTCAAGGTCATCAAGCTGGTCCGTATCCGCATAGGCAAGCTTGAAGACAACGGCCTTCAACCGGGACGCTGGCGTCATCTCGATGCTCCTGAAATCGAAGCCCTCGGGCAAAACCCTCCTGCGGCTGCGGTGCCAAAGGATGTGGCACGTGTTTTGAGAAAACGCCAGCCGCGTAAAGCTGCGCGTAAGATCGCCGGGCGATCATCGCAACAAAAACCAGCTCGAAAAGCCGGAAAGCGGAAACCAAGGCCGGCCGCTAAAAAAGTATCGCAAAGGCGCAAAAAGTAGATTGTCCTGCCGTAAATAGCTGTCTAGTTTTTGGGGAAACCTATCAACACGAGGCAGCAATTATGAGTAAGAAAATCGAAAGTCATCTGAGCGAAGAGAGGGAGTTTAAACCCTCCAAGGAATTTTCCCGAAAAGCTCGCATATCGAGCATGGCGCAATACAAGCGCATGCACAAGGAGTCAGTGGAGAAGCCACATATCTTCTGGGCGCGCGAAGCCAATGAACTCCACTGGGCAAAGAAGTGGGGCAAGGTCCTTGACTGGAAAGCGCCCTATGCAAAGTGGTTTGTAGGAGGTAAAACCAACGTGTGTGTCAACTGTGTTGACCGTCACGTGGCCGAGGGCCGTGGCAACAAGGCTGCATTCTTGTGGGAAGGTGAGCCCGGGGACAAGAGGACCATGACCTACAGCCAGCTGCAGCGCGAAGTCTGCCGCTTTGCCAACGTTCTGGAGGCCAATGGCGTGAAGTCCAAGGACCGCGTGCTCATCTACATGCCAATGGTGCCTGAGGCCAGTATTGCCATGCTTGCCTGTGCCCGCATTGGAGCTGTTCATTCCATTGTGTTCGGAGGCTTCTCTGCCGAGTCAATCAAGGACCGTCTCGATGACTCGAAGGCGAGCTGTGTGGTGACTGCTGACGGCGGCTGGCGCCGTGGTGGGGTTGTGGATCTCAAGGGTAATGTCGATGAGGCTCTGAAACGCGACAAAACGGTCAAAAAAGTCATTGTGCTCAAGCGCACAGGTAATGACATCAAGATGAAACGTGGTCGTGATGTCTGGTGGCATGATGAGACGGCCAAGGTGTCAGGCACGCACAAAGCGAAGTTCTTTGATAGTGAGCACCCTCTCTTCATCCTCTACACATCCGGATCAACCGGCAAACCCAAGGGAATTCTCCACACTACGGGGGGCTACATGGTCAACACCTATGCCACCTGCAAATATATTTTCGACATGCGAGATGAGGATGTCTACTGGTGCACGGCCGATGTTGGCTGGATCACCGGGCATTCCTACATCACCTATGGTCCCATGCTCAACGGGGTGACGCAGGTGATGTATGAGGGGGCTCCCAATTTCCCTGATTTTTCCCGTTTCTGGCAGATTATCGAGGAGTATGGGGTAACCATTTTCTACACTGCTCCGACAGCTATCCGGGCATTTATCAAGGCGGGTGACGAGATGGTGGACAAGCATGACCTCTCCTCGCTGCGCCTGCTTGGGACGGTGGGAGAGCCGATTAATCCCGAGGCGTGGATGTGGTATTACAACAAAATAGGTGGTGGGCGTTGTCCCATTGTTGATACCTGGTGGCAGACGGAAACCGGCTCCATCATGATTTCTCCGATTCCGGGTTGCACTCCTATCAAGCCTGGAACTGCTACGGTGCCTTTCTTTGGCGTTGATGCAGCGATTCTGGATGAGACGGGGCAGGAGTGTAAGGCCAACGAGGGCGGCCGCCTGGTCATTCGCAAGCCGTGGCCGAGCATGTTGCGCACCATTTATGGTGACAAAAAGCGCTATCGTGACACCTACTGGAGCGACTACCCAGGCATGTATACCGCCGGGGATGGTGCGCGCCGTGACCGCAAGGGCAACTTCTGGATTGTGGGCCGCCTTGATGATGTGCTCAACGTTTCCGGCCATCGCCTCGGCACTGCCGAGGTCGAGAGTGCTCTGGTAGCTCACAAGGCTGTGGCGGAGGCTGCAGCTGTGGGACGCCCCCATGATATCAAGGGGCAGGCAGTGGTGGTGTTCGTCACGCTCAAGTCAGGGGTGAAAGGAACGGATGCCTTGCTCAAGGAGCTGCGCAATCATGTGGGTAAGGTCATTGGAGCCATTGCAAAGCCAGATGATATTTACTTCACTCCGGCACTACCCAAGACCCGCTCAGGAAAGATTATGCGCCGCTTGCTCAAGGAGTTGGTGGCCACTGGCAAGGCCACCGGAAACATGACAACCCTTGAGGACATCAACGTGGTTAAGAATCTGGAAAAGCTGGTAAACAAAAAGTAAGCTTTATCCACATCTGTTTAGTTATAACGCATGCCGGCAAGTGATTTGATTTGCCGGCATGTAGTTTGTACAACCCGGATGGTTCTTCAGAGGGAGCTTTCAAATTCCTGATCGTAATCAGCCGTTTTTTGTGATTTGTTATTTATGCTTATGGGGAGTCTGACATGTGCGGAAATGCGGCAGCTCGAGGAGCATGCCTTTAAACAGGGTGCTACCGCCGAGGGGCTGATGGAAAAAGCGGGGCAGGGCATTGCCCATGCCATTCTCCGGCGATTTCCTCACCCAGGTACTGTGGTGGCCTGCATTGGTTCCGGCAACAATGGCGGGGACGCACTCGTGGCTGCGCGCTATCTCGCGGAGGCGGGTTGGAAAGTGGGTGTGCGCTGTTTGCATGAAAGCTCCGCTCTGGGTGCGCTGCCGCGAAAGAGACTCCGCGAGTTGGGCAACTGTGATGTGAATGCTGCTATTGATGATAGCCCTGCTGCACAACCTGTCATTTTGCTCGATGGGCTATTGGGTATCGGTGCCAAGGGGGCCTTGCGTCCGCCTCTGGCAGAGCTGGCGGCATGGATGAATGAGACACGGCTGTCGGGACCGGCTACCATTATATCCATGGATATTCCTTCAGGTGTCGATGGTGACACCGGTGAGGTTTATCAGGGTGCTGTGACCGCAGATTTGACACTGACCGTGGGAGTGCCAAAGAACGGGCTCTTTGCCACTGCTGCAGTTAATCACACCGGTGCCATAGAGCTGGTGCCTCTTGAGGAGCTAGCAGTGCCTGATGGGGACTTGTGTCTTAGTGATGTCCACAGCCTGAAGGGTGTTTTACCGAGGCGTCAGCATGACTTTCACAAAGGGGATGCGGGTAGGGTAGGTGTCCTGGCGGGGTCCCGTGGCATGCTGGGAGCTGCTGTTTTGTGCGCAAGGGGAGCACTGCGTGCTGGGGCAGGCCTGGTGACTTTGTTTGTTGATGAGTCTCTATACCCACTGCTGGTTTCCATGTTGCCCGCTGAGGTGATGCTCAGACCGGTCAGGCTGTGGTCTGAAATCAACCCTGCAGAGTTTGATGCCTTTGCCATCGGGCCTGGAATGGGGCCGGGTGACGAGGAGTCGAATCAGGCCTTCTTGTCCCTCATGGAGCGTATGAGCTTACCCGTTGTTATCGATGCTGACGGACTGAATCGAATCGCCGATATTGGAGTTGAACAATGTATCGGTCCCAATTTCGTGCTGACACCTCACCCGGGTGAGTTAGCAAGACTCTTTCCTGAGTGGGTGGGCATGGACAGGGTGGATGTTGCAAGGGCTTTTTGTGAACGATATGACCGGTCGACCCTGCTGCTCAAGGGTGCGCATACTTTGGTGGCGCGATCAGGTTTTCCTGTTTACTTCAATGCGACGGGCAACGCAGGCATGGCAAGCGGTGGGCAGGGGGATGTCCTCACGGGAGTGATCACCGCACTGTTGGCTCAGGGGCTCGAGCCTCAGGACGCGTCCCGAATGGGGGCATGGCTGGCGGGTAGGGCCGCAGAACTGGCGATTAGCCATGGCAAGGCAAGTGTGCACTCGCTGGTTGCGGGGGATACCTGCGAGTGGTTGGGACAGGCCTTTCTTGATTTGGGTTCCTGATGTATCGGGTGCCGAAAATTAATGGCACCGATGAGGATGGTTTTTTCTTGGACAGGGTGCGGGTCTATTGGCTAGGCTCGAAATGTAAGATCCTGTGCCATCTTCATGCCGAACACGACACCTGCTACCGACAAAAAACAGCACGCCAAGCAACAGGCGGAGATGCCGTGGAATGTGGTCGTGCTCAATGACCCTGTTAACTTGCAGGGTTATGTCACAATGGTTTTTAAAAGGGTCTTTGGATACGATCAAACAAAGGCCGAGGCGTTGATGATGGAAGTGCATACCCAGGGGCGTTCCGTGGTCTGGTCCGGGGCGCGCGAGAAAGCTGAGCTTTACGTGGCGCAACTTCATGGCTGGCAACTTCAAACCACTATGGAAAAAACGGCATGAGAATTTTGCCAACCCTCGAAGGAGGACTTTGTATCTTGCCTGAGTCAGAAAAGGACTGGCAAGAGCTACAGCTCATTTGCTCGGATGACCAGCGGCCGGGCCTCATTGCCGAATCACTTGCCGATTTAATGGATGAGGAGTGTGAGTGGGCTGAGTATGTAACCCCTGACTTGGAAAGGGGCTTTCAAGATCAAACCCACATGGTGGCTGAGGTGATTCTCAAGGCGCGCGGTAGTGAGCAGCAGGCTGTTTTCATCGCCCCCAATGAGGCTGAAAAATGGTATGGCGCCATCAATCAGGCAAGGCTCTCGCTCCAAGCCGGGTATCAACTTGATGAACTGGATGACTTGGACGAGCTCAATGCGCCGGATCAATTGGATGATCTCGAGCCTGACTTGAAGAGCGCTTATTACAGGAACCGTTTTTATCTACTACTTCAGAGTATGCTGCTTGAGTATATTATGGAGAGCTAGAAGTAGGCGCCAGCCACCAAGCTCATGCTGCCCCTGTGTTATCGATACATTGGCTGTGAAAAATCAATAGTCCGATGGGCTTGCTACCACATATGAAGCGCTTTCTGTTTTGGAGTCTTGCAAAATGAGCGCTGGCGCAGCAACTTGTGCCCGGCAATGCATTTGCCATTCCATGTGATGCAACACGAGAAATCTCATCAACTTTTCAAGACTGCCAAGGAGCTCATTCCAGGCGGGGTCAATTCGCCTGTGCGAGCTTTTCGCAACGTAGACGGCGAACCTTTTTTTGTACGTCGTGCCAAGGGCTGTCGAATCGAGGATGTCGATGGCAATTCAATGATCGACTATGTCGGGACATGGGGGCCAGCCATTCTTGGTCATGCCCCTGAATGTGTCATTGAGGCCGTTAGTAAGGCAGCCAAGGAGGGGGTCTCCTTTGGTATTCCCAACCCTTATGAGGTGGATATGGCGCAGCTCATTGTTGATTGGGTGCCATCGGTGGAAAAGGTCAGAATGGTGAATTCCGGAACAGAGGCCACGATGAGTGCTGTGCGTCTTGCCCGTGGTTTTACCGGCAGAGACAAGGTGATCAAGTTCGAGGGGTGTTACCACGGGCATGTTGACAGCCTTTTGGTGGCGGCAGGATCGGGTGCACTTACCCATGGTGAGCCGGACTCCGCCGGTGTGCCTTCTGCCTTTGCTGCCGAGACAATCACCCTTCCCTACAATGACATCGAGAGGGTGCGCGCTGTTTTTGAGACAATGGGAGACCAGATTGCTGCGGTTATTGTGGAGAGTTACCCCGCCAATGCCGGGCTCATTTTCCCACGCGAAGGATACTTGCAGGGATTGCGTGACATTACGGCAGAGTATGGATCGGTTTTTATTTTTGATGAGGTCATGACAGGTTTCCGTGTGGCCAAAGGCGGTGTTCAGGAGCTCGAGGGAATCAGCCCTGATTTGACGGCGATGGGTAAGGTCATCGGTGGCGGGTTGCCTGTCGGCGCTTTTGGCGGAAGAGCAGAAATTATGAATTGTCTGGCTCCAGATGGCCCTGTTTATCAGGCGGGTACCCTGAGTGGAAATCCACTCGCCATGGCTGCGGGACTGGCTCAACTACACGAGATGGAGAGGGTGGATGGCTATGGCAAACTCGAAAAAATAGGCGCCCGGCTCGAGCAAGGCGTGCGATCGATGCTCGCAAGCAAGGGCTTGGACTATCAGTTTAACCGAGTGGGTTCGATGTTCTGTTTGTTTTTCACTGCTGAGCCGATCGTGAATCTGCAAAGCGTGATGACGGCGGACACAGCAGCATTCAGAAAATTCTTCACCTCCATGCTCGAGCAGGGCGTTTACATGGCGCCGAGCCCATACGAAACCGGCTTCATGAGCGTGGCTCATGGTAATGCCGAGATTGATGCAACGCTTGAGGCAATGGACCAGGCTCTTGCCTGTGTTTAGCGCGCCAGTTTCACAAAGAATCCGGTTGCCATCAATTGATAACTACCCTAGGTTTTGCCCGCCTCAAGCCGGGATGGTGGAATTGGTAGACACGCTAGATTTAGGATCTAGTGCCCTTTGGGCGTGCAGGTTCGACCCCTGTTCCCGGTACTTTTTTAACAATCCAGCAACTGCATCCAGCGAAATACCTGAGACTCTGTAGTTGGAGAAAAGCTCGAGTCTGGCGACCCCCATTTGGGGAGTGGCCGGAGCCTGGTTCGATTCATTATTCAAATGGAAGAAAATAGAAAACACATCTTGATCGGCTCCGGCTTGATCGTGCTTTTCTTTGTAGGTTTGGTGGGCATTGCCGCATCTGCGTATTTACCTGGTTTTGCCGGGGAGCTGGGACGGATGTGCCTCTCATGGATCACGAGCCCGTTTCTTATGGAGTCTGCACTATTCTTTCTGGCGCTCACTCTGCTTTTTGCCATCAACGCATGGCGGCGTGGCAGGGAGGGTGAAGACTGGGTGGAGCTTGACGACGATGGCCGCCCGACCACTAAAAAGTAGTGGTTCGCCTTAGGGTGGTTACCATTTAGTCTGGTCATTTTTTATGAGCTGGTGGATGTTGAAGTAGCCAGCAATTTTACTCTTTGATCTCATGAATGATATGAAGCCTGCCATCAAATGGATTGTGATGGTTTTCATTGTGGTCGCGTTTGTATTAAGTCTGTGGCTCACCATTCAAAAGTGGACGGGAAAGATTGAGAGCCTGGCAGGATGTGGCGCTGGCAGTGGTTGTGCCAATGTGCTTGGCAGCAAGTGGTCGATGGTTGGGGGTGTCATTCCTGTCAGTGTGTTTTCCTGTCTCCTATATCTGGCGCTTGTCATGGCACTTTGGGCGAGGGGAGCATGGTCCGCCTGGCTCAGATCTTTGCTTGCCTGGATATTACTGGCTGCAGCATGCTGGTTCGTGGGACTTCAACTCTTCGTGGTGCGAATCATCTGTCCCTATTGCATGGTTATGCATGGCTTGGGCATTACCATCGGTCTTCTGGTCTTGTGGTTTAGGCCAGTGAAGCAAGATCTCCGGCGAAGTTGGTTGGTTACATTGTTGCCTGCTATTTTGCTCGTGTCAGCGCTGGCTCTCATCCAGCACTTTGGACCTTCTCCGGAGACGCATCGCCTGGCTGTCTCAAGCCCGCCCCAAGAGAAGCAGGTTGAGGCCAGTACTGCAGGCATTCATGCCAGCGGGGATGGTCGTGAGGTATGGTTCCTGGATAATACAAAATCATTCCGGA
Source organism: Akkermansiaceae bacterium (assembly GCA_049632765.1). Classification (GTDB taxonomy): domain Bacteria; phylum Verrucomicrobiota; class Verrucomicrobiia; order Verrucomicrobiales; family Akkermansiaceae; genus Oceaniferula. The sequence goes on along the minus strand of JBNACB010000006.1, from coordinate 50,159 downwards.
TCGAGCACTTGCCACACATTGGCGGAGCGGATGCACAGCACGTGCTGGTGAAATATTTTGATTACACCTGTGAGGCTTGTTTGAGTATGCATGAATACCTCGATGAGCTCATGACCAAATACCCCGGTGAGCTTGCTGTGATTGTATTGCCAGTGCCCCTGGAGAGAGCATGTAACCCACATATTCCGCAGGGGGTCAAAGACCGCGCCAATGCGTGTAGGTTGGCAGTCCTGTCACTGCGTGTCTGGCAAGCGGACCCGGATCAATTCGCTGAATTTCACCGGGCACTCTTCGATTGTCGTGACCAGCCCTATGAAGTGGCGGAGGCGCTGGCCTATAGTCTGGTGGATCCGGCCAGGCTTGAGGGCTCTGACAAGGACTGGGCTAAAGCGCTGTTGGAACAGAATATTGCTGACTATACTTCGTTTGTTCATGAGACACCCGTGATGCCGAAGCTCATGATCAAGGGTAACCTGATCTTGCATGGTAAAACCAAGGATGCGGATGCGCTTGATTTGTTGCTCCAAGAGCAACTTGGCGTGGGGCGGGCACATTGATATTTCTTTTTTGGCGCCGGTGCTTTGCACGTGGACAGGTTTTCTTCATCACGGAGTCGGTGATGGTCCAGAGCTTCATTTTTGAATGGGATTGTTCCATCCAGTTGCTAGGCTCAGCGCATGGCTGAGTTGCTGACACTAACCCATTACCTTGACCAAGAGCTCAATCTGATTGGGTTGCCGGATTATCCCGGGGCCATGAACGGCTTGCAAATAGAGAACGGCGGCGAGGTGATGAAAATTGGTGCAGCAGTGGATGCGTCATTACCCGTTTTCGAGAAAGCGTTAGCAGAAGGAGTTGATTTGCTCGTCGTGCATCACGGCATGTTCTGGCAGGGTGCCCAGATGGTGACTGGGGCTCACTACAAAAAATTGAAGATGGCCCTTGATAATGGCATGGCTCTCTATAGCGCTCACATACCGCTCGATGTGCATCCTGTGTGGGGAAACAATCACCTGCTGGCAAAAGCCCTTGGAATGCAGGACACAGAGACTTTTTTTGACTGGAAGGGAGTTGATTTGGGTGTGTGCCAAAAAATCGATACCGGCATCAACAACCTTGTGTCCTTGGTTGAAGACGCTGTCGGATCATCTGTTCACTTGTGTGCCGGTGGGGCCGATCAGGCCGGAAAAGTAGGCATTATCACCGGTGGAGCTGGCTCGGAAGTAGCCGCCGTTGCAGCCTCTGGCATCAACACCTTCATCACTGGAGAGGGCCCGCACTGGAGCTTTCCCTTGGCTGAGGAATGCGGTATCAATGTTATATACGCAGGGCACTATGCGACGGAGACGTTTGGAGTCAGAGCGCTTACGCAGCATTTAGGGCAGAAGTTTGGCCTGGATACTTGTTTTATAGATCACCCTACAGGGCTATGATTTGTCTCACTCAGCTGAGCAATGATGTCTGATGTGGATGGGATGTATCAATTTATCAATGCATGGAAGGGATGTGTTATATAAATGCTAAATGTTTAGGTAAATAGAACACTTAGATAACAAAGACGATCTTCTAAAAACAAAGGCCTAAAAATGCCATTTAACACTTGCTAGATGACGGTGGGTTTCGTTTAATTAGGAACATTAAGCGGGTATAGCTTAATGGTAAAGCTCCAGCCTTCCAAGCTGATTATGCGGGTTCGATTCCCGCTACCCGCTTATCCCTCGAGTTCAAATCAACTCGAGCTTGTATCATCCACCCCCATCCAAGAAAGGATCCAAAGTGAAAAATACCACCAAACTCGCCTGCACAGCGGCGCTCATTGCCCTCACTGCAACAGCTCAAGCTGACAACCGCAAGGTTGATCCTATCAATGAAGTCGTCGCCAAGAGCATAACTTCATCACCTGAAAAGGTAACAGACATCGTATTTGAACAAGTTGTCCAAAATCCATCCAAGGTTTGTGAGATCGTCAAGGCAGCTATTGTTGCATCCAAGGCGGACAAGAACCTAGTAGCTGGTATCGTCGAGGCTGCAGCCAAAGCGGCTCCTGACAAAACTGCAACTGCGAGCCAATGTGCCATGGCAGTTGCCCCCGATGCGATTGTAGAGGTGCAAGTGGTATTTGCTAAACTTTCAGCTGCTGGTGGTGCCGGCGGCATGGCTCCCGCCACCAACTCTCTCGATTTTCCTGGTAATGGTCCAGTTGGTCCTACCCCCGGTGGTCCAGGTGGATTCCCGCTATTCCCTCCAGGTCTCCAGCCACCTACGGTTTCGTCTAATGATGGCACTACTGTGGAGTCCACAAATGATGATAGCACCTTTGATCTATAACGAGCTAGGGCTAACATCATTCCGGCGCCAAGTTGTTGTCACGACATGTTCGTGAGATCGCTCACCCATTGGTTTCACCAAGTCCAATTCGATTCTACCACCCTACACTGTTCACAATATGAAAAAATCACTCATAACAACTGTCGCTGTGATTGCCCACGCTGGTTTGGTTCATGGTCAAGGTCTCTACGATATTGCTCCCAATGAAGAAGCCAGGGAGAGCTCGCCGATAACCTGGAATGCCGGTCTGCTCTACAATTATGATGACAACGTTTCGCCCACCGCAAATTTGGCATCTGATGACGAGGCCTCCTCGGTCAATGCCTACATAGGGGCAACTCTTGTTGATATTACACCCCAAACCACATGGGACGTTTTTGTCCGTCTGGGTGGCACATTTTATCTGGAGCAGCTTGAGGCCGATGGGGCCGACGAGATTTACGGTCAATCAAGACTTGGTCTGAATTGGGCCCACCGGATCAATGAAAGACTGCGCCTCAGCAGCAGAAACTATTTTGCCTATGAGCTGGAGCCTGATTATAGTTATGGCTTTTCCACCGATCGCCAGCTTGATGAATATTTCCATTATCAAACAGACAACGCGGTGGGCTACCGATGGACTCAGCATGCTTCCACATACACTGGCTTTACGATTAGGGGTGTAGATTATCAAGGCTCTGCCTCTGGAAATGATCGCCTTCTCTACAGCTTTTACAACCAATTTCGTTATCGTACCTCAGAGCAAACTGTTTGGACAGCTGACTATCGCTACGGGGAAACAGAATCCAGTGGCACTGCTGATGACTCCATTAACCACTTCTTGTTACTTGGAGTAGAGCACCGCTTCAGCCCTCAATCGGTCATTGCTGTCAAAGGCGGTATGCAAATGCGTGATGTTGATGGGGGCGCCGACGAGGACAGTCCGTTCATGGAAGCTGCCATTAGAACCCGGATGAATGAGCAGCTCAGTGTTCGTGCATTTACCCGATACAGCATCGAGGACTACGGCACCAGTTTTGACAACTTCACCTACGATACGAATGAGACCCTCCGAGTTGGTATCTCATCGGATTACATTCTCTCTCCACAGATCACCCTGCAGGCTGGTGTGAATCTCATCTTTATGGACATGCAGGATGGGCGACTTGTCCCCGGAGGGGCACCTCGGGCTGATGCTGACACGGACTTGATCAATCTATACCTGGGCTGCGCCTACAAAATCAATGATGGCCTCTTTCTCACTGGCTCCTACAACTGGACCGACAGTGATTCGGATCTCCCGGGCCGCACCTACGAGCGCAACCGTGTTTCCATTGGTCTGAGAACCGAGTTCTAAGATCTGTTCTTTGAAAGAAGCCCAGTTGCTTGAACCGCTCAATGTTTTGACATTAGAGCGGTTTTTTATTTACAAACTTATAATTCTAACTATAATTAAATTGTAAAATTTTTGTAGGGGCAGTGCGGTTGAGAACCGCATTCTTATATTATGGCGATCTCGATCTCCCCGAGTAGCTATTTCCTAAATTTATTAAAATGCACAATACCAATCAGGCCGAAGCTGCACAACAAGCAATCGATTACTGGCAAATTCTGAAGAATCGCTACGGGGTTATCTTACTTACCTTCTTACTCGTTTTTTTGACTGCGGCCGTCATCACCTACGTTATGCCCAAAAAATACGAGAGTATTGCGCTGGTTGAGGTGAAGCCCATTGTCGATATTGACCCTACACATGGTGGTAGTAAGGGCGGGATTGGAGCACAAATGTCACGTCAATTCATCAATACCCAGTTTGAGGTCATTGTTGCTCCCGAGACACTCAACATTGCTATTGATGATATTCAGCTCGAGGCCAGATGGGGGCAGGATCGTAAATCTGTACTCGCGCAACTCAGAAGTATCGTCCGCACGAATCAAAGACGCGGCACGGATCTGATCGAGATTTCCGTAAGACACGCTAAAAAAGCCGAGGCGCAAGCGATTGCCAAAGCGGTTTATGAGGCCTACCGGGTTCGTCGTGAGGCCCTCGAAATGGGCATACGAACTGATCACCTCAAAGCTCTCAAGATTGAGCTCATGAATCAAAATGACCGCATCACCCTCCTGCGTAAAAAGGTGGAGGATCTGGCGGAGAAACATGGATTGATTTTTGTGGAGGATGAAAAGGGAGGAAAAACTATTGGAAGCATGCTGCCTCTCAAGGAGCAAGCCGACAGGGATCTCTACGATGCCAGGCGGGAGAGAGATGAGATTTTCGTGCAGATTAAGAAGTTATTGGGGGTTGAGCAAAGCCACCTAATTGCTGTTGCTGCGGAGCTTCCGGACGTAGGCTTTAAAGAGGATTACCGGATGTTTGAAGAGGCTAAGAGAGACCTTGAGAGAATGCTGGCATCTGGACTGGGCAAAAAACACCCTGACATCATGATGCGCCAGAGGCTTCTTGCCGGGCTGGAGGAAAATTTAACCCAAAAAGCCAACCACGCCAAAACAGCGCTCAACCACAAGCTCGATATCATTGATAAACGTGTTCAGCAGTTGGAGGCAGTTGTTGAGCGATACCAGAGTCAGGGTACGGAAAAATCGAGGGGTTATTCAGAATATAACATGGCGCGGCACGAGTATGACAAGGCGCTTGAGCTCAAGGAGGGCATAGAGCGAACCTATCATGCTGAAAAAACCAAAACCAAATTGAACTCCATCAGCATCCAGGTTCACGAAGAGCCGGAAATTAATGATAACCCGGTCAGTCCGAATGTTCCGATGAACCTAGCCTTGGGGGCGGTTGTCGGACTCATTTTTGGAGCTGGTATCGCCTTCTTCCTCGAATACATGGATACCTCGGTAAAGAGCTTGGAGGACGTGGAGCGATTCTTGCAAGTTTCCGTACTCGCGGTGATTCCACGAGATGTTGGAGTGCTTCACAAGCAAAGTGGTTTGAGTCCGGATGCCGAGGCCTACCGTATTTTGCGCACCAATATCGAATTCAACCGCAAGAACCCGGACGATAATGCCATCACGGTCGTGTCCGGAGGAGCTGGTGAGGGTAAGTCAACCACCTTGGTGAACCTTGCATACGTTTGCGCCCAGGGCGGTTACACTACGCTAATGATTGATGCGGACTTGCGCCGCCCTCGCCTGCATACGTTCTTCGACATCAGCAACTCAGTTGGCTTGACCAACTATTTGACGACTGACCTCATGCTTGAAGATGTCGTGATCCAGACTCCGGTGGACAACCTTTACTTCATGCCATCTGGTATTCTGCCAGCGGACGCCGCGGGAATACTGAACTCGCGCCGCATGTCGGAGCTTATTCAGGATGTTAAGCAGCGCTTTGATCTGGTGTTGATTGACTCGCCTCCGATCCTTGGTGTGAGTGACGCTTCTGTGCTGGCCAGCGAGGTAGACCTCACGATGATTGTTGTTCAGCACCGAAAACTACCACGCAACATGCTGGTGAGGGTTAAGCAAGCAGTTGAAAATGTCGGAGGGCATGTCGTTGGTGTGGTGCTAAATAACGTCGATGTTCGTAGCGACAACCAGTATCAGTATTACACGAGTTACTACACCTATTACGCTCCAACCACCGGGGAGGAAATTCCCAGTGAGTCTCAGAGGCAACCATCAGCCCAACTGGCTTCTGCAAATCATGATGAAGATGAAGACCTTTATTGATCCGGACTGATCAGGATGATCGCCAGAAACGCACAATGAATGACCATTAACCATACGAAGGAGTAACCAAAGAATGATGTTTTTACCAAAAAAAATGACCATTGGCGTTTTCGTCCTGTTGCTGACTTTTACGATCACGGTATTTGCCAATCCGAGCATCACACCGGGTACGGCTCTCGACATAAGAATCTTTGGTGTGCCTGGTCAGGAGCAGTCGACATTTAATGGCCTGCGATCAGTGGATCCCAGTGGCTTTCTGTATTTGCCCCACCTTGACGAGGGAATTAAGGCCAGTGGTCTCTCAAGCGCCGCCTTGGCGCGCAAAATTGAAAAAGCCTACATCCACGCCGAAATTTACACCAATCCACGTATTAGCATCATTTCCCACAAAGACGAGGAAGCTCAAAAAATTGACAGGCAGGTCATCACCGTCGGTGGTCGGGTTAGCAGTCCGGGACCTGTGGCTTACGTGAGAGGAATGACTCTCTTTAATGCAGTAGCTGCTGCAGGTGGTGTAGATGCATTTGGTTCTGATAAGCGGGTAAAATTAATCCGTAAAGGGAAAGTATCCCAATACAATATCAAAGAGAGCGTGGAGCATATGAATATTCCGGTTTATCCTGGCGACACGATCAATGTGCCTCAGAAAACAGTCTGGGGTAACTAGCAATTTGTGGCGGCTTTTTAAATGGCCGCTATGGGCTCTCCTGTGGACGAGCTTTCCGTTCATCTCAAAAGTTGACAATCATCAGGCCCTCATTGAGTGGGCCTGATTCGTATTTCTCCCCTGTGGTTTTAATCGCGCTGTTGATCAGCGGAAAAAGCCTGCACAGGTGCTTGACCGAATCGAAGTGCTTGCTATCGTGCGCACTCTCATTTTCTGAAATGCCCACAGTTTGTGCGGATCTTTTCACCAAAATACAAACCATACTACTATCAAGATGGCTACTGCTAAACGCAAGACCGCAAAGACAGCTGCATCCAAGTCAGCTGCCCGCAAGACCAACAAGAAGGTCGCTCGCAAATCAAAGAAACACGTTTACTTTTTCGGAGGCGGAAAAGCCGACGGAGACGGATCACAGAAGAACCTCCTCGGGGGTAAGGGAGCCAACCTCGCCGAGATGGGCCTCATTGGAATCCCCGTTCCTGCCGGCTTCACCATTACCACCGAGGTCTGCACCTACTACTACGATCACGGTAAGAAATACCCCAAGACACTTGACGCCGAGATCGAGGCGAACATTGCCAAAGTGGAACAGGCCATGGGTAAGAAGTTTGGTGATCTCAACAACCCATTATTGCTTTCCGTCCGCTCCGGTGCCCGTGAATCCATGCCAGGCATGATGGACACTATTCTCAACCTCGGAATCAACGATCAGGTTGTAGAGGCCCTTGCGAAGAAGACAGGCAACGCCAAATTTGCCTGGGACTCCTATCGCCGCTTCCTTCAGATGTATGGAAGTGTTGTCATGGGTGTGGAAGCTCACGCTGGTGAGCACCATGATCCTTACGAGGTCATCCTCGACAAGGCGAAGGCTACAGCAAAGGTGAAGGATGACTCCGGCCTCAAGGAGAAGGACCTGCGCTGGGTTGTTGGTGAGTTCAAGAAGCTCATCAAGCAACGTTCGGGTAAGAACTTCCCGGAGAATCCAATGGATCAGCTCAAGGGAGCCGTTAATGCTGTCTTTGATTCATGGAACAACGACCGCGCGATTGTTTATCGCCAGAAGTATAACATTCCTGCAGCTTGGGGCACGGCCGTGAACGTTCAGGCCATGGTCTTTGGTAACACTGGCAAGGGATCAGGCACCGGTGTTGCTTTCACTCGTGACCCCGCTACTGGTGAAAATGTATTTTACGGTGAATATCTCATCGATGCCCAGGGGGAGGATGTGGTGGCCGGTGTGCGCACCCCCAAGCCCATTGCCAAGATGGCCAAGGACCTTCCAAAGTCCCACAAGGAGTTGCTCAAAATCCGTAAGATTCTCGAGAAGCATTTCCGTGACGTTCAGGACGTTGAGTTCACCATTGAGGAAGGCAAGCTATGGATGCTGCAGACCCGTAATGGTAAGCGCACCGGATTCGCTGCTGTGAACATCGCCCTGGACATGGTCAAGGAGCGCCTCATCAAGAAGGAAGAGGCAATTCTGCGTATTCCCGCTGAGGACTTGAGCCACCTTCTGTCTCCGATTTTCGATTCCGCTGGGGAAAAGAAAGCGACCAAGGTTGGTAATGGTCTTCCCGCTGGTCCTGGTGCTGCTTCAGGCCAGATTTACTTCACTGCGGAAGCTGCGGTTGCTGCTGCAGCCCGGGGACAAAAGGTCATTCTGACCCGCCAGGAAACATCTCCGGAGGATCTCAGGGGCATGATTGCTGCAGAGGGAATTCTCACCACACGTGGTGGTGCCTCCTCACACGCTGCCCTCGTAGCCCGCCAGATGGGTAAGGTTTGCGTATGCGGTGCACACAACATGGACATCGATTACGGCAAGAAGACCCTCAGCGGTAATGGTGTAACACTCAAAGAGGGAGACTTCCTCTCCTTGAACGGCTTCGTAGGTAATGTTTATGCCGGTGAGATCAGTTCTTCACCATCATCGGTGATTCAGGGACTCATCGAAGGCAAGGCATCTGCCAAGCGCAGCGAGACCTACAAGAAATTCACCCAGCTGATGCAGTGGTCTGACAAACTTCGCAAACTTGGTGTGCGCACCAACTCGGACACGCCAGGGCAGGTTAAAAACGCCATCGCATTTGGTGCAGAGGGAATCGGCCTCACCCGTACCGAGCACATGTTCTTCGAGGGCAACCGTATTGATTCCGTGCGCCAGATGATCCTCGCCGAGGATGACGCTGGACGCGCCAAAGCTCTCAAAAAGTTGCTGCCTTACCAGAAGAAGGACTTCATTGGTATCTTTGAGGCGCTTGAGGGCCGTCCTGCGACTATTCGTTTGCTGGACCCGCCATTGCACGAGTTCATCGGTACTTTGGACAACAAGCAGATCAATGCTCTGTCCAAGAAGATCAAGGTTAGCCCGGCCAAGATCAAGAGCCGCATCAATGCTCTGCACGAGGAGAACCCAATGCTCGGCCACCGTGGTTGCCGTCTTGGAATCGTCTATCCTGAGATTACCAAGATGCAGGCTACCGCCATTCTCGAGGCAGCTGCTGAGGTTCAGGCCAAGAAGATCAAGGTGGTGCCTGAAATCATGGTTCCCCTGGTATCCTATGCCAAGGAGCTTGAGCTGCAGAAAGCCGTCATTGACGAGGCTGCTGCGGAGGTCCGCAAGAAGCTGGGCCTCAAGAAGAGCCAGCTCAAGTACAGCGTTGGCACCATGATCGAGATACCACGCGCTGCCCTTACCGCTGACGCCGTTGCTGAGCACGCAGACTTCTTCTCCTTTGGAACCAACGACCTCACCCAGACCTGTCTCGGTCTGAGCCGTGATGACTCCAGTTCGTTCCTGCCTGCGTATCAGGATGCTGAGGTTGTTAATAACAATCCATTTGCAAGCCTCGACCAGACCGGGGTTGGCCAGCTTGTTGAAATCGGTGTGGATCGCGGTCGCAAGACCAAGGCGAAACTCAAGGTCGGTATCTGTGGTGAACACGGTGGTGACCCTGAGTCCGTTAAGTTCTGTCACCGCACAGGCCTCAACTACGTTTCCTGCTCACCTTTCCGTATCCCCATTGCCAAGCTTGCTGCAGCGCAGGCCGCACTTGAGGAGAAGGGCATGGCCCGCGGTGAGATCAGTTAATGAACTGATCAGCCAGCTATCAAATCTCAAGCCCTGCCGGAGGTGTCCGGCGGGGCTTTTTCTTAACCGTTATGAAAAATTGGCTGGCATGCAACAGCCGCTTTCCTAGTATCCGGTTTATGTTAAAAGGAATCTCACCCCTCTTGTCTCCGGAGTTGCTGGCTGTGATGTGCCGCATGGGCCATGGCGAGGAGCTCGTCCTTGCGGACGGTCATTTCCCTGGTCACCAGTTTAACGATACGGTGATTCGTGCTGATGGCCTGAGTGTGCCGGATATGCTGGACGCTATTTTGCCTTTGTTTGAGCTCGATGCCTATGACCCGGCTCCTGTGATCACCATGGAGGCTGTGGAAGGGGACAGTCTGGATCCCAAGGTCGAGGGTTCATATGCCGCAGCCATTGAGCGCCACAGCGAGCTTAATCCGAAGATTTCAAGACTCGAGCGCTTTGCCTTCTATGAGCGGGTGCAGAAGGCTCATGCCGTTGTGGCCACTGGGGACGTGAACAAGTACGCCAATATCATCCTCAAAAAGGGTGTAACTCCAGTTTAGTGCACGCAGGCACAGTGGTCGTCACGCTTTTGCGGGAATCTTTGTATCCCTTAAAAGGGTGATGAAAATACTGGTCAGTTGCTCTCAGATTGGTAGTCTCCGCCAATGTTCATTACTCGTTTATCTTGTTCGGATTTTCTGGGCGAGACACTTGGGTAAAACATCATCCACAGACAACTACTGAACACTATGTCAGCCATTAAACCAAGCGCCGTCGTTGAGAAGAAATTCCTTCTCCCCTTTATTCTAGTAACCAGTCTCTTTGCCCTCTGGGGCTTTGCCAATGATGTCACCAACCCATTAGTGGCGGTCTTCAAAGACGTCTTCGTTATCGACAATGCCCAAAGCACATGGGTGCAAATGGCATTTTATGGAGGTTACGCAACCATGGCGCTTCCAGCTGCCATTTTCATTCGTAAGTTTTCCTACAAATCGGGTATCATCGTGGGCTTACTTCTATATGCCGCGGGTGCGTTATTGTCGATCCCCGCAGCATCCGGTGCTAACTTCAACCTCTTTATTATTGCCCTTTATATCCTGACCTTTGGTCTTGCCTTCCTTGAAACCACTGCGAATCCCTATATTCTTTCCATGGGTTCAGCGGAAACCGCCACCCGGCGGCTCAACTTTGCCCAGGCATTTAACCCGATGGGCTCACTCACGGGCATGTTCATTGCCGGCACTGTCATTCTCTCCACCATTGAAGTGGAGGACTTCAAAAGTGATGTAAACGGTTTCTATGCAGACCTTCAGCCTGCAGCTGAACAAAGAGAAGAGTTGGACATCTTGCCGATGCTTAAATCCAAGGAGCGTGAGCGCACCAACGATCCGAATGTGAAGGCCTATGTGGCAAATCTTGGTCCTGATGCCAAGGATGTGGCTTCTAATGCCCTTGTTGATTTCAAGGATGGTAAAATTGAGAGCTTCCAGGGCAAGACCCACGCCGAGCTGCAACAACATGATTTAAAGATCGTGTCCTTACCTTATATGGTGATTGGTTTTGTCGTCATTGGTGTAATGCTGCTTTTTGCCGTTACAAAAATGCCCGACACCAGCCCGAAGGGAGACCTCCACGACCTTCATTTCGGCAGGACAGTCGGTCGCTTGTTCAGTAATCCACGCTATGTGGGTGGCGTAGTCGCTCAAACCTTCTATGTGGGTGCACAGATCATGTGCTGGACCTTTATCATCCAGTATGCTGAGAACGAGCTCGGTATCGACAAGGCAACCGCGCAGAACCATAACATTCTCGCGATGGTTATTTTCCTTTGTAGTCGTTTTATTTGCACTTTCTTCCTCAAGTATGTTTCGCCCGGAAGATTGCTTTTTGTCCTGAGTCTTGCCGGCATTGGCTGCACCTTGGGAGCCATCTACCTTCAGGGTATGGCTGGACTTTATTCGCTGATTGCGATCTCCGCCTGCATGTCATTGATGTTCCCGACTATCTATGGTCTGGCACTCGATGGTGTCGGTGAGGATGCCAAGCTGGGATCTGCAGGACTGATCTTTGCCATTGTTGGTGGAGCTTTCATGCCCCGCCTGCAGGGTCAGATTCTCGATATGGATGGCTTCATGGGAACAACCGCGACCCGGGGATCGTTCTATCTGCCTGTGCTTTGCTTTATTGTTATCGCTGGCTATGGCCTGCTCTGCTGGAACCGCAGAAAGGCTGCAGAGTAAGTCGTTTTCCCAATCCAGTTTCAACCGTACAAAAAAATCCCGCTGGAGCTTTTCTCCAGCGGGATTTTTGATTGATAGTATCGCGTTTTGAGAACCTAGACAGAGGCCACGTTCTTGAGCATCTCTTTGAGAGCGCGTGCCGAAGCCTGCAGAGCTTGCTTTTCCTTGGGCCAGAGTTCGATCTCTACATGCTTCTCAGCACCGCTGCGTCCTACGATGGTGGGAACACTCAGGCAGACATCCTTGAGGCCGTAGCAGCCATTCTGGAGGCTGGAGACGGGCAGGAGCTGCTTCTTGTCGAGAGCTATGGCGTGCACGGTTTCTGCAATGGTAGCACCAACCGCCCAGCCGGCTCCACCCTTGCGGGCAATGACTTCGGCACCACTTTTCTTGGTGCGCTCAAAGATCTGGCGCTGGTAGTTGGCATCACAGCCTTTCACTCCGGTCAGTGGCAGACCACCCACAGTGGCTGATGACCAAACGGGAAGCATGGTGTCACCGTGCTCGCCGAGGATGAGGGCCTTGACCTGAGTAGGAGCAAGATCGAGGTCATTGGCAATGAGTGAGCGGAAGCGTGCGGTATCAAGCATGGTGCCAAGTCCGATCACCTGGGCAGGGGGGAGGCCGAGGAAGCTGACGGCAAGATGCGTAAGAATGTCTACAGGGTTGGAAACAACGAATACGATGGCATCCTGCTTCATTCCCGCGGTTTTGATACTGTTGAGAATCTGTGAAAACAGGCCGACGTTGCGGTTGATGAGATCCAGACGGCTTTCGTCAGGCTTGCGGCGCAGGCCGGCGGTAATGATGAAAATGTCGGAGTCTGCTGCACGGTTGTAGTCACCTGAGTAAATGCGCTGGTCATGCAGGCAGGAGGCACCGTGTAAAAGATCGAGGGCTTCACCGTCCGCGAGATCCTGGTTGGCATCCAGAATTTGAATTTCCGAGACGACACCGGCGCACTGGAGACAAATAGCGGCATTGGATCCTACACGGCCGCCACCGCCTATGATAGTTGCTTTCATGGTATTCTATTAGGTTGGTTGTTTATATATTCGTTAGATCGGAAGTGTTTGCCTGACTATTGGCAGTTACAGGAAACACCGGGTCTAAATTGATCGTTGTTACAGAGCTGGTCATTGGGGAGGTGTTCGCGGTGATCCTCCATACCGAGGGCTTTGCGGATTTCGATGAGATCCCGCTCCTGCTCATCAGTCATGGTGAGCATTTTTCCGTTGTTGAGCTGGGTGGCGACCCAGACAGTGCGGCAAAGAGCTTCGGTGTTTTCCATGCGCCAGTAGGCTTCCTCAATATGGTCTCCCCATGTGATAACCCCGTGGTTAAGCATGAGCACGGACATATGTTTTACGCCTGTTTCACCGACAATATCAGCAACATCCGGTGTTCCGGGGGTGCGATAGGGAGCCATGCCAATCTCGCCGAGAAAGACGTCAGCCTCCGGAATCATGCAGAGGGGAGGACGCACACCGGCAACAGCAAAGGCCGTGGCATGGGGTGGGTGAGAGTGGCAGACAGCCTTGCACTTGGGCTGGCGCTTCATGATGGCAAGGTGGGTCATGCACTCACTCGTGCGAGGGCGCTTGCCGGCAAGTTGTTTGCCGTCAAGATCCACCAGACACATGTCCTCTGGCTTCATAAAGCCCTTGCAGATGAGGGTGGGGGTGCAGAGAACCAGGTTGTCGCCGACACGAATGGTCATGTTGCCGCCATTGCCGTCGGTGTAGTTGCGCTGCCACATCCTCTTGCCGAGATCGCACATGCGCTCCTTGAGCACATGGATCTCTGGAGAATAAAAGAAGTCGAGGATTTCACCCTGGGTTTTGGGGTCGCTACCGGGTGTCCATTTATATTCGTAGTCAGGAAGGCTGGGTTCTTCAAATTCACGCTCCCGTCTTTGTGTGCCGAAGCCTGGGTTTTCCAACTCCTTGAGGTAGTCCTTGGCAGATGGAGTGAGAACTGCATCCGTTGGTAACGAGCTCACACCCTGGCCCCCTGCTATCAAGTCTTCAATTTGCTTGGCTGTGTATACCTGTTTCATGAGTTGCTAACTGGGTCGATGTTTGCTTCCGAAAGAGCACTTTTTAGGAGATCTTGCCGGCGATTTCGTCGGTGAGCTGTTTGACAATTTTCTCCGCTTCAGGGTTGAGATAGGAGCCGACGTCCTTTGTGGCAGGGGCGACTTCACAATATGCACCGGGGTGGAAGTTATCATTCTGGCATAGCTCGCATTCCTTCAGGTCCACACGAGGGTCCTCCATGCCAATGGATTTGCGGATATCGAAGATCTCACGCATTTTGTCTGATGGAATCGTTGGAAGCCTGCCGCCATTAAGTTGGCTCGCAACCCAGATGGTCTGGCAAGCAGTTTCCATATTCTCCATTTTCCAGTAAGCATCCTCGACATCACTGCCCCATGCCATGACACCGTGGTTTGCGAGTAGGATAGCAGGATTGTCCTTGCCGATTTTTGCCACGGCATCGCAGATTTCCTTGCTACCGGGTGTGTGGTATTCCACCAGGCGGATCGCACCAGTGAAGACCTCGACTTCTGAGCAAAGGCAAGTCGGCGGCTCTACATTAGCAACCGCGAAAGCCGTGGAGTAGGGTGGATGGCCGTGGATAACACTCTTTGCCTTGGGCTGAACCTTCATGATGGCAAGGTGAGTATTGGCCTCACTTGTGCGCTTGCGCCAGCCAGCCTTCTGATTGCCATCCAGGTCAATAAGAGCGATTTCATCTGCCATGACCTCCCCCTTGGAGCGGAGAGTAGGAGTGCAGAGCACGAGGTTATCACCGACACGAACGGTGATGTTACCGCCATTGCCGTCGACCATGTTACGTTGCCACATTTTACGTGCCGTGCGGATCATCTCATCCTTGAGCTTCATGATCTCGGGGGAGTGGAAGAAGCGCTGGATTTCCTCCGGATTAGTCGGATCTCCACCCTCTACCCAGTCATATTCCATGCTGGGAACCACTGGCTCGGGCGGAACAGTGGGAACTCCGGGAGGCAGCGGCGGGAAACGGTCTGAAGTCTTGCCTGATGCAGCTGCCTGGCGCGTGGTGGCGCCTCCCCCAAAATCTTTGATGGCATCTTTGGCTGATGGCGTCAGAATGGTTCCGGCTGGAATGCTGTCGAGAGAAACGCCCTGTGAAATGAGGTCCTTGATGTCTTTTGCCGTGTAAACTTTCTTCATGGTTTGAGAGTGTGATTATTGAGCTGGTGCTACGTATTTGAGGGTGTCAAAGATGGCTAGGCTGATCGCATCGATCGGTGTGGGGCCTGCAAAGGGAGCTGTAGCCTCGGCACCTTCGACAAAGCCGACGATATCGCCCACTCCAGCACCGACATTGTCGTAGATAACAAGAGATGGTTGCTTGGTGAGGCTGGGCTGCTTTTCAATGCAGGTATTGATTTGTTCGGTATCGACAGGATTGACAACCAGCCAGCGGCCACCCCGGAAGGCTTCCTCCTGGACGTTGGTTGTAACTTTTCCAATGACATGGCCAATTCGCATATGATTTAGTCGATGATTCCTTGGATGAACATGCGGACAGGGGAGTTTTCATCGTGAACAATGTCACGTGCCCCTATACCGTCCGTGCTGACAAAGACCTTCTGGTGCATACCGGCGCCGAATAGGTCAATGGCGATAAATGGCGTCCCCGAGGGCTTTTGCTCTGCATCGAGCTGTTGGCAAAGCAGCATCTTGAAGCCATCCAGCGAGTGGTGTTTCGCGGTGGCAACTGCATTTCCTACAACCTGGCAGTGAAGCATTTCGAGTGTGAATGATAGAATCGTTAGATGATGCGCAGGTTTTCGACCATGACGCAGCGGCGGATGCGAGTGAATGTCTTGGGGGTGGTAATGCCCTCGCCCGTGGTGGTGGCAATGGAGTAGCTGAGGTATCCCTCACCTCCCAGGCCGAGTCCGGCAACAGATGAACCGTTTTTGACAAAAATGGTGGTGTCCATCTCCTTGGCCATGTGGGTCATGTGATCCACGTTGGTGGAGTGGATGACCGCAGAGTGGCGGTATCCGTGCTCTGCATCCTTGGCGAGCTCAACGGCTGTTTTAAAGTCGGATACACGAACGATGGGCAGCATGGGCATCATCTGCTCCTTTTGCACAAAGGGATGGTCAGCATCAGTTTCCCCGAAGACCAGGTCGGTCTTGGCAGGGGAGCTGATTCCTGCGTGCCCGGCAAGAATGGAGGCGTCAACGCCAATGAGGTCGCGGTTGAGAGCCGCCTGGGCACAGCCACCGGCTCCCGTGGTGATGTCAAAAGCAACGCCGGTAAGCTTGTCAACCTGTTCCGCATTCAAACGTGTGGCTCCAGCCCGCTCCATGGCTTGCATAAATTGCTCGAAGACTGAATCGACCACAAAGACGGATTTTTCGCCAATGCAGAGAAGGTTGTTATCAAATGCGGCGCCAGCAATGATGTTGGTGGCCGCGTTGTCCAGATTGGCGGATTCATCGACCACGACAACCGGGTTTCCGGGGCCGGCGCAGACGGAGCGCTTTCCGGACTTCATAGCAGCCTCAACAACAGCCGGGCCACCGGTGATGGCCATGAGGGCAATGTGCTGGTTCTTGCAGATCTTCTCAAAGGTTTCAATGGTAGGCTCCTCAATCGTGCAGATCAGGTTGTCAATGCCGAGCTCGCGTTCGATTGCCTGGTTGTAGGCCCGAGTTGCCATTACCGCACTCTTGGCACCACCCGGATGAGGATTGAACACAATCGCATTACCTGCTGCAACCATGCTGATGACGTTTCCTGTCAGCGTGGGAACAGAGTGAGTAACTGGCAGAATGGCGCCAATCACACCGAAGGGTGCGTATTCCTCAAGAGTGATGCCGTTGTCACCACTCATTGCGTTGGGCGCCAACCACTCAACTCCGGGAACGTGTCCCACGATTTGGAGTTTTTCGATTTTATGATCGAGGCGGCCAATCTTCGTTTCTTCAAGCTCGAACTTGCCCCATGGCTCCGCATTTGCCATGCAGGTTTCCTTGACGATTTCGATCACGCGCTTACGGCCTTCAATACCGAGCTCCTTGAGCTTGAGGAAGGCATTGTGCGCAGCTTCAGAGGCTTGGCAGACATGGGCGAACACACCATGCTTGCCGCCAATACCAGGTGCCTTGGCGCAATCATCAGTAGATGGTGTAGCCGCGGGTTGTGGGGTGGAGGCAGGTGCGCTTGATGCTGCAGCTGGCGGATTGCCAAGTTGCTGAATAACGTTTTCAACAACATTGCGAAGGGTATCTTGATCGATGGTATTCACTGCTTGAAGGGTTGGGATTGGTATTAGTTACTCTTGAATATTTTTTTGCCCAGGACATCCACGCTGTCGATAATGGCGACAACGGCGGCATCCACGGGCAACATTTTGAGGCCGGCAGCCTGACGAGCAGAGCTGCCCTGACAAAACATCACCAGATCTCCCTCGCCAGCACCTACATTGTCCACGGCAACGATGGTATTAACGCCATTGCGGAACGCAGCGGGATTGTTTTCATCTACAAGCTGGGGGCGAAGCAACAAGAGCTTTTTGCCCTGCATGCTGTCGTCCTTTTTGGTTGCGACGACTTGTCCGATAACTTCTGCAAGAAACATGGTTGTGGTCTGGATGATGAATGAAACGAGACGCTGCATCAGCGCCAGTTACAAGACGGTTCCGCCGGCCATTACAGGCCAGCAAAACGTCTTACTTCTTGGCAGCAGCGCGCTTGGGAAGCACGTCAGAGGTGGAGGCGTCAGGACGTGCGATGACGTGAGCACTGAGGACTTCACCAATTTGTTCTGCAGCGGAGGCACCAGCATCGACAGCAGCTTTGACGGCAGCGACGTCACCTTCGACGACAACGTTGCACATAGCGCTTCCGATTTGGCGCATGGGGCCTGCGAGCTTTACATTTGCAGCTTTGAGCATGGCGTCAGTGCCATTGACAAGGCCTGCAAGGCCGCGGGTTTCGAGTATTCCTATTGCTTGTATAGCCATGGTATTTGTTTGGTTTGTTTGTTAGTTTGTTTGGTTAGTTGGATAGAAAATTTGAAGTATGTAAGGTGGATCGGAGCTATCAGCTTACTTTGCGGTATACCTCGCGTGCGAGAACGAGTTCCTCGTTGGCAGGGATCACCATGATTTTAACTTTGGAACTGTCAGTGCTGATGATTGCCTCATCGGCCATGCAGGCGGCGTTTTTTTCTTCATCAATTTCAACGCCGAAGTTTTCCAGTCCGGCGCAGATTGCCGTCCTGAGCCATGGGTTGTTTTCTCCAATCCCAGCTGTGAAGACGAGGGTGTCGAGTCCTCCCAGATCGAAGAGGTAGCTGGAGGCCCAGTGACGTGCAGAGTTCACCAGCATGTCCAAGGCAAGTTGTGCGTTACTGTTGCCGTCATCGGCTGCATCGCAGATGTCTCGCAGATCATTGCTGACTCCGGATACACCTTGCAGGCCGGATTCCTTGGTGAGTTGACGCTCCGCTTCCTCCATGGAGATGCCCAGTGCCTTGGTGGCGTAGGGGAGGGCGCCAGAGTCCAGATCGCCAACACGGTTGTTTTGTGGTAGCCCGCTCTGCGGCGAGAAACCCATACTTGTACCGATGGCGATACCATTGCGGATACCTGTGACAGAACTGCTGCCGCCAAGATGGAATGAGACTACTCGCAAGGGCTCACCGGAAATGTCCTTTGGGCCATCGACATAAAGACCCCTCACAGATTCAGCCACGTCCTCACGGCCCATCAGTTCGGCTGAGCGTTCCGCAACGTATTTGTGGCTGGCACCGTGGAATCCGTAGCGGCGAATACCTGCATCATGCCAGGATTGGGGTAGGGCATAGCGCGAGGCTGCTTGGGGAATCCACTGGTAGAAGGCTGTCTCGAAAAGAGCAACCAGCCGTGCATTGGGCAGGATTTGGCGAAATTGGCGAATACCCTCGGCATATGGAGGATTATGCGCCGGGGCTACCTCACGGAAGCCCTCGAGCGCATTGATGACTTGATCATCGGCATCCACACAACCGCTCAGATCTTTACCGAGCACGGTTTTAAAACCAACGGCATCAATGTCGCTGGTTGAACTCAGATTACCCTGGTCGATAAGTTCAGCCAGGGCCTGATTGATGACATCTGCATAATCAGTGACACGCTCAAAGCCGCCCGAGGCGATCACATTCCCGTTCTTACCGTCCATCTCATAGAGGCGGTATTTGAAGGATGTGGATCCGAGGTTGGCGATGAGGATGTGCATGATGATGGAGAGTCGTTGATTGCCTTAATTGTGGTTAGGCGATCCAAGGCCCCATTTGGCCGAGGTCTTCGTGTGGGCGGGGAATAACAAGCACAGAGTTGACTTCGCCAACCTGAGCAGCTGCTTCCGCACCAGCGTCAACACCAGCTTTGACAGCGGCAACGTCACCTGTGAAGAATCCACAGACGAGGCCTGAGCCGATCTTGTCCCAGCCAGTCATGGTGACATCTGCTGCCTTGATGGCGGCGTCTGATGCCTCGATCAGGGAGACAAGCCCTTTTGCTTCAATAATTCCGAGTGCTTTTTTAGCCATGGTAGTATTTGGTATGTAGTTGTTCTGAAAGAGTTCCTGTCAGATTAGAGATCAAATTGTTTGAGGAGCTCAGGGGCAGGGCGGGCGATTACGTGGGCGCTAACGAGTTCGCCTACGCGGCCGGCTGCTTCTGCTCCAGCGTCAACAGCAGCTTTGACGCTGCCAACGTCTCCTTGGATGAGGATGGTAAGAAATCCCGCTCCGATTTGTACTTGTTTGGTCACGTCAACGGTGGCGGCTTTGGCCATCGCATCCGCGGCCTCTACGCTGCCGACGTAGCCTTTGGTTTCAATCATTCCGAGTGCTTTGCTCATGGTATTGTTGGGTTGTGTTTGTTGGTTGTGGGTTAGTGGTGTTGTGCGAGATGCATCACTTGATGAGCTCGCAGAAGGTGTCAGGGCGGAGGCCGCATGCGTTGCCCTCATCGGTGTCGATGTGGGCCTCCAGGTTAAAGCTTTCGTCAACGCGGACCACGATGTTGTCGAAGGTGACCGAACAAGGGCTGTGAACCTTCATTTTCATGGTGTCGAGGTGCTTCACTCCGTAGAATGCGGCATCGTCAGGGTGCATGTGCACGTGGGGCTGGGCGCGGATGACGCCCTCGTCCATTTTGAAATATCCGTTAGGGCCCATCAGCATGCAGCCCGGGGTTCCGGCCACATCACCCGACATGCGGATGGGAATGTCGAAGCCGAGGGAGATGGCGTCGGTGAATGCCAGCTCAACCTGGTTCAGGTCACGGCAAGGACCGAGGATGCGCAAATTGGAAATGACCCGGCTGCGAGGTCCGATAAGTGTCACGGATTCCTTGGCGGCGTATGCACCTTCCTGATATAGCCACTTGTGCGGTGTGAGCTGGTGACCTGGCCCGAAAAGAACCTCCACCGCTTCCTGGGTCAGATGGCAGTGACGGGCACTGATATTCACCACGAGGCCCTTGGGTGCCTTGGCTTGTTCGGGCAGGGAAAGACCCATTTCCTTGTATACCTGCTCCCGTACCATATGTTCGATGACTGCTCTGGGGACGCTGTTTTGTTGAGGAGACGACATAAATTTTTGTGGATGACGGGGTGTTTTTTGCATGATAGTGTTGACAGGTCAACCAAAAACAAAGAAAAAACAAAGAAAACAAAAATAAATCAAAAAAAATCCAAATTTTCAGGTTTGGGGTAAATATTAGTCAAATTTCTCATGTTAGCGGCTGAAAGACACAATCAGATACTCGAGGCGCTCAAGGATCGCGGATCCCTGAGGACCAAGGACATGGCTGTGGAGCTTGATGTCACGGACGAGACGATCCGCAAGGATTTTGAGCAGCTTGAGCAGCAAGGCCTTCTGGTGAGGTCACATGGTGGTGCCATCCCTTCCAAGCGTGTTATTCGTGAACTTTCCCTCACTGAGAGACAGTTGA
This sequence comes from Akkermansiaceae bacterium, assembly GCA_049632765.1. Classification (GTDB taxonomy): domain Bacteria; phylum Verrucomicrobiota; class Verrucomicrobiia; order Verrucomicrobiales; family Akkermansiaceae; genus Oceaniferula. Next base: position 29,158 of record JBNACB010000006.1, on the reverse strand, counting down.
TCAATCGCGATGCCAAGAGTGCGGTTGCCAAGGCGGCGGCCACGAGAATTCAGCCGGGGGAGACCATCTTCATTGATGCGAGCTCTACGGCACTGACCATTACCCAGTATTTACCAAGCTTTCACATCACTGTGATTACCAATGCCCTGGACGTTGTCGAGGCGCTTGCAGGGGTTGAAAATATTGATTTGATTTGCACGGGTGGGTTGTTTGAGCGTCGTTCCAGGTCCATGATCGGGCTGGTTGCAGAGCGAACACTCCATCGCTATAACATCCACCGCATGTTTTTCTCGGGCAGCGGGCTGGATCTTGAGAGGGGTGTGAGTGAGGGCAACTCGCGCCAGGCAGCTTTTAAAGAGCATGTGATTGCCGCTGCCGAGGATGTCTGTTTGCTCGCAGATGATTCAAAAATAGGAGCTCGCTCCGCCTTCTTCTTTGCCGAGTGTTCTCAGCTTACAACTCTTGTGACGACCAAGGACGCGGACCCTGGAATACTGGAATCCTTGAAGAATATGGGCGTGGACATCATCAAAGCTTGACTTTAATTCCAAGAAAAACAAAAAAAACACAGTAAAAACAAAATCATGCAAGTTTACATCGCAATTGACCTCGGTGCAGGATCTGGCCGCCTTGTGGCCGGTGTTTATGATGGCAGCACCCTCCAATTGGAGGAGGTTCATCGATTTTCCAACGATGGTGTCGAGATCAATGGCGGTTGTTATTGGAATACCATTGGGTTGTTCGAGTCGATTCAGGAAGGTCTGCACAAAGCGGCCGAGAAATATGGTGATGCGATCGTATCCGTAGGCACCGATACCTGGGGTTGTGATTGCGCATTGCTCGACAAGCAGGGCAACTTGCTCGGTGGTCACCGACAGTATCGTGACCCCCGCATTGAGGGGATGCAGGAGGAAATGGATGCCCGCATCCCGATGGAGGATGTTTTTGCCAGCACTGGTGTGCAGCCTGCATTCTACAATACCAGCCTGCATTTGCTCGCCGAGTCGGTGAAGGGAAACCCTTGTTTTGACATCGCCAACCGCCTGCTCTTTACTCCCGATCTTCTGGCTTATTGGTTGAGTGGGGTACAGGCCAACGAGAGATCAGTGACCAGCACGAGCCAGCTCTACAATCCGATGGAGCGTGACTGGGCATGGAATGTGATTGATGCCCTCGGCCTGCCACGCAAGATGTTTGGTAACATTGTGTCCTCTGGAACTGTGTTGGGGCCTTTAACAGACGCAGTGGCTGAAAAGGCAGGAATTTCTCATGACGTCAAGGTGGTGGCCTCCGCTGGTCACGATACCGCCTCGGCTGTAGCCGGCCTACCCATGGAGCGGGGGGGATTGTGGCTTTCATCAGGTACATGGTCCATTCTCGGAGTGGAGTCAGAAAAGCCGGTTGTCTCTGCTGAAGCTCTTGAGGCTGGGCTTTCCAACGAGGGAGGCGTTAACAAAACGACGCGCCTGTTGCACAACGTCTCTGGTCTCTGGATCATCCAGGAATGCCGCCGCTATTGGGCGGAGCATGGCGAGGAGATGAGTTATGCCGAGCTGGCGCGTCTGGCGGAGGAGGCTCAGCCGCACACGGCTTACATCGATCCCAATGATGGTGTTTTTGCAACTCCGGGTGACATGCCGCAGAAAATCATGGATTTCTGTGAGAGAACCGGACAGGTCGTGCCCAAGAGCAAGGGTCAGTTGTTGCGCGTCGCGACGGAGAGTCTGGCCCTCAAATACCGACAGGTCATCGAATTCCTTGAGAGGGGAACGGGCAGAACCTTCGATAAACTGCATGCAGGTGGTGGAGGCATACAAAATGAGCTCTTGGCTCAGGCAACGGCGGATGCGCTCGGTATTCCGGTGGTCGCCGGTCCTGTCGAGGCAACGTCCTGTGGAAATATTATTACACAAATGGTTGCGACTGGTGATTTAGAGGATATTACTGCGGGGCGCGCATTAGTGGAAGCTTCCATGGACACGTTCACCTACACTCCCGAGTCCTCCGCGGACTGGGAAGAACCATACCAGAAGTTTCTCAAGCTCATCGAGGCCTGATTGATAACCAACAGCCCCAAAAACTAACACCCGTTCACTATAACGACTTTTATGAAAACCGTATTCAATAAAGACAACATGCCGAAAATCGGCATACGTCCAACCATCGATGGCCGTCTTGGCGGTGTCCGAGAGTCCTTGGAGGACCAAACGATGAACCAGGCCAAGGCCACGGCTGCCTATATCTCGGAAAACCTCTGCTATCCTGATGGCTCTCCTGTGCAGTGTGTGATCGCGGATACTTGTATTGGTGGTGTGGCTGAGGCAGCTGCCTGTGCGGACAAGTTCAGAAAGGAAAATGTGGGAGTGTCGCTGACGGTGACTCCCTGCTGGTGCTATGGCTCTGAGACTATGGATATGGATCCCCACACGCCCAAAGCGGTATGGGGTTTCAATGGCACGGAGCGTCCTGGAGCGGTATATCTGGCGGCAGCTCTTGCTGGGCACACTCAGAAAGGGCTTCCCGCTTTCGGAATCTATGGCCGTGATGTCATGGAATCAACGGACACAAGCATTCCTGATGATGTGGCACACAAGATTCTTGCCTTCTGTCGGGCCGGTATCTCGGTTGCCCTGATGCGTGGCAAGTCCTACCTGTCACTTGGTGGAACCTCAATGGGTATTGCCGGTTCGGTGGTGGATCCCGACTTCTTCCAAGGGTATCTTGGCATCAGGGTGGAGGCTGTCGACATGACGGAGGTGGCACGCAGGATTGACCGGGGTATCTACGATCACGAGGAGTATGAAAAAGCCCTCGCCTGGGTGAAGCAACACTGCCCGGAAGGCAAAGACTACAATTCACCCGAGACGCAGCGCTCTCGTGAGCACATTGATCAGGAGTGGGAGACATCTGTGAAGATGGCACTTATCGCCCGTGACCTGATGGTGGGCAACGACAAGCTTGCTGACATGGGTTATGGAGAAGAGGCACTTGGCCGCAATGCGATATGCGGCGGTTTCCAGGGGCAGCGCCAGTGGACTGATCACTATCCCAATGGCGACTTCATGGAGGCCATCCTTACGACTTCTTTTGATTGGAACGGCAAGCGCGCTCCCTATCAGTTTGCCACCGAGAACGATGCTCTCAATGCCGTTACCATGCTCTTCGGCAACTTGCTGACCAACACTGCCCAGATATTTGCAGACTTGCGCACTTACTGGTCACCCGATGCGGTCAAGCGTGTTTCCGGCCACGAGCTCACAGGTGCTGCCGCAGACGGTTTGCTGCATCTGATCAACTCTGGACCTGCTGCTCTTGATGGCACTGGCCAGATGAGCATAGACGGCAAACCCGCCATGAAGCCTCACTGGGAAATCACCGACGAAGAGATGCAGGCCTGTCTGGACGCCACAACCTGGCATCCATCCATCACTGAATATTTCCCCGGAGGGGGACTCAGCACCCGATACAAGACCAAGGGGGGCATGCCGGCAACGATCGCACGCCTCAATCTTGTCAAAGGTCTGGGGCCTGCTCTGCAAATTGCTGAAGGCGTTACTGTAGAACTGCCCGAGGACGTCCACAACATTCTCGATGAACGCACCAACCCGACATGGCCAACAACATGGTTCTGCCCAACCATCACTGGCAAGGGAGCCTTCCGCGACACCTACACGGTCATGAACAACTGGGGAGCCAATCACTGTGTCATGAGCTACGGTCTCATTGGTGCTGATCTCATCACCTTGGCATCCATGCTGCGAATCCCGGTTTATATGCACAATGTCAGTGAGGATCGCATCTTCCGCCCATCCTCATGGAACGCGCATGGCACAGATGGACTGGAGGGTGCCGATTTCCGGGCTTGCGAAAATTACGGCCCGCTCTATGGATAGGCTCAAGGCCAGAGTGCACATATCATCAAGCCCGCGATAAACCTAACCACTATCAACATGTCATTTAATTCAAACTATCCCTCTGTGGAGGCTCTGATGGCCAAGGCCAGAAGGCGCATGCCGGGTTTTGCTTACGATTATTTGGATGGAGGTTGCTTCTCTGAGGTCAACCTTCGCCGCAATACCAGTGATATTCGCGAAGTGCAGCTCAAGCCCTACTACCTCAGGGATTACAAGGGGGCGAGTCAGGAAACAGAGCTATTTGGCAAAACTTACGATGCACCTTTTGGGATCGCACCTGTCGGCCTTCAGGGTCTGATGTGGCCAAATTCCTGCGAGATTCTCGCGGCTGCCGCCAAGGCGCACAACATTCCCTTCATCCTTAGTACGGTGGGTACGGCCAGTATTGAAAAGATCGCTGAGATCACCGAGGGTGACGCATGGTTCCAGCTATATCATCCGGCGGAGGATGAGTTGCGTGACAAACTGCTCGACCGTGCTGCGGCAGCTGGTAACGAGGTTCTGGTTCTGTTGGCTGACACGCCCACTTTCGCTTACCGGCCCAAGGAAATTAAAAACGGTCTGTCCATTCCACCACGCATGACCTTGCGCAATGTGTTCCAGATGTGCACGCACCCGACCTGGTCCTTTAGCCAGCTCTTCGCCGGAGCTCCTGAATTTAAAACCATGAAGGAGTATATTCCCAAGGGTCTCAACATGAAGCATCTGGGGATGTTTATGAACAAGACTTTCTCTGGAAGACTCACTGAGGACAGGATCAAGGCCATCCGCGACAAGTGGCAGGGCAAGCTTGTCATCAAGGGCATCGTTAATCCCGAGGACTGCGAGAAGGCCGTGCGCAATGGCATTGATGGTATCATTGTATCCAACCATGGCGGTCGCCAGCTCGATACCGGCCAATCTACCATTGTGCCTCTGGCTCAGCTCGTCGCGGAGTTCAAGGACCAGATTACGATCATGATGGATTCAGGTATCCGCACGGGTCCTGATGTTGCTGCCGCGCTTGCCACCGGTGCCGCCTTCACCTTCATGGGCCGCACCCCTATGTATGGAGTCGGTGCACTCGGTAAAAACGGGGGTGACCACACCCTGACTATGCTCAAGCGGCAGCTACAGCAAGTCATGGAGCAGGTGGCCTGCGAGCGGGTGCATGATTTTCCCAAACACCTGGCCTAAGGGTCAGGTGGCTCCCTGGTCTCATGGCATGCCCTAGAAAGGGGTGCTGCCTTGCTTTTGCAAATTGGTCACCATCTCCTCGAGCATGGCCAGACCAATGGAGATCTTCTGAAAGAAGCTTTTGTTGTGGTGCACGGTGACAAAGTTGGGGTGCCGGGACCAGAGATCAAAGAGCTTCTTGTCGAGTTGGGCAGCTTCCTCAATGGATTCACAGCGGGCGGGGTTGCCGCCTTCAATGTCGAGCCCTCCCACGGCGGCACTCTCAAAGAAGATAACGCCATCGTAGCGTGAGAGCTCCTGATCGAGGCTACTACCCAGGTTTTCAAAGAAGAGGTTCTCCTCCCCGGGCCAGTAAGCCGCCCCGTCTATGGTGCCACGGTCACAGAGCAGAATGCGCTGGGGGTATTGGGCAGAGTGAATGTCCTCCAGATTGCGCTGAACGTGGTAGATGGCACGTTGGGCGGCTTGCAGGGCGTCAATATTTTCAAAGCGTGGAAATCCACCCGTGAACATCATGGTGGCGGCTTCTGGTACGATGACCACTTCCTCACCGATTTCACGACGGAAGAGATCGGCCGCCGTGGTCTTGCCGCCGCCGGGCCCTCCTGTGAGTACAATGCGGCAGCGGTGGCGGTGATTTTTTTTGGCTGATAGCTCAGATGATCCGGACATCGCACCATAAGACTATCGAAACCTGCAGCTTTTTGCAAGGATCACCCGCCCACGCTATTGCCCGGCGCAGGCAGCTATGGTCTCGCAGAGGACCCCCATGTTCTCCGGTTTGGCCGAGGGCAGGATTCCGTGGCCCAGATTGAGAATGTGGCCGTGACGGCCACGCATGGATTCCAGCAGGCGGGTGGTTTCCTGCCGCACGATTTCCGGTGTAGAGGAGAGGATAAGCGGGTCGAGGTTGCCCTGGACGGCGACATGGTCGGGCAGGGTGTCGTAATAGCTTGGTAGGTCAACTGTCCAGTCAATGCTGAGCACACTGGCGCCGGTTCCGACGAGGGCATCGCGCTGGTGGGCCATGCCCTTGGCAAAAACAATGATGGGATAATCATCAGGTAGTGCGTCGATAATGCGCCTGATCCACTTCAGGGACATGTCTTCGTAATGGGCGGCGGGGCAGAAGGCACCCGCAGAGTCAAAGATCTGAAGAGCATCAGCTCCAGCCTCGATTTCCATCTTGAACAGATCAATCACCGCTGATGTGACTTTCTCCATGAGGAGTTCAAAAGTGGCAGGCTCTGAGTAGTAGAGCGTCTTGAGCGCAGCAAGGTCCTTAAGTGAGCCGCCCTCCGTCATGTAGGCGGCAAGGGTCCATGGGGAGCCACCAAAGCCAAGCAAGGTCTTATCCTCGCCGATTGCACTGCGGGTCATGCGCAGGGCCGCAGGTAGGTAGGCGAGTTTTTCCTCGATGCCGGAATGATCCAGCGCGTTGATTTTTTCCACGGAGTCGAGCAAATAGTCCATGGCAATGCCACCTCCATCTTTAAAATGGTAGGGCTGGCCGAGGGCTTCTGGAATAATCAGGATGTCTGAGAAAATAATCGCCGCATCGAGCGGAAAGCGCTTCAGCGGCTGCAGGGTAACCTCTGTCGCCAGCTCCGGGGATTTGACCATTTCCGTGAAAGAATATTTTTCCTTCAAGGCACGATACTCAGGTAGGTAGCGACCAGCCTGGCGCATGATCCAGACCGGTGTGCGGTCAGTGGGTTCACGGCGGATGGATGCTAGAAAGCGTTCACGCGAGGTCATGCCGCTGGTTTGACAGGTTTTTGCTGATATTCCAGTCCATAAGTCGTGGAATTTAGAGCGTGATTCCACTTGCGCGCTTATGAAAGCGAGGGTAAAGCGACACCATGAGAGCAAACTTTCATGGGCTGCTCTGCCTTGGGCTACTGGTAGTGTTTCCACTGGCATCCTGTCGCAAGGAAGAGAAAGTGCTTGTGACCGAGCAGCGCAGACTGACCATTGCCGATGACGAACTTGACTCGTTGCTGGCGGTAATGCCCTCAGAGTGGCGCCGCCTTCCGGCAACGCAGTTCAGGATTCTCAATTATCGCTTTGGCAAGGATGGGGAGGTTTTTGTGGGCCGTAGTCGCGGTGGTGTTCTGCCTAACGTGAACCGCTGGCTCGATCAGTATGGCAAGCCAGCTCTTGAGACTTTGGATGATCTTCCCAAGGTCAGCATACTGGGTCAGCAGGGGGTTCTCATTACGACCAGTGGTGATTTCAAGGGGGGGATGGGTCGCCCAGCCCGGCAAAACGCCGGTTTGGCCGGTGTCATCGTGGGAGCAGGTGAACAATTGCTTACCGTGAAAATGACGGGTGATGCACAGGGTGTGCTTGCTGAGCAGGAAAGGCTGATACAATTCTGTGAGAACCTTCGTATCAAGGGAAACAAATCCGAGTAAAACCAGCTCGGTTCTAGAATCATCAATGTGACCAAGCAAAGACCATCTTCCCCTGCAGTTCGGCTATTTCGTTTCTTTTCAGGATACGGTCTTGCCGTTGTATGTCTGCTCCTGCTTTTGATCCTGACTTGGCTCAGTACCTTGGAGCAGCCTGCAAAGGGCCTCTACGAGGTGCAGAAGCGCTATTACGATGCTGAAGCATGGTATGTGGTTCCAGATCTGGACTGGATTCCAAAAATCAACGGCAAGCCACTGTTTATACCTTTGCCTGGAGCATATCTCGTCAGTGCGGTTCTGTTTGTGAATCTCTTTCTTGGTGGGATCATTCGTATCCGCAAAGGTTGGAGAAACATCGGTGTGGTCATTGCCCATTTCAGCATGGTCAGTCTCCTCGTGGCAGGCTTTGTGTCGCACCACTATTCCAAGGAGGGAATCATGGCTGTTTACGAGGGGGAGGTTTCTGACTTTGCGCAAAGCTACACGGAATACACGATCGAGGTGGCCGAGCTACTCGATGGAGAGAAAACCGAACCCTACGTTATTCCAGCCAAGCAACTCAAGAGTCTGGCCGTGAACGAAGCGCGAGTCTTTGATATTCCGGATCTTCAACTGTCCCTCAGGGTGTCAGACTGGATGCGGAACTCCGCTCGTGTCACTGTGGACGATGAGGACGCTGGCAAGGACATCACCCAAGTGGACGGCTGGGCTCTGCAGTGGCTTGAGACCAATCCTCAGGAGGAGTTGAATCTTGCCGGCTGTCTGGTTGAGGTCCTGACTGGAAATGAAGAAGAGGTCAAAACGCGGCTTATTTTACATGGTGGGGATCCCAATGCCTGCACTGCGACCATTGGAGGTAAAATTTACGAGTTGCGGTTGAGGCGGGAAATCTGGCCCATGCCCTTCCAGGTGCGTCTGGATAAGTCAGTGGGCGAATATTATCCAGGGACTAAAAAACCCAGCACCTTTCAGAGTGATATCACTCGCATGGCCGGTGGCTCGGAGCAGGCTTTTCGTATCCGAATGAACGAACCAATGCGCTACGGTGGTTACACTCTCTATCAGGCGCGCTGGGAGGACAGGGGAGACCGGGCCATGTCAGGATTCGCCATCGTAAAAAACCCATCTGACCAATGGCCCAAGTATAGCCTCTATATTTCCATTCTTGGGCTTACCATACATTTTGGCATGAAGCTTGGCGGTTTCATTGCATCATCTACCAAACGTAAGAAAAACCAGCCTGCCGAGGCTGCAACACAGGCATGAGCGAGGAAAATATCAGCAAGCAACGCTCCAAGAGAGGACGCTGGATCGCCTTCATCCTTGTGGTCCTGTTTCTGGGCTCTTACGGGCTCTATACGATCCGTGTGAATGTATCATCAGATCAACCCGTACACATCGATTCATACAAGGTGTGGCAAGATGAGGTGGTTGAAGCCTCTCGAGACATTGCCATCCAGGATGGAGGCCGTATCAAGCCATTCTCGACATGGTCGGGTTTCACCATGCTCAAGCTCCATGGAGCTCGTAGCATGAAGATCATGGTCAATGACCAGAAGACCAGAATTGGTCCTGAGGAGTTCATGTTGGATTGCTTGTTCCGCCCCGAGTTGGCCCGACAGCTTCCGGTTTTCCGGGTGGATAATTCTGACATTATCAGCTCTCTTGCAACTGGAGATCTACCCGAGGAGGTACAGCGCATGGCAGGTATTGACAGTGCCTCCAAAAACGAGGCGATCAGGGCAGTGGTTAAAGGTAAAGACCGCCGGGATCGATACAGCTTTGCTGAACTTGAGTCCATTGCACCCATCCTCCTTGCACGGGTCCAAAAAATGAACAAAGACCAGCCCGAGAAGTCCAAGATGACCAGCGAGCAGCGCGACACGGTGGACCTCGGAGAGAAGGTGTGGTTGTTCATGCGCCTGATCCACCACATGGACTTTGCGCGTGCGAATATCGATCTTGAGGAGGGAACGCCGGCAATCGACAAAGACCGCATGCGCAGAATGAGCTATTGGGTGAAGTCATTTCCCATCTTGCGTCAGGCGATTCAGGAACTGCAGCCCAAGGGTGAGCAGCTACCGCCGGGTATCATGAGTTTGATCAAGGATCTTGAGGTGCGCATGCTTCGCGCTTCGGAGAACATCCATATTTTGCCGCCATATGCAGAGGATACAGAGGAATGGTCGCCCATAGGTAAACGCATCGAGGAAGTGTTCTCGGGCAATCGCACCCATCTGGAGGAATTAGTTGCGGATATTGAGAGTCTTGAGGATGCAAATCTTGCCTTGCGGGATGATGGGCAAAAGGCTTTTGCCACTAAGCTCGGCTCGTGGAAGCAGTCGGTGCATGAGCGTCTGGATTCAGCCACGGTGGATAGGCTTGGTTCAGAGGTGGGATACGCACAATGGAATTATTTCCTGCGTGCCTTGGTCATTTTTCTGGTGGCCTTCGTGTTTGTGATGATCAGCTGGTTGGCTCCGCAAAGCCGTGGTGGCAAAATATGCACGAAGATTGCCGGGGCCCTTTCCCTTGTCGCATTGGTGTTAATGATTGCGGGCATCACCCACAGATCCATCATCATGCAGCGCTCTCCGATTGGTAATCTTTATGATACTATACTGTTCATAGGTGCCTCGGGTGTGCTGGTAATGCTGCTTATAGAGGTGCTCACCAAGCGTGCTGTGTCGCTTGGACTTGCCGTCTTCATGGGGCTTGCCTGCATGTTCCTCGCCCGTCGCTACGAGATTGGAGATGCCAAGGATCACATGGATCCACTCGTTGCTGTTTTAAAATCCAACTTCTGGCTATCGACCCATGTTGTAACGATAGTCATTGGATACATGGGGGGGCTGGCTGCGGCGGGGCTGTCCGCGATTTACTTGTTTGCCCGGGTTCTGGGCATTGACGAGGGGGACAAGAACTTTCGCCGGGCAATGACGCGCATCGCCTACGGAATGATATGCTTTACTCTGTTTTTCAGCCTGATTGGAACAGTGCTCGGAGGTATCTGGGCCAATGACTCCTGGGGTAGATTCTGGGGCTGGGACCCCAAGGAAAACGGGGCGCTGATGATCGTATTATGGAGCCTCATTCTCTTGCACGCCCGCATGGCCGGTTATCTGCGCGAGTGGGGCTTGCATATCGCCAATGTCTTTGGAGCGAACATCGTGGCCTTTTCCTGGTGGCACGTGAACTCCCTGGGCACGGGTCTCCATTCCTACGGTTTTATTGATGGCCTGGGCGTTATATGGGGCTTCTATGGCTTGTTGGCCGCGGTTTGCCTGATGGGTGGCATCTGCGCCTGGCTTGAGAAACGGGCCAAGAAACAAGCCCAGGTATCTGGCTTAAAGTAGCTCGGCAGCGATGCTGTCAACGAGCATGGTGCCCTTGTCAACGAGCACCAGATTGCCATCCCTGAACTCCGCGAGGTCGTGATCGATGAGGCGTTTGACTGCACCGTCCGGAGATTCTTCCAGGTAACTTCCGGGAAGTCCTTGTGAGGTGCGAAGAAGCAATGCGATACGTTCTGTGCGATAGGCCTCCGCCGTGATCAGCTCATGATCTGATTTGGCGTGAGCCATGGAGTTGATTGCCTGGATGTAGCGCGCCGTGTCTGGCAAATTGGTCCAGCGGTTGCCTGCAATGGTGGAGACAGCCGAAGGCCCCAGTCCGAGGTAATCCTGTCCTTGCCAGTAAGCGAGGTTATGTCTCGACTGCTTGCCCGGGCGCGCGTAGTTGGAGGTTTCATAGTGATGAAAGCCCGCGCTGGTTAGTTTGTCATGTGCCAGGGAAAACATCTCCGCGTTGGTAGATTCATCTTCATTGTGGCGCAGCTGCTCAAAAAACGGGGTATCCTCCTCGTAGGTGAGGTTATAGGCCGAGATGTGATCCGGTTCAAGGGAGATGGCAGTGTCGAGCGAATCCCCCCAGTCAGAAACAGACTGGCCAGGTACAGAGAACATAAGGTCGATGTTGATCTCATCGACGCCGGCTTCCTGCAGGATCCTGACTGAATCTGCTGCTTGTTCCGAGTTGTGCTCCCGGCCAAGGGTTTTGAGAACGTGGTCGGAGAAGGACTGAATGCCAAGTGAGACACGGTTCACGCCGAGATCCTTGAACAAGATTGCCTTGCTGTTTTTGTAGGTGGCGGGATTGGCCTCCAGAGTGATGTGGGTGCTGGCCAGGGGTAGGGCATTGTGCAGCCCCTCAAAGAGCTCTGAGAGATTTCCGGGTGATAGCATCGAGGGAGTGCCGCCACCGAGGTAAAGGGTGGAAATATCAGCGAGATCCATTTCAGATGCAGATGTCTCTGCCTCCTTGATAATGGCAGCTATAAAAGCTCTCTGATCGGTGTCACCCGGAGTGTGTTTGTAAAACGAACAATAAGGGCAGACCCGGTGACAGAAGGGGATGTGAACGTAGACGATCAATGGATACAATCTGAGGTCCGTCAATGGCAGCGGTCTAGATGGTCATTGCCGAGAAGCCGCCATCAACGGTGATTTCCGTGCCAGTGATAAAGGAGCCTGCCTTGTTGGAAGCCAGCATCAGGGTAGCACCGGTGAGTTCATCGGCCGTGCCGAAACGTGACATCGGGGTGTGACGTAGAATCTCGAGGGCGCGTGTCTCGTCACCCTTCTGGGAAGCCTTGCCAGAGGGGAAGAACCCGGGAACGAGGGTGTTGACGCGGATGTCGTGCTCGGCCCACTCACGCGCCAGATTTTTGGTGAGATTATGCACGGCAGCCTTTGCCGCCCCATAGCCAAATACTCCTGAAACAGGCATCGAGCCAGCCATGGATCCCATGTTGATAATGCTACAGGGCTCATGGTGATCGATGAAAAACTGGCCAAAGATCTGACAGGCCCGGAACACACTCTTGAAGTTCAAATCCAGCAGCAATGCGAGTTCCTCCTCTGAAATTTCAAGAAAAGGAGTCGCAGAACCCAGGCCGGCACCATTGACAAGCACGTCCACTTTTCCTGAGCGGAGAAGCACAGCGGTTAACAGGTCGTCAATCTCTTGGCGCTTGCTTACATCGGCCTTGTGAAACCATGACTTGCCCCCAAAGGCATCAATGGCGGCAAGTTTATCGATAGCGTTCTCCGGATTGCGGCCGACGAGGATGACCTCTGCTCCTGCACGGGCCATGGCAACACCCATTGCTCCGCAGAGCTTGCCCGTGCCGCCAATCACCACTGCGACCTGGCCGGAGAGATCAAACACGGAAGAATCTGGATGCACGGAATGAGGAGGTTGGAGGTGAATTAGATTTTTTTCTCGATCATGGCATTCGTCTTAAGGCGCTCAATCCAACGATCGTTTTTATCTTTGTTTTTGCGGCTCCGAACGCGCGACTCCATTTGCTTCTTTACCTTACTGAAAGAAGGAGTGGGGCCGAAGTGTTTTTGGTCGAGCCTAACGATGGTATAACCCCTGCTATCCTCGAGGGGTCCGAGTATTTCGCCAATCGGCGTTTCCATGAGAATGGCTGCAAAGGCAGGTGAAAGGTCAGTGCGTTTGGTTTTTCCGACCTTACCACCATCTTGCGCATACGAATCCACAGAATATTCCTTGGCCAGTCCTTCAAAGTCTGCGCCTTTTTTCAAGCGTGCCAGAATGTCCTCGGCAAGCTGGAGCTGGGTCTCCGGGGTCACGAGCGCATTGGATGGATCGGTCTTTGAGATGTAGATTTTGTGAAATTCAAGCGCATCGCCGGTAATGTCGCGCATCTTGGACTTATGCTCATTGTATTCCGCCTGCACTTCTCTGGGCATTGGTGGGCTGGAGCTCTTAAATTGCTGGGACCGCATGGCCTGAACAATGAGTTTTTTTTCAACCTCACGCCGATGTTGGACGGCAGTGAGGCCAGCAAGGCGCAGTGCCTTGTTAAACTCAGAGCGGTTGTTATTGTAGAGCTCCCGGATCTGCCGATCAATCTCCTGATCAATGGTGTAGGCGGGAAGCTGTCGGTCACCTGTGCGCACTCTGAATTCAGAAAGAATCAACTCCCGCTCAATGAGGTTGTCGAGAATCTCATTTCGGGCTTTGTCGAGGAGTTCGTAATATTTCGCTCCTTTCCGGGGCATCTGTGCATCCAGTTGTTGGCGGTAAGGTGTCAGGTGATAACTTAATTCATTTTTGGTGATGACACGGCCGTTGACCTTGGCTGCAATGCCCGTCACTTCACGCGCGGAAGCATGTGAGCTTATCAGTGTGAGTATGACAACAGATGACAGGCACAGAATGCGATGGAAGATAATCATGGGATGGCGATGATTCGGATCAGTGGTATTTGCTTGAAGGAATGTGGGATGCTCAAAAAGGGTGAAAAGCTACCCAAACTCATAGCTCATTATGACCTGCATCAAAGCTAAATATTATGTTATCTTGCGGCTTTCGAGTAGACTCGCGAGCATGGTTTCGCATCAACGGGAGTCAGCGCTGCGATCGTCATATCGATTTGAGCATTTCGACTGCCTCGTGGATTTTATCCAGTGGGCTCGAGGCTGTGAGGCGGGGGAAGCGCTTGCCGGCGAGGAAGATGTATTGAGCGTTCCTTGTCAGCATCAGGCGGTCCTCGCGGATTTCAATACTGCTGATGTTGGCCTTGGCAGCTGCCAGTTTGAGTTCAGTGACAAGGAGGAGGTGTTCCACGGGTGCTGCAGGTTTGCCAAAGCGGTCTTGCCATCTGACCCGGAGGGACTTGAGCTCTTTGAGAGAGACAAGCCCCGCTAGTTCTTTGTAGGCAGAAATGCGCAATCTGGCCTCCGGCATGTAGTGGGCTGGCAGATAAGCCGTGAGCACCTCGTGCTCCTCATGCTCGGAATCTATATCGAGTTCATTAAACGACAGGAAATCAGCACGCAAGGTCACATCCACCCTCGGAGATGAGCTGCCCTGGCTGAGTTGGTCGATGGATTGGCGCAGGAGCTGGCAATACAAATCAAAGCCTACCGCGGCAATGTGCCCCGATTGTTTGGTGCCCAGGAGATTGCCCGCACCACGTATCTCCAGGTCACGCATCGCAATCTTAAAGCCTGAACCCAGAGCGGTGTATTGCTGAATGGCATTGATTCGCTTGCGTGCATCGCCATTGATTAAATCTCTGGGCAATAGCAGCACGGCATAGGCCTGTCCTCCTGCCCTGCCAACACGACCACGGAGCTGGTAGAGATCAGCCAAACCAAAACGATCTGCACGATCTATGATGATAGTATTTGCATTGGGTATATCAATACCGCTCTCAATGATGGTCGTGGCCAACAAGATGTCGGCCTTGCCCTGAACAAAGCTGCGCATGACCACCTCGAGCTCGTCTTTCTCCATTTGACCATGACCAACCACGCAACTGGCCTCCGGCACGATGTTCTCAAGCATGGACTTCATCTGATTGATGCTATGAACCCGGTTGTGCAGGAAAAAAATTTGCCCGCCCCGCTTGAGCTCACGGCGAATGGAATCGCGGATGATACGCTCATCATAGCCGTGGATAGAGGTGTTAATGGGAACCTTGCCGGGTAGTGGAGTATCAATCGAAGACATGTCACGTGCACCCATGAGTGATAGGTACAGCGTCCTTGGAATGGGGGTTGCGGAGAGGGTAAGGACATCAATATTGCGAAACATCTCCTTGAATCGTTCCTTGTGTTTGACGCCAAAGCGCTGTTCCTCGTCAATGATGGCGATTCCGAGATCTTTGTAGCTGACATCCTTGGAAATGAGGCGGTGCGTTCCGATGACAATGTCGACGGAGCCGTTTTTGAGGCCCTCCAGGATTTCCCTTACCTCGCTGGCTTTGCGGAACCTGTTGAGAAGCTCAATGCGCAGCGGGTAATCACTCATTCGCTCACGAAAGTTGCGCCAGTGTTGCTCTGCGAGCACTGTGGTGGGCACAAGAACTGCTGCTTGCTTGCCACCTGTGACAGCTTTGAATGCCGCCCTGATGGCGACCTCCGTTTTACCAAAGCCGACATCTCCACAGATGAGCCTGTCCATGGGCTTGTCTGACTCCATATCAAGTTTGGTGTCTTCAATGGCGTCTCTCTGTCCCGGGGTAAGGGTATGGTGGAATGAATTTTCAAACTCCCACATCCAGCGAGAGTCCGGAGGATGCGCGTATCCTTGCATGGTTTCTCTCTGCGCCTGCATTTGCAGCAGCTTGGCCGCATAATCCAAGATGGATTTTTCCGCAGATTTGCGTGCTTTTCCCCATGAGGCAGTTCCGAGTTTTGTGAGCTCAGGCTCTTTGCCTCCCAGCCCCACATACTTGCTGAGCAGGTGAGACTGATCCAATGGAACGCTCAATGTGCTGCCCCCATGGTAACCGATGTGGATTTCCTCGTGGCCTTCATCATTGCTCTCAATGCCCAGATACCTGCCGATTCCATATTCTGCATGAACGACGAGATCCTCATGCTCAATATCCTCCAGTGCCGTTTGCGCCCGCGCTCTGCGCTGGTGGTCGAGGTGATTGCTCTTGCGCCGGGTTTGTGGTGTCTGATACCTGCCGAATAATTCAGCAGATGAGATAAAGGCCAGTTTGGCACCCGGGACGGTGAATCCTTGAACCAGCTCTCCAAATAGCGGAGTGATCTCAGAGGAGTGGAAAAAATCATCAGCCACGAGCTCCGTGAAACGTTCTTTCTCGCCCACATTGGAGAAGGTAATGAAGATACGCCAATTGTCTGATCGCCAGTCGGCTATTTGTTGAAAGAAGCGATGACGGCGTGTTTCATTGAGAATGAAATCACCGGCTTCGAATCTTCCAAGGGGTGTGCCCGCACAGAGTGGTGTGAGAGTGGCATCGTCGGCATTGGTGATGCAGGCATCAAAGCGATCAGGGGTTTGATCTCCAGCTGCCAAGAGACGGTCGTTATTACCAAAGTAGTCGGCGAGACATCCGGTCTGCTCAGAGTTGGAGAGGGTGATTTGAGCATTTGTGACACGCTGGGTGGATATTTGCGAATCGATGTCAAATTTGCGCAGTGATTCAATTTCCGTATCAAAGAATTCAATTCTCAAAGGGGCCTCTGCGTGCCAAGAGAAAATATCCATGATTCCGCCGCGGCGGGCCAGCTGACCATGCGCATGAACCTGACTGACGCGCTCATATCCACTGGCGACCATCTTTTGCTCCATGGATTCCGGGTCAAGCGATTCCCCGACCGCAAGCCTCATAGAGGCATTCCTCAGGGCTTCCGGTGATGGGCTGGCATCGTGGAGGGAGTCGGGTGATAAAATCAGTATTTCTGGTTTTGTCCCAACCGCCCTTGAGCAGATTTGGTTCATGATTGCGAGACGGGCCGCAAGTGTTTCTGGAGCTGTATGAACGCCCTGATTGTCATCGGAGGGTAACTCTGGCAGGACCAGAGCCTTAACACCCCATAAATCCATTTCTGAGGCCATGCGGTCTCTGGTTCTCGGGTTCGGATGTGTGAACCAGACCCGGCTGTTTGTGTCTCTCTGCTGCATCCGGTGACAGGCCAGAGCGGCAACAAATGATTGGGCGGAATCATCCACGGCATCAAACGAGGGAGCCGGATCGTCTTTTGGCCGCTGTACAAGGGCATCCAGCCGTTTCTTCAATGAGACGGAACTGCAGGCTTCGGAAATTCCCGGGTTGAGCCCAGAGGGTGAAGGGGAAACCGAACTTTGGGTGGGGGTCGTTTCTGACACCGGTGGCACGCTATACCGCTGTCTGGCTTGAAGGGCAAGTGACTAGATGGCCAATATGCGGATTTGTCAGGGGATTGATCAAATATGTGAAATGGGCCCTTTCGCCAGACGGTATTATAGGTTATTGGTAAGCCATGCAGCATCATTTAGAGGGCATATTGAAGTTGGTGATGTTTTCCAGCGTCATATGCTTGCTGCCAAGCTGCTCTTCTTCGGATTCAAGCACCATGCGCAAGCAATCTGGCGCCGGTGCTGACTATGGTGCGACCGCATCCCTCGCTCCTCGTTTTGTGCCCCCCACTTCCTTGAAAAGCCCGGCCACGCTCTACCGCGAGGCCAATGTGAAGAAGGATTTAATTCCGCGTGGACGGCACGCACGCAAATATCACCGCAGCATGGATCCGCGTTATATCACGATTCACAGCACGCAGAACTTTTCAAGCGGAGCAGATGCCTTGAAGCATTCGGAAGCCCTTAAAAACGGCAAGCTGAGATCGCGCAAACGCCGAGGAGGAAATCGCATCGGTTACCTTGTGTGGCATTTCACGGTTGATGAGGACCGCGTGGTGCAGCACTTGCCGACCAGTGAGCAGGGTGAGCATGCTGACTTCAGTGGACCGGGCAATCGCTACTCGATCGGTATTGAAATGTGCGAAAACAGGGGCAATAGCCGCTCTGCCACCATAGAAAGGACAGCCAAATTAACTGCCTATCTGATGCATGAGCACGATATTCCGCTCAGGAAGGTGGTTCCGCATTATCATTGGCCGCGCCGGGGTTTGAGCCCCAGCCATAAAAACTGTCCTCACTACCTTCTGGACAATGGACGTCCAGGTGCCAAGTGGAAGTGGTTTTTAGCCAAGGTCAACAAATACTATCAAAGCGTTGAGAAACCATCTCCAGAAGACGGGCCAAAGCCATACCGCTCCACTCCGGCGCTCAATAGCCATGGTATGATTGTATCAGCTCCTGCCAGCTCAAGTCGCTCTGCCTCCAGTTCCCAGTCATCATCGGGCCAGCCGCCCTATCGCTATCATATTGTTCAGAAAGGGGACACCCTCTGGGGCATCTCGCTAAAGTTTAAAACCTCTGTTGCCGCACTGCGACGCGCGAATGGCCTCAACGGAGACGTCATCACGGTGGGAAGAAGGTTGCGCATTCCGGCATCCTGACTGGATTGAAAGGTGCTGGGGTGTGCTCATGGATTTTTGGTCGATGGAAAAGGACGTATGGTATCAGTGTGATCGCTGCACGGCCTGTTGTAAGTGGCCGGGGGATGTGCGACTGGAAGACGAGGAGATTGAGAAGATTGCCGCATTCCTCAGTATGGATAGCCAGGCATTTATTGACCAATACACCCGCCTTCGAACCAACCGGAGTGGCCTCTCCCTCATCGAGCGGGACAACCATGAATGCATCATGCTCGAGGGCAACGCTTGCCGCATCAACCCGGTGAAACCTGAGCAATGCCGTGGCTTTCCCAACAGGTGGAACTTCCCGGGCTGGCAGCAAGTGTGTCAGGCCAAGGCGATCCCCATGGACAAAGCCAAATCCATGGGGCTTGTGGAATAAATTCGACCCGAGCCTTTACTGTCCGCTAGGAGCGATGACGGCGCATTGTCAGGCCAAGAAAACCTGCCAGGAGCAGAATAGCGCTGGCTGGCTCTGGTACGGCAGCAAGCACGAGGGTTGTATTGTATCCCAGATCCTCGAATGACCCAAGGGTCGTGTCGCTGATGTAGCTATCCGGGTTCAGCCAGCCACTCATGAGCATCAAATTCATGTCCTGGCCGTCGCTGACACGGGTGATGCCGGTTGCAAAGCCCCCGTCTCCCTCGTTCCAGTGACCATCAGCTGTGCCGGGGCCTCCACCGAGTTCGACGGGCACGAAAGTGGCGGATTCCTGACCCACAAACTCCTGCTGGAAAGCGGCAAGTCCAATCTCACCTGTGTATTTGCCACTCCCGGCGACATAGAGTTCCTGATAGCCTGGCAAGCCAACAGCAGAGGAGCTCCACAAGGTGCCAATACCTATGACATGCCCCATCTCATGGAGAATGACATCACCGAATGTTCCGGCCAGTTCAAGAGCATTCACATCGGCAGAGTCAAAGCTCATGCTTCCGGCAGTCGCATATAAATAAGAGCCCCCGAAGGTATTGCCATATGTCGGGCCAGCCGAGCCGAGTGTTCCGCCAACTCCATCGATTCCGGGGTTGTTGGCCGTAATGGTGAGCTTGGTGCCGATTGGTACGCTGAGTGTCTTGTAGTCAATGATCAAGCTTTCCCAGGTGTCGGCAGCGGTGGTGAAGGCCGCTTGTTGGGATGCGGTGAACGTGCTCGAGCCGTCAAAGACAATCTCGATGTCGAAAATCGTGGAAGCTTCCGAGACAGTGACGAAGCCAAGGCCTAACACGGCGGCAAGGAGCCGGGGTTTCATGGGGGTGGGAGTTAAATGGGAGTGAGGGTTTTGAGTAAATATTTTACAAGCAGAGAGCTTACTCATCAGTACCAATAAGCTCGACGCGCACGGCATCGGCGATGAGATAGTCATCGGCGTCATTGGACAGGGTGACTTTGAGTGTGCCGCTGGTAATATTGACAGATTCAAATACAATCTGGAAGGGTTCACCGCCCTCCAGATAATCGGCTGTCGGAGCCACACGCTGGTTCACACTCACAGTGCCGGCGACGAGTGTTGTGCCGTCATATACATTGAAGGGGGCATTGGTCGCACGATAGATCGAACGCTCACGCCATGTGATGGCCACCTCGTAGTTGCCAACCGGCACGTCACTGAAGGTCCAGGTGGCGGTTTCAGCACCTGCGCCTGCCTGAGTATATGCAAAATTAGTGTTGTATCCACTGATGACCTCGTTGCCGGGATAGACACTCCAGCCGTTAGTTGCCGTAAAGCCGTCATCACCATCATCGATGGTTTGCAAGAATGACTGGGTTGAAACGGTGAAAGTCTCTGTCTCTATGGCATTCAGATTGCCGGCCAAGTCGGCAAAGCTGCCAGCGACAAAATCGACATTGACCGTTCCCTCGACAAAGTCACCGGTGAAGCCATACCGGTAGTTGCCATCAGATAGCACTGCGCTTCCATCCAAGGTAGCTGTGCCCACACCACTTCCACTTAGTGAAATCTCACCACCTCCAATGGTGTTCCCGTCCACTCCGTCGCCACTGTCTGAGAAGCTGACTTCAATATATCCCTGGGCATTGAGTATGGCAGGGCTAATCGTGCCGCCATCACTGGGGTTGGTCAGATCTGCGACCGGTGGAGTGACATCGGGTCCAGCAGGTAAGAGGAGCTCAATGCGCACGGCATCGGCGATGACATAGTCAGTTGCATTATTGGATAGCTCTACAATGAGTGTATCACCAGTGATCTCAACGGAGGCAGATACAATCTCAAAGGGTTCACCTCCCTCCACGTGATCCGCTGTCGGTGCCAGGCGCTGGTTCACCAATTTGGAAAAGGCAGGGCTCGGATCGGTGCCGTCGTAAATATTGAGGGGGGCATCGGGGGCGCGGTAGATCTCACGCTCGCTCCAGGTCATGGCAACTTCGTAGCTGCCCGGAACGAGCCCACTGAATGTCCAGGTGGCTGTTCCCAGTGCCGCTCCATCCCCAGTGGCCTTGGCGTAAGTGAAATTAGTATTATACCCATTGGTTACCGTGTTGCCAGCGTACGTGCTCCATCCCTCGCCTGCATTAAAGCCGTCATCAGCATCATCCATAATCTGGACGGCAGGGGGTGGGGGCGGTGTAGCGACTGTGAAGCTTTCTGTCTCTGAGACATTGTTATTGGGCGTGTCTGCCAGATCGGCAAAGGTGTCCGCGACAAACTCGACATTGACCTCGCCCTCGACGAATTCACCAGTGAAGCCGTACTGGTAAGTCGTGCCATCTACAAGTGTTGGGGGTCCGAGAACCACATCATTCACACCACTGCCAGTCAAAGAAATCTCATCACCTCCAATGGTGCTCTCGTCCACGCCATCGCCACTGTCTGAGAAGGTTACCTCAATGTAACCCCGTGCGTTGAGTATGGCCGGGCTAATCGTGCCGCCGTTACTTGGGTTGGTCAGGTCTGCGACCGGTGGATTCTCATCGGGTCCGAGTAGCTCGATGCGCACCGCATCGGCGATGACGAAATCATTTGCGTCATCCGACAATTCCACAATGAGAGTGCCACTGGTGACCTCGACGGCAGGAAAGATGACTTGGAAGGGTTCACCGCCCCTCAGGTAGTCTGCCACAGGTGCTGCGGTCTGGTCGACGGTAGTGGATGAGAAAACAGTAGGGTTTGAAGCATCATATGCCTTGTATGGGGCGTTAGTGGCCCTGAACGTATCCCGCTCTTGCCATGTAATGGCTATCTCGTATTCCCCGGCTTCGAGCCCGTCGAAGGTCCATGTGGCCTTCTCGCTGCCCGTTCCAGCTACGGCGTAGCTGAAATCCGTATTATATCCCTTGAAACTTGTATTACCGGTGTATCTGCTCCAGCCGTCGGTGGTAGTGAAGCTGTCATCGGCATCATCGATGATTTTAAAATAGGGCAAGACCTCCACGGTGAAACTCTCGGTCTCGGATGTATTGAAATTCGTTGTGCTTGCCAGATCAGCAAAACTTCCAGCCACAAACTCAACATCCACTCCGCCATCCACAAAAGAGCCCGTGAAGCCATAGCGGTAGGTAGTACCACTGACTAGCACCGCCGTGCCATCGAGAACTACGGTGCCCACACCGCTGCCACTCAAGGAGAGTTCATCGCCGTCAATGGTGTCTGGATCCACACCCTGACCTGCATCAGAAAAAGTCACTTCCAGATAAGTCTGTGCATTGGACGCTGACACATCCAGAACCTCGCCATTGCCCGGGTTGGAGAGATCGGCGGTCGGCGGATCCAAGTCGCCATCACCTCCCAGACCTGGAATATTGCCTGTGAGTGTGTATTGGCCAATGCTGCCGTAATCATTGAATCCTGTAGCGTCAGCATCTCCGCTATTAGTGCCCGTGACGTGTAGAGTGTGGTTTCCGGTTTCGAGCTGAACCGTAAGGGATGCTGAGTAGGAGTCCTCAGGATCATTTTCAGCGAGTAGCTCGCCCGCCTCGTTATACAACTCGATACGGACATTCATGTTGGTGACGAATTTTGACTCGCTGATCGCTACTCCCTCGGGATCTACCGTGAGCGTGACGGATCCTCCATTGGTCATGAAGGTGAATACATCGACATCATCCGGAGTTTCGATAACGCCCTCGAGTTCGACGTCCTCGTCACCAGGCTCCCCGGCAATATCGAAGGCCTCTTCATCTGAATCACCAAATTGATCATCCCTGAAATTTGCAGACAGATCGTTGATGATTTGGAGATCGTCCTCGGTCCTTGTACTGCCATCATAATCGCCATTGCTCCAGCTGACGACATTGAGGCCAAAGGGTGCGCCCATAATCGGCCCCCAAGTGCCGTTGCCTTCATGATATTCTGTCTGCCCTGGCTGACTCGATAAGCCATCATGCCTGAGTCCAAATGTGTGTCCTACCTCGTGGGAGATCGTCATGGCACAACTTCCTACTGAGCGGTTGAAAGCCCAACATGGGTCAATAGACCCATCATAGAAAGAGTTCAAATAAGCAACACCACCTGCGCCGGGTGCAGCATCAGTCGTCGGGGTTACGATACACATCATCTTTTTGTTCTGAGGTGCGGCATCATACACTGCCCGATCGGTGGTGACATTGATCTGAAAAGGTCTCATGTCCTCGGCCACCTCTTCCCAGACTTCCCGGATGCGGGCTTCATCAAAACCAGCCGGTTCGGCATTGATAGTTCCACCATTTACCCACCGTGTGCCTGAAACCACCTCACCATCGACGTCGATGTAAACGACCGCCTCAGCACCCGGCAAACTGTTGAGCAAGGGCACGATGGCCGCTTTTTCTGCGGGGGTAAAGGGGTCTTCGCTGGTGGGCATGCCAATGTTCTCATCGGTATCACCCCATGAACAAATAAACTCTTGTTGGCTGATTTGGCGGATCACGAGGTCTCCATCACGGCCATGGTATTCATAGATGATGTTTTGGTCTCCATCCTTGAGCATAATGTTGCCCATGATACTGCCATCGGCTTTTTCGAGCCAGTAGATCGAGCCCTCACGCTCAAGAAGCCTCATGTTGACTGACTGCTGATTGCCGGGGAAGCTTTTGTTCACCTTCACTCTAGCCTCGAATATAAGATTATCGCCAAAATTGAGCCTGAAGCGCTCGCCCGGTTTTGACTTGGCAATGGACTTGCTGTCCTCAATGACGGAACGCTCGATCCTGACGGCAGGAAACGACTTGCCGGGCTTTCTTGTCGCAGCACGATTTGGGTCTCCTTGGTTATGGATGCAGCCGTCTCCGTGGCTACAGTAGGGCGCCTCTGTCTCTGCAGTTGAGGTTTCAGCTTGTTCCGCGGGCAACGAACTAAATCGTTTCAGCACCACTAGAGCGGAGGCAATAACTAGTAAGAGGGCGACACCTGCAATGCTTGCGAGCTTGGCTTTATTCAATGTAAAGGGCATTAAATGAGGGATGATTAAGCAAATTTTATAAAAAATAAAATACTCTGTGTCAATGATCTAAGATGGGAATCCTGAAATGAGCGTGTCGGGTGCTCGATGAGCCCAGCATGGTGCCTCCTCAAACAGCAGAGCATGTTCTCGTAACTCAAAGAATCAGCTGGGCTGTTGCTTCGTTTGTCAGTGAGCGATATCGTTTGTTTGCTAACTAACTAATTCACTTAGAATACGTTCGACCTCTTTGCATTTATCTTCATCAAGGACTTTGGAGCCATCAGGCCAGGTGACATAGAGGGTGTCCATAGCGGCACCTTTCTCTGTGCAGATGCGTGAGTGCACGGTTGCAAGGCCCAGTTTTCCGATTGCATAGAAGAGATCGTGAAGCAGGCCAATGCGATCCAGTGCCTGGATCTGAATGGCAGTGCAGGTGGAACTGAGCTCATTGGATACGTGCACACGCGTTGGGAAGGGGATGCCTCCATCAGTCATGTCTGTGCGCAAGAGGTTGGTCTTGGATTTGAGGTATTGCTCAGGGTGGTATTCAGCGAAGGGATCCGGATCCGAGTTAATGGCGCGGAACGTATCGAGAACGCGCTTACGATCCCGCTCGGAGCTCACAGGTTGCTGGTCAACAGTACAGACCTGAAAGAGATCGCAAACAACACCGTCTGTTCGGGTATAGACATCGGCACTTATAATATTGATTTCATGGGCTGCGAGCGCACAGCAAACTTTCTCGAGGAAGAGTGGGCGATTCCAGGCGGTTACCAGAAGTTCGGTGTGGGAGCGGTCGTCACGATCAATCCACCTCATGTCACACTGAAACGAACCCTCTTCAGCTTTCTGCTCACGTTCCAGGAAGGTTTTCACAGATTTGATGTGAATGCAGATATTGTTCGGTTCCCTGAAGCGGAAGTAAGGGCTGGGCATGCGCTCAAAATGCAGCTCCATTTGCTCGTGGTATTTGGGGCTGAGCATTTTGCGGCAGCGCTCAAGAAGGTTGTTTTTGCTGTCAATCAATGTCGATTTAAACTGCTCCTTGCCCTCATGGAGCCAGAGGCGTGTGGCATTGTAGAGCTGAAGCATGAGCGTTTCCTTCCACGGCGACCATGCTTCATCATTCGTTCCATTGGAGTCCGCCCAGGTGAAGAGCAGCAGGGCATCGAGGTTGCGTCTGTCCTTGATAATGTGAGCGAATTCCTCAATCACTGATATATCACTAAGATCACGACTGGTTGCGTAGCGCCAGAATGTCAGGTGGTTGTCGACCAGGAACATGATCATCGCGCGGCGTCCGCTGCGGATTTGCAGGCGGCGACATACCTTGTCGGCCAGCATGGTGGAGCCGTCGATGTGCTCGCGCACGTTTTCAGCCCGTCCTGAATCGTGAAGTAGAATGGCCAGATAGAGGGCGTATGGATCCTGAATGTCATGAAGTAACTGGCGGTAAAGCTTCCGGCCAGGGTCTTGCTCGTCAGGTTTGTCCGTAAGACTGTCAAGCATGTCAATGCAGCGCAGGGTGTGCTCATCTGCCGTGTAGCGGTGGAAAAACTCGTGCTGCACGAGGCAGTCCATTGCTCCGAATTCTGGCATATATTTGTCCAATATCTTGGTGCGGTGCATAAGACGCAGAATACGCGCCACCTCGCCCTTGCGCTCCAGAATCGCCCGGAACGTCTCCCTGTTTTTGGCATTGTAGCGGAATGACTGATCAATCGATTTTTCAGCAATATGCAGGTATTTACGAGCTTGGGGACTCAACTCCAGACCACGCAGTTGGCAATGTTGGAACAAGCGCATGACCCGGTTGGGGTCCTCGTCGAGCACGTCTTTGTTCTCGAGGAAAATACGCCCGTTGCGCGCGATGAATCCGTCGAATTTATCGGTTTTGGTCTTTTTCTTCCCGAAGGGAAATTTCTGCAGGAGTCCGGTGTCAGGGCTCTCTTGATGTTCAATTTCAAAGTACTCCATCAGCGATGTGCTGTGAGTGTAGATAGCCCTTGTGTGACGGTAGTAATCACGCATGAAAGCCTCGCAGCGTCTGAGTATCGTTTTCTGTGGGTATTTGAAATTGGTCGCGACAACTCCTTGAAGCCTCAAGGTAAGCAGATCAGTCGAACGGTTGCTCTCGTAGTGAAGCTCATTGCGGACACGCTGGAGAAAGTCATAACCCTCATTGAGCTGACGGCAGGTACTTTTGGTGATAATCTTTGCCTCAACGAGTTCTTCGAGGGTGTTGAAACCCCGCTTGACTCGTGCCACCCAGAGTATGTTTTGGTAGTCTCGGAGACCACCACAGCTCTCTTTGACATGAGGTTCCTGGAGGAAGACGGTGTGCGAGTATTTGCTGTGGCGTTGGCGCAGGTCATTGCGGCGCAGGTCAAAAAAGGCCTGCTGACCCTTTTTCACACATTCATTTTCGAAGCGTGTAGCAAAGGTATTGAAGAGTGTTTTGTTACCCACAATAAAGCGGGCATCCATGAGCGCAGTCTTGCTGATCTGGTCCTTGCGCGCCTCGCTAATGCACTCAGGAATTGATCGGCAGGCGTGGCCGACTTTAAAGCCTGCGTCCCAGAGAATATAGAGAATCTCCTCAATGGTTGTCGAAATGCTTTTGGGTAGTTTGTTGGATGCGCGCGGCAGCAAAAAAAGCAGATCCAAGTCAGAGCCGGGATTGAGTGTGCCGCGGCCATAACCTCCCTGGGCGACAAGAGCTACTTTTGGTGTTGAGCCATCGTGGCGCTTGATGGCGGCCTTGAACATGACCTCAAGAATCGCATCGAGCAGTGCTGCGCGAGCAGAGGCAATCTCAAGTCCTCCGGCTCCGCTGCGATGTCGCTCAAGGATATGGTTTTCCTCATCCTTGATAAAACGCATCACGAGGGCAGCACTCTCACTGGAGGCAAGATGTCCCTTGCTAATGGCGCTCAGTTCGCGCTTGGCTCTCTCTCTGGGATCCTGACTGGTATTGGTTGATGGCACGGGCAAGACAAATGCTGTTGTGTAGATGCCCGATGATGGATCAGATCAGTTATGTGTGCAATTTTTTAGAGCTCCAATTGTGACTGCGTGACCAGATGGCCAAGGCAATCAGGCAATGATGTCCCTGATGACATGAGCAGGCTTGGTGACACCGGGAAGGGTCTGGTCAAGGCCCTGGAAGGGGAAAGTGAGCTTGTTGTATTTCATGCCCATGAGATGGAGAATCGTGGCCTGCAGGTCCTGGGTGGATGTGGGGTTTTCGATGGCCTTGTAGCCAATGCTGTCTGTCGCTCCGTAGGAAAAACCGCGTTTGACGCCTGCACCTGCGATCCAGATGGTATAGCCTCCGGGGTTGTGGTCCCGGCCGATACCGGCTTTGTCATTGCCGCCGCGGTTTTCCTTCATGGGGGTGCGGCCGAACTCCGAGCCCCATACCAGCAGGGTGTCTTCCAGAAGTCCCCGTTGCTTGAGGTCGGTGATCAGCGCGTAAATGGGCTGATCAATTTCCTTACACTTTTGCACAAATTTGGTGTCGAGGCCATTTTTCTTGTTGGCACCATGGGTGTCCCAGCCCCAGTCAAAGAGCTGGATGTAGCGAACGCCGCGCTCCGCCATGCGGCGTGCGAGCAGGCAGTTGTTGGCGAAGGATTCCTGGCCTGGCTTGGCTCCATAGAGCTCCTTGATGTGCTCAGGCTCTTCCTTCAGGTCAAAGGCGTCGCTGGCATGAATCTGCATTTTGAACGCCATCTCATACTGGGAAATACGGGTCAGGGTTTCAGGGTCGTGATGCTCTGCGTGTGCCTGCTGGTTGATTTTGGTGATCGCGTCAATAGTGGCCTTGCGCATGTTGCGGTTTACCTTTTCCGGGTTCGAGAGGTAGAGGACGGGGTCGCCCTTGGAGCGGCACTGGACACCCTGATACACGGAGGGGATGAAGCCCGAGCCCCATACAGATTTGCCGGCGGAGGGACCTTTGCCGCCTGAGAGCAGCACGATAAAGCCTGGGAGGTTTTCATTTTCCGACCCCAGCCCGTAGGTGACCCAGGAGCCAATAGAAGGATTGCCAAGCAGGGTGTTGCCGGTATGGAGGAGAAGCTGTGCCGGAGCGTGATTGAACTGGTCCGTCTGCATGGATCGGATGAAGCACACCTCATCAATGACCTTTTCAAAGTGGGGCATGCGGTCAGTAATCCATTGCCCGCTTTCGCCCGCCTTATGGAAAGGATAGATGGAGCCCATCAGCTCGGGGACGCCCTGAAGGAAGGGGAAGTTGGCACCTTCTAAAAGCTCTCTGGGGGCGGGTTTGCCATTGAGTTTGCTCAGTTCCGGCTTGTAGTCGAAGAGCTCAAGGTGCGAGGGGGCACCCGCCATATGCATGAAGATAACCCGCTTCGCCTTGGGGGCGAAGTGGCTGAGGTTTTTCATGATGCCCTCGGCGTGACTCGCTGCGCCAGCGGCTGCTGATGCTTTACCCATCATGGAACCGAGGAAGGCTCCTCCAAGTCCCGTAGTACACTTGTGGAGGAATTGACGGCGGGTCTGCTGCAGGAGGCTGTCGTGAATGAGCTGGTTTTCCAGGTTCATGGTTTTTGGCGGTTGGTGGTTGGTGACGAAGTTACTTCGTCAAGGCATCGTCCAGGTTGAGAATGGTGTTTGCCACCAAGGTCATGGTTACTTCGTTATCCTTGCTTTCGTTGAAAAGTTGCCCGTGTAAATCGTTCAGGTGAGCCAGGGTTTCGGGGGCCGGTTGCTTCTGGGTAGCGAGCCTGTATCCGTGAGACAATTGGGCCGGGAGATCCTGGGAATGTGCGATCATGCGCTTGGCAAGGGCCTGGGCGGCCTCATGGTGCACCGGGTCATTGAGGGTGTTGAGAGCGTGGAGCGGGGTGTTGGTGCTGATGCGTTGGGTGACACACACCTCTTTGGTAGGGACATCAAAGGTGAGGAATGCCGGGTAGGGGACCGTTCGTCTCCAGTAGGTGTAGAGCCCCCGCCGATAGCGGTCCTCACCTTCGGCAACAACCCACTTGCCACCACCGTAGCCGCCGGCCCAGATTCCCTCAGGCTGGGGCGGCATCACCGAAGGACCGAGCATCTTTTTACTGAGTAAACCCGAGGTCTGCAGCGCGTTGTCCCGGATCATCTCGGCACTGAGCCTGTTGCGCGGGCCGCGTGCCAGCAGACGGTTGCCCGGGTCCCGTGTTGCGAGTTCAGCCGTCGTACTGTGATCCTGGCGATAGGCCGCACTGAGGACGAGCTCCCTAAGCAGGGACTTCAGTGACCATTGATGCTTCTGAGGGAAGCTTACCGCTAGATAGTCGAGCAGTTCCTGATTGCTCGGTGATAGACCGGTGGAGCCAAAGTCACCCAGGGTTTCAACAATACCCTTGCCGAAGAGCTCGGCAAAGATGCGGTTGGT
>JBNACB010000005.1:31756-69920 GCA_049632765.1 Akkermansiaceae bacterium | reverse complement strand
GTGGGCGCAGACCAAATACCCACTCATAGGCAGCTTTGATGAGGATGACGACAAGGATGGCTTAGCCAACGGGTTGGAGTATTTGCTCAACCTCAACCCCCTGAACGCAAGTGATGCCGGTGTCGCCCTCTCCCCGCTCATTCGCAACGGGCGACTGAAAATTTCCCACCCGGTCATCAGTGGCGGCAGCATCGAGGCTGAATACTCACTCACTCTGGAGCAAGGCAGCTGGCAGCCGGCAAATGTCACCATTTCAGCAAATGGTATCGCCACAGCGAGTGTGATACTCAACAGTGAGAATCAGACGTGCTTCATTCGCTGGAAAGCGACCAATTTTTGAAACCTGCCTACCTGTTTGCAGCCTGATTTTGATAGATGTAGATTGCTCTGTCGATGGCCCTGGCCAGCGTTTGCTGATAGGCAAGGGTGTTCACTTTACTGGCCTCAACACGGTTGGACAAAAATCCACCCTCAAACAAAACAGCCGGTATCTCTATTCCTGTAAGAACGTCAAATCTGGCCCGCTTGACCCCCCTGTCGGCAACGTTGAACTGATGCGGCGCATCGTTAAGGTTCAGAAGTGATCTCACATGCACACACGTGGCGAGTGCAATACTTGCCGAACCCATCACATTTCCGGGAACTTTCCGGAAGTCCCTGGGCTGCACATCGCGGCCAAGGTGAGGAACTCCCACGGGCGATATCGTAAAGGTCTCAATGCCGCTTGCCCTGCTGTTATCTGAGTGATTGAAGTGAATACTGATGAATATCGCATTGGGGTGCTTGTTGGCTATTCTGACACGGTTTTCACGACTGACATAAACATCGCTGTCACGGGTCATGATCACTTTCAGGCCCCTCTTCTGGAGCATCTCTCTTAACATCCTGGCAACCTTCAAGGTGTAGATCTTCTCATTGCCGTAAGGCCCCAGACTTCCAGAGTCTCTCCCGCCGTGACCGGCATCAATGACCACCGTGTTGAAGCTTCGGGCACTGTAAATGTAGGAGGGCCTCAACACAGGATCCAAAAGGTAGACGAGGTCGGTCTGGGAAAGCAGATACCTGCCGTTGTGGCTGACAAATGGGTGGCTGAGAATGAATAAAACGCTGTTCATCCTACAGCTCTGGGTGCCGGGACGAAATTCGAGGATATAATCAGCGTTCTCGACACTAATGACGGCACCATGCTTGATTTTATCAAAGAAATAAAAATCCCTGACACTTCTCAGGGTCACATAATCAAGACCGTTGTGCTTGACGGTCTCCCACTTGAAAGCCGCAGATTCTCCCTGCACCACAAACCATATGATGAAGGTAACGAGTAATCCTTTGGTGGCTTGATAATAACGTGTCATCAATACATCTTGAAAATGAATCAAATAACGTATGAGGCAACTCTAATTCCATTCGCTCGAATCATTACTGCATTTCTCAGGGGGGTATCTTGCTAATCGCAAACTACCTCTCGACAGCCTCATGGCTGACTGCTAGTCATCCCAGCCATGGAACATATTGAGATCGCTGGAGACTACCGCGCGCAGTGGGGCGAGTGCCCTCTCTGGTGGCAAGACCGTCTCCTCTATGTCGATACCGAGGGGAAGCGCTTACTGGAGTATGACCCCGCCAACGACAAAACATCGAACTGGGATGTAAGCAGCTCAGTGGGGCGCCTGGGCACAGTCGTTCCCCGGGCCACAGCTGGCCCTGAGGGCGAGCTCATATTAACCGGAGACACGGGCATTCATTATTTTAACAAGCAGACCAATGAGAGTGCGTTGATCTGTGACCCTGAGTCCGACATTGCCGACAATCGCTTCAATGATGGCAAATGCTCACCCGATGGCCGCCTTTTTGCCGGCACGATCAGCACGATCAAAAAAGAGGGCAGCGCCACCCTTTATCGCTTGGATCAGAATCTCTCGCTCCACATAGCCTTTCCTGGCGTCACCAACTCCAATGGCATTGTCTGGAACCACGATGGCTCCATTTGCTACTACATTGACACACCGCGCCGAGAGGTGCTCGCTTTTGACTACTGTGGCGATACTGGAGAACTCAGCGCACCACGCTCTGCTTTTAGCACCGATCACATTGATGCCTCACCTGACGGCATGACGATCGACAACAACGGCAATCTCTGGATCGCCTACTGCCACGGCGGCTGTGTTGCCTGCTATAACCCACACAGCGGCAAACAGCTACACCGTGTAGACTTACCCTGTCTGGAAACCACTGCCTGTGCCTTTGGCGGTGAGAATCTGGATGAGCTCTACGTCACCACAGGCCTGCACAAGGAGATAGAAGAGGTAGATGCAGGAAAACTTTTTCGTATCACGGGTCTCGGTACAGCGGGGGTTGAGACCAATCCATTCCGGGGTTAATGCTCGGATAAGCGTTGCAAATCACTACCAAACATGACATCTCTTCGCCGCCCGCCATTTTAACACAAAATACTGCCGAACAAGTCATGTCCAGCGATGCTCCCAAAGAGGTTCGTGTATTTGCCCCAGCAACTGTGGCCAACGTCGCGTGCGGCTACGATGTGCTTGGTTTTGCCATCAATGCCCCGGGTGACGAAGTGGTTGCCCGTTACACAGATCAACCCGGTCTGAGCATCGCGAAAATCACCGGGGATGAGGGCAAGCTGCCCATGGTTGCTGAGAAAAACACGGCTGGAGTGGCTGCACTGGAGCTGCTCAAGCACCTGGGCTTGAGTGAACGCGGCATTGAGCTCGAAATTCACAAGAAAATGCCTTTTGGCAGTGGCCTTGGATCATCGGCAGCATCCTCAGTTGCCGGTGCCTATGCAGTCAACAAACTGCTCGGCGAGCCCTTGACCAAGCAGCAGCTTCTCCCCTTTGCCATGCAAGGCGAGGCAAGTGCGGATGGCGCGTGGCATGCTGATAATGTCGGGCCCAGCTTGCTAGGGGGTATTGTCCTGATCCGCTCCAACGAGGAACTCGATATCGCTGAGTTACCTGTGCCCCGAAACCTCTGGGCAGCGGTTGTTCATCCGGATATTGAAATACTGACTAAAGTGGCGAGGGAAATCCTCCCTACCCACATTCCCATGGCCGATGCCACCCAGCAAATAGGCAATTTGGGCGGACTCATTTGTGGGCTGATGAAGGAAGATTATGCCATGATTGGCCGGTCCACTCATGATGTGATTGCCGAACCCCATCGGCAAAAACTTATCCCTGAGTTTTCCAATGCAAAGCAGGCTGCGATGACCAGTGGCGCTCTCGGGTTCTCCATTTCTGGAGCCGGACCCAGTGTCTTTGCCCTCTGCGAAGGCGAGGAAACTGCCCGGCTTGTTGGCAAAGCCGTATCCTCCGTGTTCAGCGCCATTCATCTGGAAAACCAGTGCTATGTCTCGCCCATCAACAAAGAGGGCGTTCATACTCTGGAAACCAGATAACTGGGTCGCGATTTTGCAGCACCCATTGCCCAGACTCGGCATCTGGCTGATTGCCGCTTCCCAGGCTCTTTTTTCACAAGTCCTGTGCGCAATCCAGCATCTCTGTGAGTGAAAAGATTTTTGGGTATTGAATGTTAAGAAACCTTAACAATTATCTAGCCAAAATCCGCCTTTTTGTCTAATCTTTGGCAGTTTCCCACTCAAATCCTACCCATATCCCAGCATGTCTAATGTCACTTCCCACAAACAGCACCTGAACGTACGTGCCACCCAATTGGAAATGAACACCCGTGGCTCGGTCGGCGGACCCAACCCACTAGCCGAGGACTTCACAGGTAAACTTCAGGAGGCTCAGTCGCAAATAGAGCAACTCCAGCAACAACAAGCCGAGGTTGAACGCCAAAAGCGCGAGCTCGAGGAAATCAATGCTGCAAAGGATGATTTCTTGCAGGGCCAGGTCGAGCTTCACGAGAAACTCAGCACTGCGGTCACGGCCATGGACCGGGAAATTTTTGCCACCCGCCAGGAACTCGACGAGCTCGAGCAAGCGCGCATTTGCTTCGCTGATCACTTGGAGAAAATCAACCAGCTCAATCCGGACGGATGGAATAACGAAAGCCTTCGCCAGGACCTTACACGGGCTATTTCAGTGTTGGATTTGGCAGAAGACGAGTACGAGCAAGCCGTCGAGCATTTCTCCGGAGGGCGCAGCGCATCCGTTTTTGGGGCAAGCAACACCAAACCCAAGCGCTCAGGCGCAACAAGCGGCAGCCAGACTGAGTTTGTCACGACCTTCTGCAATGGTTTGGCATTCAATCTACCCATGATTCTGCTCGGGGTCGCCGCACTCATTATTTTCTATTTGAACCGCTAAAATTATCCGACCCCCAGTCCGGGTACTAGCCCTCACGCTCTCCCCACGCATTCACTATGGCTACCAGTCAAGAAAACCACTCTGACCTGGATTCCCTGAGTGCCTATGAAAGCTCCTTGAAAGAGCAGATCGCCCAGCTCCAGGACTTCGTTGAGCATGGGCCCGAACGTGAGCGTCTTGCCAGAGAAGAGGAAATGCGAACCCTACCTCCCCCATCTGAAATTCTGGGCAGGAAAAGAGAAAAGGAGTTCATGGAGAAACTCAGCAGGGGTGAGTTAAAAAACCAAAAGCGCAATCAGACAAAAAACGGCATGTTGCTCACACTTCTTCTGCTGGCGATAACCACAATTGCGGTGTGGATAGGCCGGGAGACACCCTGGAAGTCAATATTAGACGCCCTCCGGGAAATGGGCAACTAAGGCTCACGCAAGCACAATAAAACGATGTAGATGCGTGTCATCGAGGACACGAATAAATCTTGATCAATATCATACCACCTAGCTATGGACTGCACGCGCTCTACTTCTTCAAGCACGTTTACGGATGGTGAGACATTCATCAAAAACCCACTGAGGAAGGAAAGCCCTTCACAGGCTAACTGATCCTGTTTTCATTCACCCTATTCATTCATCAAACATGGCACGCGTTCACCGCCAATTCTCACATTCAACCCTCTGGTCACTACGGATCGGTTCGGCTCACTTCATTACCAATATCTTTATCGCCATTTTCGGCATGGCATTTCTATGCTCTGGTATCATATCGCAAACTGCTGGCCAAATGAGCACGGGGTTCACCACAATCGTAGCCTGGGTGATTTCCGCCTTACTTTTTAAAGCTTTCAGCTCATCATGCACATGTCCTATTTGCCTGAGCAGAATCTGGGCAAACACCGGTTGCCGCAAGCATAACAAAGCCAAGCGATTCCTCGGTATTAGCTACCGTCTGGGCATCGCAATGAAAATACTCACCATGCAGCCATACCGCTGCCCATATTGCGGCGAGCATTTCAGCAGCACGACGGCCATTGATTAGTGCTGGTTCTGGTCGCCACCATCAAAAGCGTCATCGCTCTGCAGAGCAATGGATCAGTGCTTGAATTTCCGCTATTACCTGCTCAGCTTCAGCCATGGCCAATAATCAAACTGATCAAATCGATGTTCGCTATGTGGCTGATCTTGCGCGAATTGATCTCAGCGAAGATGAATGCAAGGTCTTCCAAGAGCAGCTCGATGCCATACTCGGCTATATAGAGAGCCTTAAAAATATCGATGTGGAGGCAGCTGATGCTGCAGATCCAACGGCCATTGATGAGTCTCAACTCCGCGAGGACGCATCCAGACCCGGCCTCAGCCAACAAGACCTGTTGCGCAATGCCCCAGAGAGCGCCATGGGTCAAATTCGCGTTCCCAAAGTGGTTGACGCATAATCGCATCATTTATTTGTTCTCATGGTATTATCAGATCTCAGTATTACCTCACTACGCCAGTTACTCACCAGCGGAGACATCTGTGCTGCTGAGATTCTCGATTCCGTCTCAGACGCCATTGACAGGAAAGACGGCGAAATTGGCGCCTATCTGCATCATGACCTGACCGCAGCCAAAGGGGCCGCAGAGACTGCAGATCTCAGTTTACCTCTGGGAGGGATTCCCATCGCCATCAAGGACAACATCAATGTCCAAGGCCAGCCTTGCTCCTGCGCTTCTCGTTTTCTCCAGGGAGCCTACAATTCTCCTTATGACGCTACCGTAATCCACAAATTGCGTGCGGCTGGTGCCATCCCGTTTGGCCGCACCAACATGGATGAATTTGCCATGGGCTCAACTACGGAAAACTCAGCTCTTGGCACAACACTCAACCCTCATGATCTCAGCCGTGCACCGGGTGGCTCATCCGGAGGCTCAGCAGCCGCGGTTGCCTCGCATACTGCTATCGCAGCACTGGGCTCTGACACAGGAGGATCGATTCGCCAGCCTGCAAGCTACTGTGGGGTGGTTGGCCTCAAACCCTCCTATGGCAGAGTTTCCCGCTATGGATTGGTCGCCTTTGCTTCGTCTCTCGATCAAATTGGTCCTGTAACCAAAAATGTGGAGGATGCAGCTCTCTTACTCAATGCTATCTGCGGCTCTGATCCATCTGACGCGACTTCCATCCAACAGCCGGAATGCGATTTCACCCAAGGCCTCCACGATGGAATTGCCGGCATGAAGCTCGGCCTTCCGCGCGAATACTTCGGTGACGGAATTGATCCAGCTGTGCGCCAAAAAATCGAGGAGGCTATCAAAAAAATGGCGTCCTCCGGAGCTGAGATCGTAGATATTTCGCTGCCTCACACTGAATACGCAGTGGCAACCTACTACATCATCGCGCCAGCTGAGGCTTCCTCGAATCTATCCCGCTTTGATGGTGTGCGTTATGGAAACCGGGCGGAAAACCCTGAGAATATCATCGATCTCTACCGACGCAGCAGAGAACAGGGCTTTGGCCCGGAGGTGAAGCGGCGCATTATTCTCGGCACTTACGTTTTGTCCTCCGGCTACTACGATGCCTATTATAATAAAGCTCAGAAAGTGCGGCACCTCATCAGGCAGGACTTTGAAAATGCCTACAAGGAAGTAGATGCCATTCTCTGCCCAGTGACCCCAAATGTGGCTCCCCTCATAGGAGCTGACAAAGACAATCCCCTGCAACAATACCTGGCGGACATTTTTACCATTTCAGCCAACCTCGCCGGTGTTTGTGGTATTAGCGTTCCGTGCGGAAGCATCACCTCGGAATCTGGCAGCCAGCTACCTGTGGGGCTGCAAATTCTGGGCCCACACATGGGCGAACAGGCCATCCTGAAAACGGCCCAAGCGCTGGAATCGGCAATGCAGCCCGTTGAGCCGAGCGCGTAAACCTGCCCATAATCACGCGACCCCTCCACACAACAACGCCCAAACAGCGCTTGCTTAAGTGAGTGCGTCGGATGCGGCCTGTTCACTCAGCCCGGAAATCACTCCACGAATCGCCGCGTCAACGGCAACTCCCAGCTCTTCCTTCTTGTTGGAGTGACTCAGATAACGCTGGACCTGATCTGTGTTCACCCCCAACCACGCATCCAGTTCTTCAGGGTTGATATTGGCATACGTCTCCGCGTTATTGTACTGCAACACCATGGTGGTCGCTCCCCAATCCAAGCCCGCCAGGTCGGCATTAGCCATGAGATTCACCAATGCAGACCTGCTTTCGGAAATTTTACTCGGGTTACAGTTCACCACGAAAACAAGCGCATCGCAGCCGGAGAGAAGCAGTTGTTCAGCTGCCTGATGGAACGGTTCTCCAATAAGCGCAAATATTCTTACCCTGATAAAGGGGCCACCGGAAACCGGCTCTGGCCAGATGAACTCGGCGCGGACGATGTCAGCCCCGGAGACCATTTGTGACTTGAGGGCAGATTGCCCATATTGGGCTGCCACTTGCCTGATGATATTTTTTTTACCAGACAGCGGCTGCCCAATGATGGCAATTTTTATCGTGATCTCCTCTGCCCCTGTCTTGCGCTTAGTCATTTGATGCCCTATCTGTCATGATGGCATCCCATGCACGGGCTGAGATCAACCGCAATGGGGAGAGTGCTGAGCTTGAATCAAGCAAGTTTGTCCAGTTCGCGTGCGACAATAATGAGCGTTTCCTTTACACCCGGGGCATACGGACCCTGTTGTAAAACAGCCAGAGTCGTGTTGCCCTCTACAATGAAGTCGACTGAACCACTGCCAAAATTGATTTCCATCAAATCCGGATCACCCAAACCAAGGGTTTTAATCGCCGACCTGAAATCAGCCAGAGCTTGTTGCTCCTTGCCCGCAACGGCGGCTACAGTACCAACACCGGAGAGCGAACGTGCACGTTGAATCATTTCGTTGGCATCAAGGGCATGATCAACACCAAAGATGGCTCTGATCTCGAGCTGCTCCATGCCTGATGATGCGCTTGTGCTCTGGGCCGGAGCGGGTGTGGCTGGAACCTGAAAAGGTGCCGGTGTGCTCACAGGAACCTCAGCAGCGGGCTCAATGGTTACCTGGGATGAAGAAGACTCACTTTGTGATGCGACAGGAGAATCCTCTGGAGACTTGTCATTACTGCCCTCTTCACCCATGGATGCAAGTGCAGGTTTGAAAGGGGTAGTGCCAGCAGCAAAGTCGTGCTGGGGCTCGAGGTTTGCCTTTGCTGCCTCGTAATCATCTTGTGGCTCGTCAAAGGTTTTGAAGGGTGAATCAGCTGCCGCATCCTCTGACTGCTCGCTTTCAGCGTCGCCCTGGCCAAAACCATCCATTTGAAATGGCTGATCACCTGCCTCTGACTCGCGTGAAAATGGAGAATCCGAGGTATCACCCTGACTGGATTCACTAAATGGGCTGACATTATCAGAAGAAGCTTCCGGCGAGGGTGAATCCTTGCTACCTCCTGATGCGATACTGAATATTCCTTTTCTAGACATTTGTAATCTTATGGTTCGTTTGACGTAGCTGGTTGCGACTCAATAGTAACATGAATGATTAAATGAATATGATATTTTAGGTTTCAATACATTCAACCCAGCTAAATTTGAGTTTAGCAATTCTTGCTCTGGTTATCCACTTAATAATTCATGATTTTTCATTACATGACCTCCATGAGCCCATTCTAACTTATTGCTTGTTGAAGATGATTTTCCCATTTTTCACATCGGCTTCTATGAGATCCCCATCCTGATACTTGCCCTCAAGCACCTCGAGGCTGAGCGGATCCAGTAAATGTCTTTGGATCGCACGTTTGAGTGGGCGCGCACCATAAACGGGATCGTATCCCTGATTTGCAATGAATTCCTTGGCCTGTTGCGAAAGAGCCAGACCAACACCCTGTTTGGCAAGTCTCTGACGAACGCGCTCGAGTTGAAGCCCGACAATCTCGCCCAGCTCCTCGCGCTCGAGACGATCAAAGATGACTGTTTCATCAATGCGATTAAGAAATTCGGGGCGGAAGTGCCCACGTAAAGACTCCATGACTTTAGCCTCCCTCTGCTCGGCGTTTTGCTCATCCATGATGAATTGACTACCTATGTTGGATGTCATGATGAGAACCGTGTTGCGGAAATCGACGGTCCGTCCCTGACCGTCCGTGATACGGCCATCATCGAGAACCTGCAGCAGCACATTGAAAATATCCGGATGCGCTTTTTCAATTTCATCAAACAATACCACTGAGTATGGATTGCGTCTGACATGCTCACTGAGCTGGCCGCCCTCCTCATACCCCACATAGCCGGGAGGTGCCCCAATCAGGCGCGCCACGCTGTGCTTCTCCATGTATTCCGACATGTCAATGCGGACCAT
This sequence comes from Akkermansiaceae bacterium, assembly GCA_049632765.1. Taxonomy (GTDB): domain Bacteria; phylum Verrucomicrobiota; class Verrucomicrobiia; order Verrucomicrobiales; family Akkermansiaceae; genus Oceaniferula. Next base: position 60,269 of record JBNACB010000005.1, on the reverse strand, counting down.
GGCATGCTCATCATCAAACAGAAACTCCGCCAGGGCTTTGGACAACTCGGTTTTACCGACTCCTGTGGGGCCAAGGAAGAGAAACGAACCAATGGGCCTGTTCTCATCTTGCAAACCGGCACGCGCACGCCTGACCGCGTTGGAAACAGCGATGATGGCATCTCGCTGGCCGATTACCCGCTCACCGATGCGATGCTCCATTTGCACAAGCTTTTCACGCTCCCCTTCCTGAAGCCGGCTCACAGGGATACCTGTCCAGGAGGAAATAACCCGGGCAATATCCTCCTCGGTAACTTCCTCTTTGAGAATACGCGAGTCGCCTTGTAGCTTGGCGAGTTTTTCCTGAGCTTCGGCAAGGTCTTTTTCCGCCTCGGGGAGATTACCATAGGTGATCTCTGAGGCACGGTTAAGATCCCCCAGCCTTTGGGCCTGCTCGGCTTCATTCTTGAGCTCCTCGATACGCTCCTGAGCGTTGCGGACCACATCAATGACATCTTTCTCATTTCTCCACCTGGCCATCAAGGTTGCTGATTCTTCCTTCAAGTCAGCCATTTCCTCCGTGACCTTCCCTAGACGGGCAGCACTGGCATCGTCTTTTTCCTTGGCCAGCGCTTGGCGCTCCATTTCGAGCTGCATCACTTGACGCTCAATACGGTCGATTTCCGTGGGCATGGAATCGAGTTCTATTTTGAGACGAGAGGCCGCCTCGTCCACCAGATCAACTGCCTTGTCCGGCAAGAAGCGATCGGTAATGTAACGGTCGGAGAGATTTGCTGCAGCAACAATGGCGCCATCCTTGATACTCACACCATGGTGCACCTCGTAACGCTCTTTGAGTCCACGCAGGATGGCAATAGTGCTCTCAACACTGGGCTCATCGCAACGAACTGGCTGAAAGCGCCGCTCCAGAGCTGCGTCTTTCTCGATATATTTCCTATACTCATCCAGAGTGGTGGCACCTATCGTGTGCAACTCACCACGCGCAAGTTGAGGTTTGAGCAGATTGGATGCATCCACCGCACCCTCACTTGCACCCGCGCCGACAATGGTATGCAGCTCATCAATGAAGAGAATGATCTCGCCCTCCGACTCGGTCACCTCCTTGAGGAAAGCCTTGAGCCGGTCCTCGAATTCTCCCCTGTATTTGGCACCGGCGATCATGCCACCTAAATCCATGGCGATGAGCCGCTTGTTTTTCATTGAATCCGGTACATCTCCACTGACGATACGGCGTGCAAGCCCTTCCACAATAGCGGTCTTTCCCGTTCCTGGCTCACCAATCAAGACCGGATTATTCTTCGTGCGCCGGGACAGCACCTGCATGATGCGCCGGATTTCCTCATCACGGCCGATGACGGGGTCGATTTTACCCTCCCGCGCCTTTGCAGTCAGGTCCGTGCCGTATTTTTCCAGGGTTTGATATTTACCCTCCGGATCCTGGTCCGTGACTTTCTGGCTACCCCGGATCTCCTTGAGCGCAGCATCGGCCTTGGCTCTGTCCAAACCAGCTTTCTTGAGAATCTTTCCGGCTGGAGAATCACAATCCAGATTACCGAGCAAAAAGTGCTCAACACTGAGAAAATCATCGCCCATTTCCTCGCGAACTTTGTCCGCCGCATCCAGGCTGGCACGCAACCCGTAACTCATTTGCGGCTGGGCTGCGGCACCTTGAATGCTGGGTTCACGCTCCAGCGCTTGGATGGCATCTGCCTTCAGACGGGTGACATCAATGCCCGCCTTCTCAAGAATGGGCACGACAATGCCCCCCTCTTGCTGCAACAGGGCAATCAACACATGCAGGCTCTTCAGCTCCGCATGTGCTGAGCGAGAAGCCAGCTGCTGTGCGGCCTGAAGTGCCTCCTGAAATTTGGTAGTGATTTTATCGAGTCCCATAATGTAATTGGTTTAATCTCTTAATGATAGTGGTTAGAAGCCCTTATACTGCATCCCCACATACTGTTGAAGCGATACCATAGCAACTATTTGTTCACTTAATTCATAAATATTCTCATCGTTTTTTACGGATGGTCTTTTGTGCTCATCCAGCGCTAGGCATTCATGCACCCGTGCGCTCTTCGGAAACACCTACCTGACTGAAAACTTCGCAAATTCTACCTTGCATGAGACCAGCTCTCCAGCGTATCCACGTCCATGTCCAAGGCCCTGCCTCCCAGACCTCGCACTCTGAGTCAAAAGAGAAGTAGAGTCATCATTGTGGCGTCTCAATACAATGACGAGTTCACTGACGCATTGGTGGAAAATACAGAGAAAGAACTGGGCGAGCTCAATGCCAACATATCGTTTGAAACCATACGGGTGCCGGGAGCTTTTGAAATCCCGGTCGTAGTCGAATCCGTTATTCAAAATCAAAAACCCGCCTGTGTGATTGCATTGGGGCTTATCATCCGAGGTCAGACGGCACACGGTGACATGGTGGCAGAGAGCGTTACCCAGTCTCTTCAGCAAATCGCTGTTTACCATGTCACTCCGGTCATTCATGAGGTCATCCTCTGTGATGACAAAAAGCAGGCATACGCCAGATGTGTGGGAAGCAAGCTCAATCGCGGCAAAGAGGCAGCCAGAGCTGCATCAGCCATCGTCGATACTATGAGCCAACTCAATCGCGGCATTACTCGTGTGCTTCCCGACCGTAAGTGACCCCCATGTCTAAGCGCCGCAACATTCGCGAAGCTGCTATCCAGTTTCTCTATCTGGCCGACTCGGAAAATGGTCCGGAGGCAAGCAATATGCAGGAGGCTTTCTGGCAAATGATCCAGGAGAGCAGCCTCAAAAAATTCAATCTCGCCAAAACCAAGGCGATCCTACACGTCACTCAGGGCCGCGATGACCGGCTGAACAAACTCAACGAGCTAGCAACGGATGCACAGGCTCAGCTGGCAACTGATAGCAAGACGCAGCCTTTGGTGGCAGCACTCAAGCGCCTCATCTCCCAAGAAAAAAATCTCAGCAAGGAAATTGAAGCTCTGACACTGGTTGTTCAAAACAAAAAGACAGAGGCGGTACCAGATCAACTGATCCGTGCTGTCATTGACGCTAATGAGGCATTGATACAGATACGGTCAGCATGGAATGAGCAGCTGTCCAGCCTGCCTGATTGCAAGATGAACATGGAGGCACTCAACGCCTCAATATCCCACCTGGACCGAGCCTCTCAACGGCTTGCCTCCATGGAGGACCCGAATGCCAGCATGCATGCTTTTGCCCACCTGCATAGCAGCAGTGCTGAACTGGAATCATTCCGGCAGGAAACCCAGAAACTGGTTTCCAGAATTCTATCACACAAGGACGAGATTGACCAAATGCTGGCAGGGGTCATTGAAAACTACACTCCTCAGAGAGTGGATCCGGTAGATCGAGCCATCTTGAGGCTTGCTGCTTTTGAATTGAAAATCTCGGATGACATTCCGCGGGCCGTTGCCATCAATGAGGCCATCGAGATCGCCAAAAAATATGGCACGAACGATTCGGCACGCTTCATCAATGGTGTTCTGGATGCTCTCTAGATGACTTCCATTTCGAATCACGGGCAATAGAGCTGATATGCTGAAAGCCCGGAGGCCAAAGCCCAGTATTCGTGGCTAGTGCATTATATCCGGCCGCATGAGGGTTCCAGCTTGCAGCACGCTCATGGAGGTGGTTTTATACTTTTAAGAGTATCTTGCTTCGTCAAACGGCCTCCACTTTTTTTGCGCCTATCAGAGATTACCCAATGAGCAAAACGATTGAAATCCATGGAGAAGAACACATCCCCGCAAAGGGTGCACTGGTCATTCCCGGCCGCCTTGATTTCAACCAAATGCTGCTGCTCGAGGACATCTTTGCAGGGCGCGATATCACCTGGCTTTGTGAAGAGGGCATTATCCTTGATGATCCGGTGCGCAGCTACCTCGAGCGAGACGGAGTAAGGGCTGTTGCCTTTAGCGCTGATGATGCTGCCCCGGAAATTATCGGCCAGACACTCCAAGAGCACCTCAAAAACGGAGGGCTCATTATCTATCTGTGCGGAGTAGTCAGCTCTCGCCAAGGTGAATGCCGGCATATCCTTCCAAAAAATCTCAGGCAATTATGCGCTCTCGGGCTTCCCGTCCTGCCAATGGCTGTGGGCAGACCTGCTGAGCTCGCATATCTGCCGGAGAATACCAAGAGGCTTCCCGATTCTGTGTTCGCTTTTGCCCCACTCATACCCGCAGAAGCTCTTACAGTGGCGGCTTGGCAAGAAGCAGTGCACGCGGCGGATGAAGTGATCTTTTCTGCCAGGGCGTTTCTCAATGACTCTCTGCCGGTGGCTATTCTCAATGGCATCAAAAAGCACGGCTCAACAACCGCCCTCTACGACGGCACTGACGATTCGGCCGCTAGTTTTGAAAAACTGCTCGCAGCGGCTATCGCACTGGCCGGAGTTATCAAAAAGCAGACAAAAAAAAGACGTGTTGGTATTCTTCTGCCTCCCGGCAAAGGGGGCATGGTAGCCAATTTGGCTGTCGTTTTTGCAGGCAAGATACCGGTTAATATCAACTTCACCTCCAGCCAAAGCGCGATTGAATCGACCATCCGTCAATCGGGCGTGGATAAGTTCATCACAGCTGATCCCTTTGTTCGCAAAGTGCCCTCCTTTCCATGGCCGCCAAACCGTGATCTCATTTTCGTAGAGCGTGTGTTACCGGCACTGAAAAAGAAAATCATTCGGTGGCTCATCGTACTCAAGACATTGCCCACCCCGATGATTATCAAACTCCTCGGCCTTGCTGACCTCGAGGCTGATGATGAGGCTGTCCTTCTCTTTACATCGGGGTCATCCGGCGAGCCCAAAGGAGTGCCCCTCACTCACCGCAACGTGCTCGCCAATGTGTGCCAGTTTGGTTGTAGGATTCAGCTGCGCCATGATGCTAAAATCCTGGGTTGCCTTCCCTTGTTTCATTCCTTTGGAAGCACGGTCACTCTATGGTATCCCTGCATAGAAGGCGTGAATCTGATCACATACCCAAGCCCGCTTGAAACGAAACGTCTGGCAGAACTGGTCAGCATGCACAGTGCTAACCTGTTACTTTCCACTCCCACATTTTTACGCGGTTACATGCGCCGCGTAAAACCTGATCAACTCCAGTCACTTGATTATGTCATCACCGGTGCTGAGAAGTTGCCGCAATCCCTTGCGGAATCATTTCAGCAGAAATTTGGAATCCTACCCATGGAGGGATATGGACTGACTGAGACTTCTCCTGCCACCAATGTCAACCTGCCAGACCCACCCAAGGAGGGCGAAGCACCTGTCATTCCAACGAACCGTGCCGGATCCGTTGGTAAGTTCTTGCCCGGCATCGCAGTCAAAATGACCGATCCAACAACCGGAGAACCCTGCCCGATCGACACGCAAGGCACGATATGGCTTCGTGGCGCGAATATTTTTCCAGGCTATTTGGATAACCGGGAAAAAACGGACGCCGTCATCACTGATGGATGGTTCAACACCGGTGACATAGGACGGGTCGACGAGGACGGGTTCCTCTTCATCGAGGGGCGCTTATCGCGCTTTTCAAAAATAGGCGGGGAAATGGTCCCTCATGAAACCATTGAGGCAGCAATCATCAAGCTGCTTGGACTGGACCATGAGGAAGAGCGTAAAATTGCCGTGGTGGGCATTCCGGATGCCCAGAAAGGTGAGGCCATCGCTTTGCTGACAACCGTATGCGGGGAAACCTACCAACAGGAATGCATTGATCTGCGCTACAAGCTCATGGATACGGGCTTGCCCAGCCTGTGGTGCCCGAAAATATTCATTCCGGTGGAGCAAATCCCCATGCTGGCATCAGGCAAGCTCGACATCAAGGGCTGTCAGAAACTTGCAGAGCAGGAGATATGAGAGTCTTCTGCTTCATCTTGCTCTGGGCAACTTCTCTAAGCGCCCAAATACCGGGTGACTGCAGACAAGCCATCGTTGGCATCGCCAAAGATTGGAACTCATCGCACGCTTCACTCACACTTTACGAGAAAAAGGGTGAGTCATGGCAAAAAACCAGTAACACCTGGTCTGTCAGGCTTGGCAAAAACGGACTTGCATGGGGTCGGGGCCTCCACCCCGCTATCAAGTCCTCTGCTCCTGGCAAGATTGAGGGTGACCAGAGGGCTCCTGCAGGCATCTTCAAGGTTGGCGCTGCGTATGGTTACGCGAGGGAGATTAACCGCCACCCGGGACTCTCATACCGACAGATTACCACTGGTGACCTCTGGGTCGAAGATCCATTATCCCCGCACTACAATAGACATCTCGTGATCGAAAACGGTCCCAGCACCAGCTGGCAACAAAAGGCCCAGATGCGTCAAAACGACCACGCTCACTCCCTGAAGCTCTACATTGGGCACAACGATGCGATGCTAGGCGGCAAGCCGGAACCAGGGAAAGGCTCAGCCATCTTTTTTCACATCTGGCGTGATGACGGCAAAAAGGCCACCGCGGGCTGCACGACGATGCCCGAGGATATGCTGAAAAAACTCATCGCCCGCATTGACCCGGACTGGAGCCCCGTTTACGTACTGTTACCGCAACTCGAGTATCAGCGCCTCAGAAAAAGCTGGAAACTCCCTTGATCTGAGATCCTAGGCTCTGCCTGTCAAAATCGCCCACTGTCTATCCAATGTTATCTTTCTCAACTTGTTGGAATAATTCACGTCATGCCGAGGGGGATGAAATCATCGACGAGATTCTTGAACTCGGTTTTAAAGACATTGAGCTAAGTCACGGCATGACGATCAGCAAACTTCCGGGGCTTCAAAGAGCTTTCGAAGCGAACAAGTTCCGCTGCTCTGGAGTTCACAACTACTTCCCCTCTCCGGTCGAGGTCATGATCGATGCCCCGGATGCTTATGAGTTCAGTTCTCACCGCCCCCACGATCGGGCACGGGCCATGGAGATGACACTGCGGACCCTCGAGCTTGCTGCAGAATTTGGTGCCAAGTATGTGGTAATGCACATGGGGTCAGTGCCCATGCGCAGCAAAAACTGGACAAAGAAACTCACGCGTATGCTCAAGGATGGTCATCAACTGGATGCGAGCTATGCCAGGCACAAAGTGAAGTTTGTTCGCAAACGGGAGAAAATATCCCCACTCTACTACCAGCGTGCCATTGAGGCACTAGAGGAGCTTTCCGAGAAAGCCGCCGAACTCGAAATCCCACTGGCTGTTGAATCACGCAGCAGATACGAGGATGTTCCAAATGAGGCCGAGATGATCCAGCTGCAAGAGCATTTCAAAGAGAACCCCTGGGTGGGCTACTGGCATGATTTTGGACATGTTCAGCTCAAGCACAATCTCGGCTTTCTCAATCATGACCAGTGGCTTAGAAAAATGAAACCCTACCTCATTGGCTGTCATGTTCATGATGTCTATTGGCCGAATCGCGATCACCGGGTGCCCCTTACAGGCGAGCTCGACTTCAAGAAACTGCTCAGGCACGTGGATCCGCACATACCCCTCGTGTGGGAACTCTCCCCAAGTCGTGAAGCCAGGCAGATCAAAGAAGCCCTCGAGGTGTGGAAGGGTACATTTCCAGAAACCCTGGGCTCTTAAATACCAAAGACTGCCCGAACAGCGTCACGCTTCAGTCTGAGCTCACGCCATTCATTAACCAGTCTGGAGGCTTCAATGACTCCACATCCAGATGGGATGGCAACATGGTCGCCATGCCAGTGAATTCCGCGGATTGCGACCACCGAGGTGAAAACCCCATCACGCAACAAACCAAAGGGAGCTCCAAAACATGACGGGCAATTCAAACGTTCACGCCAATTCGCGAGCAGCTCCATGGTCTCCTTGGTCCGGGGCAACGGCCCGAGTGCGGGAGTCGGATGCAGTCGCTTGATGAGCTCATCAATACCCCTGTCAGCAAAGAGCTGCACATCGATAGGCGTGTGATAGTGAACGATCTGGCCCAGATCGATAATTGTTCTTTTGCCACGCTCTACATGACCTATGTCGGAGAGCTTCGCCACCATTGTCTGAGCCACAAATTCATGTTCCTTGATCTCCTTGCCATCGACAGCAAACACCACTCGCTCGTCCGCCTTTGCCGTACCGGCCAAGGCCATGGTCTGCAAAGACAGGCCATCCAACTTAAAAAGTAGTTCCGGAGTAGCACCACAAAATCCGCTATCTCCCCGGCTCCAGCCATAGCTGTAAAAGGGCTCTCCCAGATGCTGCATACTTCCCGGAAGCGCGCTGCCACTGCCGCTGACCAACTTTCCTCTCTCCGTGGCGACAGGCACCGACTTCTCGATGACCCCTTTGTTGATCATCTCATTAATTTCGGCAAAAACTCCGGCAAAGCTGTCTGCCTCCAACTCATCCCATTGGACTCCTATATGCCCCTTGTCCAAGCCCACTTCCTCCAGGCTTGCAACCTCGAGCACCTTGGCTGGAACCTTCCATGGGTGCTTTGATGACAACGCAAAATCGTTGATATAAAAGGCCGTTTTATCTTCGGGGGCAGTGGCCAATTCCTCAAAAGGGCCAATTCCGACGACATAGCCGGCATTTCCGGCTTTCATGAATGCCATTCCCTCACCATGTTCTGGAGCTTGCACGCCGCTAATGAACAGCGGCAATGCAGTAAGTCCAATATTATTTTCTCTCGAGCTGAATTTGGTATTTGGTATTTGGATTTTGTGAATTAAAAGTGACCCATGGGGCGCATCCCTGAAGAAACGATCGAACAAGTACTTGCCGCCACCGACATTGTGGATGTGGTAGGTTCTTATCTGCCCTTGAAGCGGGCCGGGTCCAACTTCAAAGCAAATTGCCCCTTTCATAACGAAAAAACACCATCATTCATGGTCAATCCGGCCCGCCAGTCCTACCATTGCTTTGGTTGTGGCGAGGGCGGCAATGCCATTGGCTTTGTCATGGCATACGAAAACCTGCCGTTTCCGGATGCGATCAAGAAACTCGCCAGCCGTGCAGGCGTGATTGTGCAGGAGGATGCCTACGATCCAGAAGCTGACAAACGCAGAAGACGAAAATCACGTCTGCTCGAGCTCCACAACAAGGCCGCACGCTTCATGCACACGCTCATGATGGAGTCACCTGATGCCGAGCACGCCCGCCAATACCTCAAGTCACGTGGTTATGGCAGGGGCATGGCAGAGAGGTGGGTTGTGGGTTGGATGCCGGAGAGCCCGAGAGTCTTTCTGGATTGGGCGCGTGAACAAGGCTTCACAGGTCGGGAGTTGTGTGACAGTGGGCTCTCTGCACTCAAGGATGTCGGCAACCCGCGGGCAGGAATCTATGTGCGTTTTCGGGACCGGCTGATGTTCCCCATTCACAATGACTATGGTGACATTATCGCCTTTAGTGGGAGGCAGCTCCGTGACGACCCCAACACCGGCAAGTATATCAACTCCCCTGAGACCCAGCTGTTCAAAAAATCAAAGGTGTTTTTCGCCCTCGATAAGGCGAGACGTCACATGACCAAAGACAAGTATGCTCTTCTGTGCGAGGGACAGATCGATGTCATTGCCTGCCATGAAAGTGGTATTGGTAGCGCCATTGCCACCCTTGGTACTGCATGCACTCCGGAACACGCGCGTCTCCTGAAACGCTACACCAATGACGTCGTGATTTGTTTTGACGCTGATGCCGCAGGATTCAAGGCAGCTGACAAGGCCTTCTCCATACTGGCACCCGAGGGTATTCACATTCGCATGGTCATCATGCCCGGCGGAGATGATCCTGACTCACTGATCAAGCGCGAGGGGGCAGATGCATTTAAAGCGCTCGTCGAGAATGCCCAGGAATACTTTACCGTGAAACTCGAGCACGAGACTTCCACCAGGGATCTTTCATCTGTGCGTGAACGCGCGGCTCTGGCGAAGGAGCTCGCCCACCTCATTGCCTGCGTGGGAGATAAACTCACCAAGGATGCGCTCATCAATCAAGTCGCAACCAGGCTGGGCATCGGGGCCGAGGAAATGCGTGGAAGCGTAGTAGACGCCGAGAAGCAGCAAGCCCGGTCAAGACTTCAGGAAAAAAGACAATCGTCGTCTTCTGCCAATGAGGCAGACCCTGGCGCAGCGGCCAAGGTCAGCGCCAGCCCAATGAATGGCTCCATCGCCTACCTTTGTCATCTCGCATTAACCTCCGCGGATGCCCAGGAGTGGCTTGGTGAGCAGCTCGAGACCATCGCTGAACCACTGGACTCGCTCTCGGGTGGCTCCATCCTGCATGATATCCTTGCCAAGCTACCTGATCCCGGCAATGCAGCAACGGTTCAAGCTTACATCACTTCCCTTAAACCCGACGATCAGCAGGCACTTCGCAAAACAATGGCTCAGGACGTTCCTGAAAGCCCTGTCAGGGCTGCCGAGGAGACAACAGCCATGCTGGTGAATACCCATTTTCAGAACAAAGAGGCTGCACTCCGCGCCAAGCTTCGGCAACCAGACTTGGGTCCAGAGCAAATGGTGGCTCTGATGAACGAAGCCAAGGAGCTTCAGGACATTCTAAAAAACCTGCAACAAAGGTTTATTCGCTAAAAGCTGGCTGCTGCCTAGTTGGTAACCGGCTTGGCGAGCACCACTGCATCTCCTGGCTGCACTACCATTCCCGCCGCCATACTGGGATAGTCAATATCGGCGATGATTCGGTTGCCCTCGATGGCATTGATACTGAGCTTTCCGATCAAAGCCGCTCCACGTTTGACGAGCAACTTGGAGGTATTATCAAGTGGCATGTCATCGGGCACATTGATGATTGCGAAGCCCCAGTTGTGATCTGTCGCCGTAATACGACCCTCCGCCTTGTTTCCAGCTATGCGCTGTTTGCGTTTTTGAATTCGGTCGCTGAGATCTGCAATTTTCACCTCATCGCTTTTAACACGAGTATCGGCCGCCTCCGCGAGCTCTTGTTTTTCCTCCAGCTCCCGATTGGCATTTTTCACATCATCTTCAAGCTGTTTGACAAGATCAGGAACCTGGGCCAATTCAATGTCTCCCGCCAATTCTTCAAAAGCCGACTTAATGTTGTCAATGATCTCCTCAGTTTGAGCGAGTTGCTTGTCCTGCTCAGCGATTTTGCTCGACCAGGTTGAAGCCTGACGCTTGGACAGATTGACTTTGGAGATGGTGGTCTCAAGCTCTGCATCGGCCTCCGCAAGTGACGTTTTCACCTCATCACGCTCTGCCTCCATGACCTTGGCATCTTTCTTGGTTTGAACAATGAAGGCGCTGCGCGTTTTGTTTTGCTTGTCGAGCTCGATGCGCTCATTCTGCAAATTGGAGAACTTGTTCATCGTACTGTAGGAGAACCAAGCGCCAGTGATGATGACAAGGATAGAGAAAATGTAAGCGAAGACGTTCATTGTCTTTGTGTGATGTTAAGGGAGAATTGCTTGTGGGGATGCTGTTGTATTATGAAGTGTGGGTGGGTAGCTAGCGCCGAGATTTCACAAAAAATTAGAATTTGGTGTAGCCTAAGGCGCTGGATGGCTGATCTGTCCGGGTTTCCGCTACCACGACGTCACCTACACTAAGCCTTACCCCTGCAGCCACGGTATCCATGATAATATCTGCTGCGGAACGTCCTGCCTCCACCGCGGTGACCCTGAGCTTGGCAATCACTTCACCGTCCCTGAGGACATCCAGTGTTGATCCAGGAACCACTCCCTCATTGTCTCCACCCGCCAAAATGACAAAACCCCAGCCCTCATAGATTCCGCTGATGCTTGTTTTGAGACTGGCCATGGAAACCCCACTGGTCTGGCCGGCGATCATTTGCTCCAAAGCTGCGATTTTCGCTTTTCCGTCTTGCTCCCTCTGGCTCAGAGCTTTGAGGCGCACATCTTCTGATGCAATTCCATCCTGTGATTCCACCAGCTGGTTTTTCAAACGCTTGAGTTTTGGAATGAGGTCGTCCGCACTGGGTAATCCGGCAAGGGTTTCTTTTGCGCGAGCAACCTGCTCTTCCTTGGCACTGTGGGCTTCTTGCAATTGTTTGACTTCCTCTTCAATTTCATCATGAAGCTTGATCGCCGTGTTCAGTTTTTTGCCAGTCTCAACAAGCCTGCTCGCGAAGTTCTCCTTGGCTTGCTCGGCATCTTTTAATCTTTTCTGTTGAGCCTCCAACTCTTGGGTTGTGCTCACCTTTTCAGCCTGCTCACTGTGCAGGCTCTGAATTTCCTTCTTGTACGCCTGTTGGTTCTTCATGGCAATGTACGCAGACACAGCCAATACAACAGCAGCAATGATTCCAAATATCTTGGGCATGACGGGTGAAAAAACGTTACGGATCCCTTAAATGAGAACCTAAACTTCAAACATTTTAGAGATTTTATAGGTATACGGCAATGCAAAATTGATTTATTTTTATACCGTTTTTCCTTGTATTTAAAACGCCCTCTTTCCATTCGTGGGCGTCAACCTGCTCCTCAATGAGCTCATGCAGATTCTCTTGCGCATCTTTTCCTATCTCGGCAAATACCCGAAACTGGCCACAGCTCAGCTTGTATGCGCTGTTCTGATGACACTGATGTTGCTGGTTTTCCCGATGATGACAGGTCGCGTCAAGCGCGAGGTCATCGACGAGGGGCAGATTGAAAAGCTTCTGGTATTCGTCATCATAGTGATCGGAGCCTTCTTTTTGCGCGATTTCTTCAATTGTCTGCGCATTCTCATCAACAACACCTTCGAGCAAAAAGCTATCTATGATCTGCGGTCATCGCTCTACGACAAGCTGCAGAGACTCCGCCTGCGCTGGTTTGATGAGCGCCGCACGGGCGATATCATGACCCGCGTCGCCGAGGATGTCCCGCAAATGGAGAGAGTTCTCATTGACGGTATTGAACAAGGGCTCATCGCGCTACTTCAAGTCGTTATTGTGACGGTCTTTCTTTTCACCCGATCTCCAGTCCTCGCATGTTGCGCGCTGGCTCCACTTCCCCTCATGATTCTAGGAGCCTGGCTGTATACCCGCCATGCTGGTAAACGCTACCGCATCGTCAGAAAAGCCACAGGGGAAATGAATGCCATGCTCCATGACAACATTGCCGGCATCAGGCAGATCAAGTCCTACGCTGCCGAGGACGATGAATTCGCCAGCTTCAACCAGTCATCCTCGCGGGTGCGTGATGCCAACCTGACAGTGATGAAGGCCTGGGCTATTTACTCGCCCTCCATGAGCTTTCTAAACTCGATAGGCTACACACTCGTACTTGCCGTGGGCGCATGGCAGATCCACCAGAATGGTCTGGACAACTCTGTTTTACTCGAGTTTTTCACTATCATCTGGGCACTCTACGAACCCTTGGGCCGCCTTCACCAGCTCAATCAAATGGCTCAGTCCTCGCGAGCCGCCGCTGAGCGCGTTTTTAAAATTCTTGATGAAGACGACGAGGTGCATGCCACCGAGGGCGTCGAACTTGCCCAACCCGTCCGGGGAGATGTGGTGTTCGATCACCTGCAGTTTTCCTACAGTGAGCAACCCACTCTTCAGGATATTTCCCTGACTGCCAAACCCGGACAAACCATTGCTCTTGTTGGCCCGACCGGAGCTGGCAAATCAACCCTCGTCAACCTCCTCTGCCGTTTTTACGAATACGATGCGGGATCCATCACCATTGACAGCATAGAGCTCAACACTATTTCAAAAAAGTCCCTTCGCTCTGCGATTGGTTACGTGACTCAGGATGCGTTTCTTTTCAATGGCCCGGTGAGAGAAAATCTCCATCTTGGGAAACGTGATGCAACGGACGAGGAAATGTGGAGCGCCTTGGCAGCCGCTAACGCAGATCAATTCGTCAAAGCTTTACCCGATGGCCTTGATACTGTCGTAGGCGAACGGGGCGTTAAACTCTCGGGAGGTGAACGCCAGCGACTTTCCATTGCCCGTGCACTGCTCAAAAACCCACCCATTCTGCTGCTCGACGAGGCCACTGCCTCCGTCGACAGTGAAACCGAGCGGCTCATCCAACAAGCCTTGGACCACCTCATGCAGAACCGCACAGCATTTGTCATCGCTCACCGTCTGTCTACTATTCAGACCGCAGACATGATTCACGTTCTGGACGCCGGCCGCATCATTGAGAGCGGCACCCACGAAGAGCTCCTTGAAAGAAATGGAAAATATGCTGAGCTCTCCCGGCAATCATTCCTTCAGTGAGCTGGCTCTCGCCGGATGCATTCTCAGCGGGGTCAGGCATGACCTGTCTACAGCCCCTGCCAGTCCACCTCCTTGCCCTGGGCCCAAAGATCCTCCAAACCATAGAGGTTTCTCAGTTCATCGTGCATAATGTGCACCATCACATCAATGTAATCGAGCACCACCCAGCGTGAGTCGGCATTTCCCTCAGAATTGAACGGGGAAACCTCATATTTTTCCATGACGTCCTTCTCAACATCACGCATGACCGCCTTGAGGTGAGGCAGGGAAGTGCCCGAGCACACGACCATATAATCCGTGAGAGACGATACCCCGCACAGGTCAATAACCCGGATGTCCTCTGCCTGGATATGATCTGCTGCCCTGGCACAGGCAATGGCGAGCTGTTTTCCTTCAATAGCCATGGAATGGTTCAGTCAATAGGGGATAAAAAAACCGCCATCAGGGGCGGCAAATTACCGGTCATCGGTTTGCGAAGCTGAAGCCACGCACTGAAAACAAAATGGAGCATAGCGGATTCGAACCGCTGACCCCTTGCATGCCATGCAAGTGCTCTACCAACTGAGCTAATGCCCCTTGTTTTCACTTTATGCCCGTTAAACCACTGTGGTGGAATGGAACAGGCAGTGCGGAGGGGAGGTATCTCACTGGGGCGCATGTGGCAAGATGTTTTTTCCCAGCAGCCGCAAAAAGCCCCCACCTACTGAGACGCCTTGACCAACCACTTGCGCAGCTCTTGTGCAGCAGACAGGGTGCGCTCGATACGCTGCCCCCTGCTGCCGGTCCATGCCTGAGGTGAAAACACCGTGTGCGTCAACCAGACGGAGGGAGTTCGGTCCTCATTTACCCGGGCCACCTCATTACTACCTTGTAAGGAGTTCCACCAATCCAGGTCGCTGGCAGATTTTGTAAAAGCTTGCCATGCTGAATCTGCTGTAGAGGGCATTTCCTGCATGGTCTCAAGCCCGATGATGCCAGCACAAGTCTCACCGGGCTTTAGACAACGGCTAAGCAGCCACTGGTTCTTGCTGGCAGTCGTGTCTTCCATCGGGATAAAAACGAATCGAAGCGTGCGGGCAGGCTTTTCCAAGGCCATGGAAGATGCCAACATGACCATCGTGGAAACGGTGTTTGCATCCGCATCCTGACCAGAGCCGGCAAATGAAACTGCCGCAAAGACAACCTCTTGCGGGTTTTTCTCTCCGGGCACTTCGACTGAAAGGCTTCTCCACAATAGTCCATGCGCTGCCAACCCATCTGATCTTGTTACGGAATAACCGACATTTTGAGGACCCAGACGCCCTTCAATCATCGAGGCTGCCCGGCGCAATCCAGACCTCCCTGCTTCAGTATTCATGTCTCTCAGGCCGATCCGGCCGGTGAATTTATCCACCATGTCCTCCAAGTCCGTGGCTCGAAATCCATGCGCCACAATCACCGAGTGGTTTTTCTCCTCCTCGCGCTCCAAATGGAAATACATGAACATGAAAATGATCGTGCCCACCACAACCCCAACAGGCAAAACCATCAGCAGTATTTTGTAGATCCGCGGAGAGTCCTCTTCAGCTTTTGTTGCAGTTGTATCAGGCATGGTATTTGAAAAAACCGGAGGGCAACCTCCTATAAAATCATTCGAAAAGCGCCGCCACCTCGGATGCGGCCCTTTCATGGGCACCCGGCTCACCCAGCATGGCAGCCGTGGCTAGTAATTTCTGTTGTAAGTCTTCCCTGCCGGGGGCGTTTTTCATGAGCTCGGTCAAGCAACGTTCGATGTGCCCCGGTTCAGCATCGCTTTGGATCAACTCCTCAACCACTCTCTCTCCAGCAAGGATGTTAACGAGACCAATGTGATCTAGTTTAACCAAGAGCTTGCCCATCGCCCATGTGGGCCACGATATCTTATAAACCAGGCAATAGGGCAAGCCGAGAGCTGCTGCCTCAAGCGTTGCCGTGCCACTCGCGACAACTCCACAGGTGGCACGTTGCATGAGTGAATGACTTGATCCGGTTTTTATGGTGATCAGATCCGCTGGCAACCTGGCCTCAGCAACCATCTCGCCCATCCGCTGAGCAAGCACCTCGGAGGCAGCAGCCGCCTCAAATTTCCAGTCAGGATAATGAGAGTGGATGCGCCGGACAGTCTCAACCATCGTGGGGAAAAGTCTGGAAACTTCGCGCTCACGGCTACCGGGAAAAAGGCCAATGAGATCTCCCTCTCTAACAACATCTTCACGCTTCTCCTCCAGCTCATCCACCAGTGGATGCCCGGTAAAAACAGTGGGCAGGCCCGCGGCTTCAAAGATCTCCTGCTCAAAGGGAAAAATACAAAGCATCAGATCCAGGGTTTTCGCCATTCTAGGTATCCTACCCTTGTTCCATGCCCATACCTGTGGGCTGATGTAATAAACAATTTTTGTGGCAGGGAGATGTTTCCTGACGGCATTGGCAAGGCGCAGGTTGAAGCCGGGGTAATCGATGAGGATGAGTAAGTCAGGCCTGATCTGCCTGACCTCCTCGAGCATGGCATCGAAACGCTTTTTGAACCATTGATAGCGCTTGAGCACCTCCCAGATGCCCATGACGGCAGCATCCTCCACCCAGTTGTTCACATTATCTCCGGCAAGCCTGGACATCTCCGGCCCACCGGCACCATGAAAAGAGATCCCGGGCTCAATGCGAAGCAGGGCATCCATCAAGCAGGCACCATGGGTATCCCCGCTGACTTCACCCGCCACGATGTAGACGCTTCTCTGATTTGCTCCGCTCACCAACACATGGATAACTGGGTACGGCAAAACTGCAAACTTCAATCTTTGCTCTTCCTTCTTGAATCTTGTCTGCAGATTCCCGATGGTCGGTCCGTATGCGTATAGACATTATCACGCTTTTTCCGGAAATCGCCATCAGCCCGCTCAGTGACAGTATCATCAAGAGAGCCCGCGAACAGGGGCTCGTAGACATACAAGCGCACCAATTACGCGATTGGGCCACAGGCAAACATCGAAAAACAGACGATTACCTCTGCGGAGGGGGTCAGGGCATGCTGCTGATGCCTGGTCCGGTATTTGCAGCAGTCGAAGAGCTGCGGAAGACCAACACCAAGGTCATCCTCATGACGCCCCAAGGCAGGCGATTCAGGCAAATGGACGCTCAACGCCTCTCGACATCTGAGCATTTGATCATTCTTTGCGGCCATTACGAGGGTGTGGATCACCGTATTATTGAAGCACTCGTGGACGAGGAAATCTCTATCGGCGACTATATCCTTACCAATGGGGCAGTGGCTGCAGCAGTCCTAACCGATGCCATCGTTCGTCTGCTACCCGGAGCTCTGGGAGATGCAAGATCGCCAGAGGAAGAATCCTTCTCAGACCCACACTTGCTGGAGGCTCCGGCATATACCAAACCCAATGATTTCCGGGGCATGAAGGTTCCTGATGTACTTTTGAGTGGTGACCACGGCAAAATAGCAGCATGGAAAAAACAACAGGCAATGGTCCGCACCAGAACAAACAGACCCGATCTTCTTGGCAATTAGTCGTCAACCAACATTTTATCGATCTGCACCACCAACTTGTGAGCACACCTGCCCCGCTGATACTTGTTCCAAATGACCTGGCGCAGCTTCTGCAATAACTCCTTGGGAATGGGGTCATGGTGATGCCAATCCTCCTCCCCTTTAGCTTGAGAGTATAACTTCCACTCAGAGGCATGATGAGTCGCGCGATAGATTTTCGCTCCTTCATCGTCCTCCTCTCTCCACTGGTGTTTCTGCATGGGCTAATCCTATAGTCCAATTCCATCCGATGAGAATGCGAAACTTCGTTCATTCAAGGCATTGACGCGGGGAATTATTTTAAAGACAATACGCTCTGTGCAGCGACTCATTCAGAGCGACCTGACCAAAGTCATTCTCTTTTTCATCCTTACCATTGTTACTGCGGCCGCGATCTCACCATGGCTCTACAATGCAGGGATGCTCCTTGCCGAGGTCCGGGAATCCCGCTCACTGAACCCTATTCTCGACAGTCTGGCTGACTGTTGCAAAGGCGTCACATTCAGCTCTTTCTACCTATGCTCCATGCTCGGTTGCGCGCTCGTCTTGGCTGGTCCTTTCGTGATGTGGTGTCAACTGAAGCATCCCAGCTCCGGCACGATCTACAAGCCATGGCGCCTACAGCTGCCCCGCTCAAGTATTTCCGGAAACAATGGGCAGTCACTGAGCCGCAACCCACAGGCTGATCTTCATCTCGGTGCTGGTTTTTTGATCATGGGGGGGGTGATGGCCATCTCGTTTTTACTTCTAAAAAAGATTGGATGGTTCTCCATGAACCCGGAGGCTGATTACGGCATGGCTGTGGGCTATGCAATGGTGTCAGCCATTTTCACAGCCATCATCAGCGAGTCCCTTTTTCGTGGTGTAATCATGGGTATTTGCTTGCGCAGCATGGGACCGGCCCTCGCCATCATCTCCAGCTCCGTAATCTATGCCACCGTTCTATCGGTGACACCACCCAAGGAGCTCGTTTTGAAGAACCCTGAGATGGTGGACGCAGGCTTCAGAATGCTCAAGGTCACCTTGCAACAATTACTGACTCCCGAAAAATTCGCCTTCGGCTTCATCACCCTTTTCAGTTTTGGTCTCGTTATGGCCTACGCCCGCTACCGAACCGCCTCGCTGTGGCTACCCATAGGGCTCCATATCGGCATGACTTTTTCACAGCATTTTCTTGAACAGACCACGGTGGCCAACACCCAGCTTCCCGCAATCTCAAAACTTCTCATAGGAGGCAACACCCTGTCGGGGCTCTTGCCCCTCTGCATCCTGATCGTGACCACCTTGCTGATACATATCTTCATTCAAATTTCACGCCCCAAACCTGATACGGACAGCCCGTGATGATACAGGGTATTCAATCACACGGTGACAACTGCACCTTCAAATCTGGCCGCGTAAAAAGTTTCGTCAGCAGGATTCTCGATTACATTTACCCGGCGCAATGCCATCTATGTAAACGGCCCCTGAACTGTGGAGCATATCTATGCAACACCTGTTCCAAATCACTCGATTACACAGAGCATCCCTTTTGCCAGCTATGTGGTGAAGCATACGAGGGAGACATCAGGTCGGATTTTAGCTGCCACAATTGCCACAACCTGAGTTTCGACTTTGAATTTGCTCGCGCTCCGCTGCATGCCAGCGGCGATGGCAGGACCTTATTGCATGACTACAAGTATCGCCGTCTGATTCATCTTACCGGTGATCTTGGCGATCTTTTGCACAAGGGTCTCTCTGACCCACGTTTCACGCCATATCTTAATGATGGCATCCTGGTTCCCGTCCCTCTGCATTGGACGAGACAGAGAAAAAGAAGATTCAACCAGGCTCAAGAACTGAGTCTTCATCTTTCAAAACGAACCGGCATGAACTGCCGGGACATGTTGGAACGCAAACGTAAAACCACCACCCAAACCCGCTTCAACCGCTCCAGAAGGCTTGAAAACCTCAGTGGCGCCTTTGCACTCAAGCCCAGGTTTCAAGAAGAAATTCAGGGAAGACACATCATTCTCGTGGACGATATTTTTACGACCGGGTCAACAGCCAATGCCTGTGCCAGAGTCTTACTCAAGAGTGGAGCAACGCAGGTCGCTGTCTTAACCCTTCTCAGGGGCTAGGGTAGATGTCACGAAGCCGCCATGGAGAGAGATCGGCCTGCAAACTATGTTTCGGCATGAGGCGCTCTCACTCGACACTGTCCTGCCACTTCTCTCGCTTGAGCGCGTCCTGAGCAGCACGGGACTCGGCATCTTTTTTACTCTTGCCCATGCCTTTACCTAGAAGCATGCCCTGCCATTCGACAGATATTTTAAATCTTCGGTCATGCTGGGGCCCTGTTTCCTCGAGCACACGATAGCATGGACTCTCGGGAGCGAGCGCTTGCAACTTTTCCTGCAGTTGCCCTTTGGGGTTGCGTTCCTCGGGCGATAGGGCGACTTGATCAACCCAGACTTTACAAAGTCTCTCAACAACCTCTGCGGCAGCCTCGAGACCGCCATCGAGGTAGATCGCCCCGGCAAGCGCCTCGAAGGCATCTGCCAAGATCGATGCCCTGTTCCGACCTCCGGAAGCCTCTTCGCCCCTGCCCATGATTACCACCTCACCAAGACCAATGCTCGTGGCGAACTTGCACAGGGCACTGCGCGACACAAGCCGTGAGCGCAGTTTGGTAAGCTGACCCTCGGGAAACTCGGGAAACATTTTGTAAAGCCTCTCGGTAAGAACAAGCTGAATGACCGCGTCACCGAGAAACTCCAATCGCTGGTTATGCGGACAGTGCTCACTGCTCTCAAAGGTCTTGCTCGGATGCGTCAGAGCCTCGGTCAACAGGGACGGATCGCTAAACTTGTAACCAATGACCTCCTCAAACCCGGACATGCAAAGAAACTTAATACGTTTGAACAATGAAACAGAATACTCTGGCACCATAACAAAAGGCTCAGCAAGGGAAAGAATGAAAAAACAATGCCTGCCAGTCCGATCAAAGCCAGCTTGCCATGATGAGTGAGATGGGGTGACTGACGGGATTCGAACCCGCGACAACCGGAATCACAATCCGGGGCTCTACCCCTGAGCTACAGTCACCATTACTCTCAATACGAACAAAGTCGCGGCGCGGGAATAAGCCAATCCCCCGGGGTTTGCAAAGCCAAAAATAGCTATCGCCATAAAAAACGCTACCCGAGGCTCCCCAACCATTTATTTTCGCCATAGGCACTCACCTTCTTGGAGCATATGTATTTACTGGCATCATTGGTCAGAGCTGACGGCCCAAGCCATCATTGCAGACTGCACTGCAAGGCGCTCCCCGGGGTGGATGCTCCATAAACGGCAAAGAGCTATGTTACGGCTCGACACAAACCATCAAACACTCCAACCTCCGCGCGTCATGACTCATTCCGTCGAAGAAGCCCTGAATATCCTGACCTCTGGGACGGCAAAGGTCCTCAGTGAAAAAGAGCTCAAGGAGAAACTCGAGCTCGGCCGCCCTCTGCGAATCAAGCTCGGGGTGGACCCTACCGCCCCTGACATCCACCTGGGACATACCGTTGCCATTGAAAAGCTGCGTCAATTCCAGGAGCTAGGTCATCAGGCGATTCTTCTTATCGGTGATTTTACAGCCACTGTGGGCGACCCAACGGGGCGCTCAGCCGCCCGCCCCCCACTTACACGCGATGAAGTGCTGGCCAATGCTGAAACCTACACCTCCCAGGCATTCAAAATCCTCGACAAGGAAAAAACCGAGATTGTCTTCAATGGTGATTGGTTCAGAAACATGACCTACGAGCAAGTGCTCAGACTCAACAGCCGTGTCACCATGCAGCAAATGCTGCAACGAGAGGACTTCAAGTCCCGGATCGACAAAGGGCAGGAAGTTCGTCTTCATGAGGTTCAATACCCTATCATGCAGGGCTGGGATTCAGTCGAGCTCAGGGCTGATGTTGAAATCGGCGGCACCGACCAGCTCTTCAATATCCTTGTTGGTCGCGATTTTCAAAAGGAGGAGGGCCAGCCCCAGCAGGTTGTCATCCTCATGCCTTTGCTGGAGGGCCTTGACGGGGTCAAGAAAATGTCCAAGTCCGCTCATAACTATATTGGCGTAAGTGATCCGGCTGCCGAAATGTTCGGCAAAATCATGAGTATTTCCGATGATCTCATGGACCGCTATTACACGCTCCTGCTCGGCAAGGACCGAAACACCTCCCTGCACCCGATGGAGGCAAAAAAACAGCTCGCGGCTGACATTACGAGCCGATACCACAGCGAGGAAGATGCTCTCCAAGCCCGTGAAACCTGGGAAGCCCGATTTTCAAACCGTGACACAGGCGCTGGAGCGGTTGAAATACCTCTAGACTCCCTGCCCTCCAACCCCAATGTAATCACTCTCGCCGGCTTCGCCTTTGCTGAGGGCTTTAATATGCAGAAATCCAATGGAGAACTCCGCAAGCAATTCATTACGACGGGGGCCGTACAGCTCAACGGCACCAAACTCGATGACCCCGTGGCTGAGGTCACGCCGGAATCCGGCGATATTCTGCGACTCAGCAAAAAACAATCTGTCAAATTTATCTGATTTTTCCAATCCCGCCCAACTACAATGAAAGCACACGAACTTTTCCAAGCAGTCAAACCGTCCATTGTCTCAGACCTGATTACCTGGATGAGAGAGACGGACCGCAATCTCTACAAAACGGCACTGGGCGGACTCGCCACCAACAAAAAGCTCCGTTTACCTTTCTTGCAAAAAAAATCCGTCGCTGACCAGATTGCATGGATGCATAAAAATCTACAGAACAAGGGCAACGATCTCATTGCCGAGCACCTTCTCCAGGTCTATTTCATGCAGGGTCAGCAGGAAATGCTGGCGGCCTTCTGTGACGCCCTTGATATCCCCCATGACGGTAAAGGTCAGGTTGAGGGAGAGCTACCCAAAAGCCTCGATGCCGAGAAACTCAAAGCCGCTATCGACAGACTGCTCGAAAGCCATGACCCCGCCCTGGTGACCCTCTACCTGCGGACATTCAACCTGCAGACTCCCGAGGGCTGGTCTGCAATGGCAGACGCTCTGGAGGAAGACGAGCGCCTCAAGCTCAGCTGAAGTCGGGTCGCAGCTGAGAGAACAAAAAAGGCAGCAAGGCGGCAAGCCCCTGTTTTTCAACGATTTCGAGCTCTTACCACTTGACCTAGCGGGGCTATGAACCAATAGTCACACAAGTCGATAAGACCGCGGCAAACAACACCGGATCTTGAAAAATCCGTACTACGTTGCGCCCTTATGAGACACGCATGGCCCCGGCTTTGAGCAGCCACCATGCATCCCATTCTCCAAAAATTATAATTCTTTCTCAACCAACAACTTAACAACATCAAACCACTTCTGATCCAAGATCCATGTTTGCGAAATTTTTCTCTATAAGATCCAATGATATCGGTATTGACCTGGGAACTGCCAACACCCTGGTCAATGTCAAAGACCACGGCATCGTCTTGCGCGAGCCTTCCGTAGTCGCCATCAATCAAGGCACGAATGAAGTCCTGGCCGTCGGCGATGACGCCAAGCGCATGCTGGGGCGCACTCCGGGCAACATCGTGGCCATACGCCCTCTCAAAGACGGCGTCATCGCAGATTTTGAAGTCACCGAGGCCATGCTTCGTCACTTCATACGCAAAGTGAACAACAACCGCAGACGTTCAAATCCGCGAGTCGTCATCGCCGTTCCGTCAGGTATCACCGAGGTGGAGCGCCGCGCAGTCCGGGAATCTGCCGAGCAGGCCGGTGCACGTGAGGTATACCTGATCGAGGAGCCCATGGCTGCTGCCATTGGCGTAGGATTGCCGGTTCAGGATGCTGCAGGCAACCTGGTGGTTGATATTGGCGGAGGCACAACTGAAGTGGCTCTCATTTCCCTCTCCGGAATTGTCTACAGCCGTAGTGTCAGAACAGCTGGTGATGAACTGGATGAGTCGATCATCCAATACATGAAACGCGCCTACAACCTGATGATCGGGGAACGCACCGCGGAGGAAATCAAGATCAGACTTGGGTCCGCCTCACCCATGGCCAAGGAGACAACCATGGAGGTCAAGGGACGTGATCTCGTGGCCGGCTTGCCCAAAACCATATCGATCACATCCCAGGAAATTCGCGAAGCCATGGCTGACCCCCTCAACACCATCGTGGATGCGGTGCGCACAGCTCTTGAGCGTTGCCCCCCCGAGCTGGCAGCGGACCTCGTTGACCGGGGCATTGTTCTGGCTGGAGGTGGAGCCCTGCTCCGAGGTCTGGACAAACTGCTGCGTGAAGAAACCGGACTGCCCGTGCATGTAGCTGAGGATCCACTCAGCGCGGTGGCAGAGGGCACGGGAAAGGTTCTCTCAGAGATTTCTTTCTTGCGCCGAGTCACGAGCTCGGAGTCACGCTAATTGATCCCACGCATGGTGGTCCATCGGGCTATCAGCCAGGCGGATGTCATGAAACCACAGAACCTCATCGCCCTGTTGCTCTTCATTGTGGGTGCCGTGTGGGCCCTCACACGCAGCGAGCGTTCCGTACGTAGCATCCAGAAAACCTACTACAGTGCCATTAGCCCCTTTCTCAAAGGGGGAACTGCCATCGAAACCAGGGCATCCGCATTTATTGATGAAGTCGAGCACTCCAAAAAGTGGGAGATGAAATACAAGCTGGCCAAGGAAGAGCTCGATGAGAAAAGAATGGAGGTTGCTCATCTGCGAAAGCTCGAGGAGGAAAACAACCGCCTCAACAAGGCACTCAACTTTCAGGAGAATGCTCCCTTCCATGTCCTTGCAGCAAAAATCATTCGCCGCCAACCATCGACGTGGTGGCACACAGTCACCATAGATCGTGGTGAAGAACACGGCGTCGGTGTTCAGCTTCCGGTGCTCTCTCCAGAGGGCCTTGTTGGCAAAATCGACGCACTGTCAAAAGACACATCCACCGTCATCCTGCTCACAGACGAAAAATGTCAGGTATCGGCAAAAATCGCCGCCTCTCCTGAAGCAGGAATTATCAGCGGTCTTCGAGGCGCCACCGGGGATTCACCCTCCCTGCTGCTGCGCTTCTTGAGTAAAGATGCAAACATCAGGCCCGGCATGTTGGTTTTCACCAACGGGAGAGGTCGCATTTTTCCTCCGGACATTCTTCTCGGGACCGTCAAATCGTATGATTCAGGGCCTCTGTATGGAGAAGCACTCGTTGAGCCAGCGGTGGATTTTGCATCACTTGACACTGTGTTTGTAAAAATTCCCCAGCCTCCAAGACCTGCCCAGGAAATTGGAGCTGCAACCGCCAACTCAATTACAAAGTGAGCAAATACACACTCAGCATTATTCTGCTCATCCTCGCCGCTTGCATGGTTCAACAATTCCTGCCTGCCATGGGAGCTCTTTACAGCGCGCGCATACTGATTCTACCACTTGTTTTTCTATGCAGTGCTGTGTGCGTCGACTTCGCCACGATGCTCATGCTTGCTTTCATGTGCGGATTTCTGTGGGATGCTCAGCACACCCTTGGCGTCCAGGGAGGTGATCCGGAGGTTTATGCCAATCCCGTCGAGTCGCTTCGCTTCGGCTACAGCATTATCCTTTACGCTCTGATGGGCCTGCTGATGCAACTTATCCAGCCACTGTTCCGCAAAGCAAAATGGCATATCTCATCCATTCTCGCGGGCATTGCCATATTTTCCTATCTGTTCACGGAGTATCTTCTTCTTAACTTCGTCCGGGGAGATTTCACGTTCCCTCCGAACATCCTCTACCAGATCTATCTCACCAGCGCCTTAACCATGCTGTTTTCCCCTCTCATTTTCTGGATCATCCACGAACTGGCTACGACTTGCCGGCATATCATCCGCTACGAAGGCCTCAGATACAGGCATCGCTATGTCGACTAAACATTTATTCTGAGCAAATGGTAGAACCTCGTTACAGCTTCAGACTCTACATCCTTACCGCGCTCATTCTGGTGGGGTTCGGGGCTCTTTTGTCACGTCTTTACCAGTATCAGATCAAGGAGCGTCCACGTTTCCTCAAGCAAGTGCCATCCAACTATACTGTAACCATTCGTGAGCCCGGCATACGCGGCGACATTACCGATCGAAATGGGGTTACACTCGTGCAAAACCAACGCAACTATCAGGTTATTTTCAATCTCGAGGAAATCCGTGACGACTACAAGCGTCACTTACTACAAACCCGGGGCAAAGATGACCCACTGGTGAAAAATTTCCGCAGCAAAAAAACCCATGAAGTAGTCAACGAATGGGTCAGACCGAAACTCGCCCTGCACCAGCTCGACAACGATTACCGGGCAAGTTCTGTTGATACGCATTTTATCACCCATGGCGGCCTCGTCCCCTTCACTTTTCGCGACAATCTGAGCTATGAGCAATTTGCAGTTTATGCCGAACACAATCTCGAGCTTCCGGGAGTTGATGTGCGCGTGAACCCACAGCGCGAATATCTCTATGGGTCCCTGGCTTCCCATATCCTTGGTTATGTTAAACAGTGGGAAAAGGGTGAAATATCAACCGAAGACAAGCAGAAGTTCAAACACTATACGGGGGATAGTAAAGGCATTGCCGGCGTGGAAGCCACCATGAACGAGTATCTGACAGGTGAAGAAGGCGTCAAAACCCTGCTTAAAAATGACAAAGGTGCTGTGCTTCAAATGGTGGATTACATCAAGCCTGATGTGGGATCCCGTGTTGAGCTCACCATCGACGCACAGATTCAATGCCTTGTTGAAAATACACTAAGGCGGGTTGGTCGTGCTGCTGCGGTGGTTATGGATCCCAACACGGGGGAAATTCTCGCCATGGCATCAGTGCCTGACTTCACTCCGAGCTATTTCGTTCCTAGTATCGATCCCGAGGCGTGGGAAAACTACCGCACCAACAACGCACACCCCCTGGTTAACAAGGCGATAAACAACTTTACACCCGGCTCCACGTTCAAGCTACCAACGGCCGTGGCAGCCAGCATCCATGGGCATGCACATGGCAGTAAAAATTGCCCAGGCTACATTAGTTACGGAGCCATTAAAATACATTGTTGGAAGCGCACAGGCCATGGTCTGCTCGACTTGGAGGAATCCATTCAAAGATCATGTAACTGCTATTTCATGCGGGTTGCCAATGATATGGGCAGCCAGCAAATGCAGGAGGTATTTCAACTGATGGGCCTTGGTGAAAAAACAGGAGTCGAACTTCCCTCCGAATCCGCGGGATTCTACCCAGGCAATGACTTTTGGCGCCAGCGACTCAGACCAGGACAATCCATGACCCCTTCCATTACCGGAATGATGTCGATTGGACAGTCCGACAGTGCGGCATCCCCTGTTCAACTCGCCTCACTTGTCTCCATTATTGCCAATGGAGGCCGGCATTATAAACCTCGCATCGTGAAGCGGGTCATTCACCCGAGTCAGGGCACGCTTGTTCACAACCGGCCTGTTCTCAAAACAGACCTTCTTGAACATGGAGTGAGGAAACAGGATCTGGAGCGTATCCGGAAAGGCATGTGGCTGGCAGCCAATCAATTGGGCGGCACGGCCCGCAGTGCTGCCGTGAAGGGGCGCGACGTGTGCGCCAAAACCGGCACTGCACAAACCGTGGATCAGGGCGAAAAGTCCCACGATGCTTGGACGGTTGCCTTTGCTCCCTATGAGCAGCCCAAATATGTGGTGGTAGTAGCTGTCAAACGTGGTAGTAGTGGTGGAGCAGTGGCGGGCCCGCTGGTTCACCTCATCATGCGTGGACTTTTTGCCAAGGAGGAAGGCCTCGAGCTTCCCCTCCACGTAATGAGTGAATACAACGGCGACTTCCTTGTCCGGGAAAAGGTTGAATTGCCCGATGAGGGAGGCCTACTTGCCATCGCTTATGAGGACGGCGGCGAGACAGGAGATGAGATTTCAGACCTCCCTGTAAGCAGACCTCCTACCTCACCCCGACGCCCACATCTCAACAAGCCCTCCATCAGACAAAGTGCGGACGCAGCGGGATCTGTGGCCCCCAGGGCAATCATTATTGAAGAATAAAACACAAAGAATTTAACACCCCAACAGAATCACCAACACTCAATAACCATTACCCAAATCCTATTATGATTAAACGTATAAAAAATGCTCTCGGTCTGGGCGCCGGATCGCCAAACGACGGAGCATCACTCATTATCAATGCA
Source organism: Akkermansiaceae bacterium (assembly GCA_049632765.1). Lineage (GTDB taxonomy): Bacteria > Verrucomicrobiota > Verrucomicrobiia > Verrucomicrobiales > Akkermansiaceae > Oceaniferula. The sequence goes on along the minus strand of JBNACB010000005.1, from coordinate 32,348 downwards.
GAAAAGCTGGAACGCCGTGTCGCCCTCATCGAGGACGGCTCCCTGGAAGAATACAATCTGGAGCGCGAAGGTGATCTCAACATTGTCGGCGGTATTTTCAAGGGCACGGTGAAAAATATCGAACCGGGCCTCAAAGCCATGTTTGTCGATATCGGTCTCGATAAAAACGCCTTCCTACACTTCTGGGATGCTATCCCTGCCGCCCTCGACAGCGGCCTTGAGGAAATTCAGAGAGAGGGCAGAAAAAAGAAAAAACAAAAACGCATTACGTCCAAGGACATCCCCAATATCTACCCACAGGGATCGGAAATTATGATCCAGGTTTCCAAAGGACCCATTGGCAACAAAGGACCTCGTGTAACCACTAATATTTCACTCGCGGGCCGCTATCTTGTCCTCACTCCCTACTCCGATCAATTCGGTATTTCACGCAAAGTGGACGATCCCAAGGAGCGTCAGCGCCTGCGCCGCATCATGCAAAAACTTCAGGTGCCAGAGGGCATGGGCATTATCATGCGCACGGTAGCCACTGGCCAACGGGCACGTCATTTCGTCCGCGATTTGGCGATGCTACTTGAGCAGTGGTATGCGG